>CAXTRX010000110.1:0-4102 GCA_964246785.1 uncultured Acetobacteraceae bacterium | reverse complement strand
GGCGGAGGCATTTGCCGGCTCCCCGCCGGACGCCGGGTTCGTGGTGACGCTGCCGCGGCCCGCGGAATTGGAGGACGGCGTGTGGCGCGTGGTGCTGTGCGAGATCGCGGCCGCCGAGGCCGTGCTGAGCGCAACGCGCTTGCATGTAACGGTGGCGGCAAGGCGGTTCGCGAGCGTGACGTTCGGCGAGATGGAGGTGCGGGCTTGGCAGCTTTTGCTGCGCTCGCTGGCGGGCGCCGCCGCGCCAGTGTCCCCTGCATTGCCGCAAGCGACGGCCATCCGCCGCAAGCGGGTGAAGTGACCGGCCCACTTACCAAAGCTTGCCATCCCCCTGCAACGGCCAGCGCCCCAAGCATGGCTTGACCTCCGGCGCTCCGGACGCCACTTGTCGGGTGCGCCCGTCTGCCCGCCCAAGGGGTTCCCACCTCAATCATGTCCACCCGCGTCCTGATAGACCATCGTGCCGGCGGCGTCGTCCGCCATCCCGAGAAAGCCAACCGTGTCGCCACCCCGGCGCTGCGCAAGCCGGACTGGATCCGCGTGCGGGCGCCGTCCCATCCGATCTACCAGGAGACCCGTGCGCTGATGCGCGAGCACGGGTTGGTCACGGTGTGCGAGGAAGCGGCATGCCCTAACATTGGTGAATGCTGGTCGCAGCGCCACGCCACCATGATGGTCATGGGGGATACCTGCACCCGCGCCTGCGCTTTCTGCAACGTGCGCACCGGCCAGCCGGAGGCGCTGGACGCGAGCGAGCCGCAGCGCGTGGCCGAAGCCGTCGCCACGCTCGGTTTGCGTCACGTGGTGATCACCTCGGTGGACCGGGACGACTTGCCCGATGGCGGCGCCGCGCACATCGCCGCCGTGATCTGCGCCATCCGTGCGGCAGCGTCCGGGACGACGGTGGAGGTACTGACGCCGGACTTCCTGCGCAAACCTGGTGCGGCCGAACTGGTGGTTGCTGCCCGCCCAGACGTGTTCAACCACAATCTCGAAACCGTGCCTCGGCTCTACCCCACCATCCGGCCCGGCGCGCGTTACTTCCAGTCACTCCGCCTGCTTGACCACGTGAAAACGCTTGATCCGAGCATCTTCACCAAGTCTGGCCTGATGGTGGGCCTGGGGGAGGCAAAGGGCGAGATCATGCAGGTGATGGACGACATGCGGATGGCCGATGTGGATTTCCTCACCCTGGGTCAATACCTGCAGCCCACGCCCAGGCACGCTGCGGTGGACCGGTTCGTGACCCCTGAGGAATTTGCCGATTACGCCAGCCTGGCGCGCGCCAAGGGCTTCCTTATGGTCAGCGCCACGCCGTTGACGCGATCCTCCTACCACGCGGATAGCGACTTCGCCGCCCTACGCGCCGCGCGCCAGGCTGGGTCAGCGGCCCGGCCGGTCGAGGTTCGCTAGGTGCCCACTCACGCCGAGCACAAGCTGGTGCCCTATACGGCCGAGCAGATCTATGACCTGGTGGCCGATGTCGGCAGATACCACGAGTTCCTGCCCTGGTGCGCCCAGTCGCGCGTCAAAACGAAGACAGAGACGGAATTGGTGGCAGACCTGACGATTGGGTTCGGCCCGTTCCGCGAGTCGTTCACCAGCCGGGTCCAGCTCGAACGGCCGCGAACCGTGCAAGTGCGCTACGAGAATGGCCCGTTCCGCTACCTCAACAACCAGTGGTCGTTTGCACCGGCCCAGAATGGCTGCCGGGTCGATTTCTTCGTCGATTTCGAATTCCGCAGCCGTATGTTGCAGGCAGCGATCGGCGTGGTCTTCAACCAGGCGGTCCAAGCCATGGTCAACGCGTTCCTGAAGCGGGCGCGCGACGTCTATGGCCGCCCCACGGCCACCATGGCGGTGACCCCGGTGCCAGCGAAAGGTTGAGTGAACGGATGATGAGCTTTGCCCCGCCGACGTTCCGCTCGCCCGTTCCAGTCCGGATTAACCTCTATTCCGACACGCAGACCAAACCAACCCCGGGTATGCGCGCCTTCATGATGGACGCAGAGGTCGGCGACGAGCAGCATGGCGACGACCCGACCGTCATCGCCCTATGCGAGCGGATGGCGGCCATGCTCGGCAAACAGGCGGCCATGTTCCTGCCCAGCGGGACCATGTGCAACCAGATCGCGTTGCTCACCCTGTGCCGCCCGGGCGACGAAGTGCTGGCGCATCACACCGCACACATCATCACCAGCGAGGGCGGGGCAGTGGGCGCGCTGGCGGGCGCCATGGTGCTTGGGCTGCCCGGTGCCAACGGCCAGTTCGGCCCGGCCGAGTTGTTCGCCGCCATCCGCACGCCCAGCCGCTACGCTCCACCGCAAACCGTTGTGGCGGTGGAGCAAACCGCCAATCTGGCTGGCGGCGCGGTTTGGCCGCTGGACCGCCTGAACGACGTGGCCGACGTGGCGCACGCCCATGGCATGGCGACGCACATGGATGGCGCGCGGCTGATGAACGCCGTGGTGGCGGCCAGCGTGCCGGTGCAGGACATGGTCGCCAAGTACGACTCGGTTTGGCTGGATTTCACCAAGGGGCTGGGCGCTCCGCTCGGGGCCGTGCTCGCCGGCTCGGCGGAGTTCATCGGGGCAGCTTGGCGGTGGAAGCAGCGGCTCGGCGGCTCGTTGCGGCAGGCTGGGATATCCGCCGCCGCCTGCCTTTACGCCCTGGACCATCATATTGACCGCCTGGCGGAGGACCACGCCAACGCGCAAGAATTGGCGCGAGGGTTGGCGCAGGTTCCAGGGCTGTCGGTCGCAACCCCGGACACCAACCTCGTGTATATCGACACGTCGGCCGCTGGCTATGACGCCACCGAGTTGGCCCGGCGGGCTGCGGCCGAGGGCGTGCTGATCTCCGTCATGGGCCCGCACCGCGCCCGCGCCTGCACCCACCTGGACATTTCCGCCGCCCAGGTGCAGGAGGCCGCCGCAGTCATCCGGTCGGTTGCCGGGTAACGCACCCCTGCTCGCCTTTGGAGATGGACACCACCGTGGTCGAAGCGGGAACGCCCGAAGCCGTGGCTTTTCGGCTGATGGAAAAAATTCTATCGCTGCAGCCCGGGCCGCTGACCAAGGAGGAGGTGCTGAAGCTCTACGCCGAGTGCCTCGCCGCCGTGCGTGGCCCGGTTGCCCAGGAGCTGCTCGAAGCTTTGAACTTCGACGACTAAACCGGCTGGAACCCTCGGGCAGCGCGGCGTTCTCCCCCTCGAAGCAAAGGGAGAGGCCCATGCAAATGCAGCTCACCGGCAAAATAGCCATCATCACGGGTGCAGACTCCGGCATCGGCCAGGCAACCGCCGCGCTGTTTGCTCAGCAAGGCGCCGATGTCGCCATCAGCTATCACCGCGACGCGGACGGCGCGGCCGAAACCAAGCGCCGTGTAGAGGCGGCGGGGCGGCGCGCCTTTGTCACCCAAGCGGACGTGAGTGACCCGGCGTCGGTCGAGGCCCTGTTCCGCGGCACCGAGGCCGCGCTTGGCATGCCGGACCTGCTGATTGCCAACGCCGGTGTCGCGATGAGCGGGATGCCGGTGGCAGAAATGGATGATGAGAAGTTCGATCTGATCATCCGGACCGACTTGAAAGGCCCGCTTTACTGCGCCCGTGCGTTCGTCCACCGCCGCAAGCAGGCCGGTGGCCGCGGGCGGATCGTCTTCATCGGCTCGGTGGCCGGGCATCTGCCCACCCCTGGCAGCGCGCCGTATGGAATGGCCAAGGCGGCGGTGAATTCACTTGTGCGCAGTTTGTCGGTGGAGTTGGCGCCAGACCGCATCAACGTCAACGCGGTGGCGCCGGGCCTGATCGCGACGCCCATGACGCAGCAGCGCCTGGATGACCCGGAGAAGCGCGACAGCAGCATGGAGAACATCCCCTGGCATCGCCCCGGCCAGCCCGAGGAGATAGCAGGCCTCACCCTGTTCCTGGCGTCGGATGCCGCGGACTATGTGACGGGCCAGACCTGGGTGATGGATGGCGGCCTGACGATGGACTGGGGCGGCGCTTAGAGCATGTTCCGTTCACTCGCGTTCACTCCACAAGCTCTAGCTCGTTGTTTTGCGAGCATCTTCACCCGATCAGACGATTTTGTCTGATCGGGAT
>CAXTRX010000109.1:0-10352 GCA_964246785.1 uncultured Acetobacteraceae bacterium | reverse complement strand
GCCTCCGCCTGGCCCCGCGCTTCCGCCTCGACCCCGGGAAACGCCCCGGCGGTATCCACGAAAGTCAGCACCGGGAGGCCAAATTGCCCGGCCAGCTCGATCAGGCGGCGCGCCTTGCGGTAGCCCTCAGGCTTGGCCATGCCGAAATTGTGCCGCACCCGGCCTTCCGTGTCCTCGCCCTTTTCGGTGCCGATCGCCACCACCGGCCGCCCGCCAAATCGGCCCAGCCCGCCGACCACCGCCGCATCCTCAGCAAAGGCGCGGTCGCCAGCGAGCGGGGTCAGGTCGGTAAGGAGGGCGCGCAGATAGGCCAGCGCCTTGGGCCGGTCGGGATGGCGGGCCACTTGGGTCTTCTGCCACGGGGTGAGCTTGGCATAGGTGGCGCGAAGCTGCTTGTCCGCCTTTTCAGTGAGACGGGCGATCTCTTCGGCGATGTTGATGCCGCCGGGTTCCTGCAGGTGCCGAAGCTCGTCGATCTTGCCTTCCAGCTCGGCAATGGATTTCTCGAAGTCCAGGAACGGTCGCATGGCGGGCTGCTGTAGCTGCAACGGTTCGCCAAAGCCAGGGTTCGGAGTGGGCGATGGCGGCCATCAGGGCTTCTTGGCCGCTTCCTCGGCGGCCGCTTCCTCGGTTTGCCATCGCTTGAGGCGCACATGGAGCGTGTCTTCGAGACAAATCTCGCAGTAAATCACGTCGGTTGGCGCATGGTAGCCGGTATCTTCGTCGCCAAAGCCGCATTCTGGGCACTGATAGTGCCAGAGCGGGGCGGATGTCTGCCGAGTCGTTTGCTTGGGCATGCGTTTCTCCTGCGCGACATCAAAATCGAACAGGAAAGGTCGCGCTGCAACCGGGTAGGCCAAGCCGCAGACTGTCACTGTATCGTGTGAGCGCGCGGTGGCGCCCAATCCCATGGCCGTGGGCGACGTTGGCGCCGCACAAACCCGATCGTCAGGAGAGCGCCTGTGTCGCAATCGTCCCAAATCGCCGATATCGCGCCGAGCCCTGCGGCGGCGCTGGCGAAGACCGTCGTCATCACGGGAGCGGGCTCGGGGATCGGCTTGGCCGCAGCGTTGGAGTTTGCCCGCCATGGCTGGCGCGTCGGGCTGATTGGCCGCGGCCAGGCGGCGCTGGACGAGGCCCATCAGCGTGTCGAACAAGCCGGCGGCACCGCGTTCAAGGCGATTGCCGATGTGAGCGACGCCGCGGCGTTGGAGGCGGCGGCCACCGCAATCGAGGCCGCGCTCGGCTCCATCGACGTTTGGGTGAACAACGCGGGGATCGGCTACTTCGGGCATTTTTCCGACGTGCCGGAAGATGCCTTTCGCCGCGTCATCGACGTGAACCTACTCGGCACCGTGAACGGCACCCGCATCGCACTGCTGCGGATGCGGCCGCGCAACCGGGGCACCATCGTCCAGGTGCTGTCGGCCATTTCCTATCGTGGAGCGCCGATGCAGACGGCGTACTCCGCCTCCAAATACGGCCTGCGTGGTTTCACCGAGGCGCTCCGGTCCGATTTGCTGGCGGAGCATTCGGCAGTGCACGTCACGATGGTGCACCCCCCGGCGGTGAATACGCCGTTCTACAGCCACGCCGGCACGTCGATGCAGGAGTCGCCTCGGCCGCCGCCGCCGGTGTTCCAGCCAGAACTGATCGGCGAGGCGATCTATCTTGCCGCCCAGGAGCGCCGGCGGGAATGGCGGGTGACGGGGGTGGTCGACGGGTTCGCCTATGCCAACCGCGTGGCCCCCGCCGCGCTCGACTACATAGGCGGCGTGATCGGCAACTTCACCCAATCCACGCGCAACAAGAAGGTGGCCGCCGCGCGGGACCCCAACATGTTCACCGGGTCCACCCGGGCGGCTGGCATGCATGGGCCGTTCGACCGCGAGTCCCTCAGCCAGAGCGTGCATTGGTCTATCACCAAGAGCCCGGCACCGGTGCGGCTGGCGCTTGGCGTGATGGCGATCGGATTGCTCGGGGCGCTCCGGCGGCGCTAACCGGCGATGACGGCCCCCGTCTTGGTGCTCAGCGGCGGCAATGCGCTCGGCGCTTACCAGGCCGGAGTATGGAGCGCGTTGGAGGCGGCGGAGGTGACTCCAGGCTGGTTGGTCGGCACGTCGATCGGCGCAATCAACGCTGCTATCATCGCCGGCAACCCCGCCGGCCGCCGCCTGGCGGCGCTCCAGCGTTTCTGGAACGAAGCTGCGGCTTTCGACGCAACCGCCACCCTGCCACAAACCGTCCGCGCCCCCGCGCAATACGCCCAGGCATTGTCCAGCCGATTGCTGGGACGACCGGTCCTGTTCACGCCACGGCCGCCCGAGTTCGGCAGCCCGACGCCACGGTCCAGCCTATACGATACCAGCCCGATGCATCGGCTACTGAGCCAACTGGTGGATGTCGAGCGGCTGAATAGCGGCACACCGCGGCTGAGCGTCCTTGCGGTGGACCTGGAAAGCGGTGACCAGGTGGTGTTCGACACCCTTCGTAAGCCGATCGATCTGTATCACATCATGGCCTCTGCAGCTTTAATCCCGGATTTCCCGGCGATCCAGATCGGCGGCCGCCTGCTGGTGGATGGTGGTTTCGCAGCCAATCTGCCGATCCACTTGGCGCTGGAAGAGGGTCTGCAAGGTGACGAGCGCATGACCTGCTTCGCCGCAGACCTGTTCCCGCTGGCGGCGGCGCCTCCGAGCGGACTGTTGCAGCTCGTTCAGCGCCAAAGCGATCTGGTGTTTGCCATCCAGACCGAGCGTGCGCTGCAATCCATGTCGCGGGCTTGGGCGGGACGCCAACCGGGAGCTGACGTGGTCCTGATGCGCTATGCCGCGGCCGAAGCGGAGACTGCACTCAAGAGCTTTGACTTCAGCGCGGGTACCCTGACCCGGCGGCAACAGGCGGGTGCGCGCGACATGGCTCGGGGCCTGCAGCTTTGGCAGCGCCGTCAAGACGACAAGTCAGGCCTAACCGTGCATCGGTTGGAGTAGCCCTTTATCTGGGTCACCAAATCGGACGTGCGGTGTTCACCAACTCCACGTGGCGATCCGGGCTGCGCAGACGGTGCGTTGGCCTGTTAGTCCGCCCCGGCGAAGCGCCTTAGCAATGACGCCGCCTAGACGCCGCCGAACAGCACGCCGGTCAACGCGTCAAACCCGGCGCGATCGGGAGTGCATACGAGGCCGCCGGTGAGGTCAGACGGCCGATACGGCTGCCCGTCGAAATGCGCCGAGAACCCGCCTGCCTCCTGGTGCAGCAGCCAGCCGGGTAGATGGTCCCAAGGCATGAGCTTGTTGAAGACAAGGCAATGCACGTGCCCGGCTGCCAGCATGCGGTACTCATGCGCCGCGCAACGGTAATCAGACACCTGGGCCAGGCCTACCATGTTTGTCACCACCGCCGAGCGGCGGTCAGGCGCCATGTAGCGCCAGGAGATGCACCCAGACATGCTCTGCGGCGGCACCGAGGCGGCGACATGCAGCGCGGTGCGTTCGCCAGTGGAGCGTTCGATCCAGGCCCCGCCACCACGCAATGCAATGGCGACATCGTCACACACCGGGTCATGGATGGCGGACGCGACCACCTCGCCATTCATCACGGCCGCAATCATGACTCCGAACAGCGGCAGGCCGGCGCAGTAATTGCCGGTGCCATCGATCGGGTCCAACACGAAGGCGAGTTCGGCGCCGGGCAACCGGCCGAGCAAGCTCGGATCGGCGGCGCAAACCTCCTCGCCCACCACCAGGCAGCCGGGAAATAGCCGCTCCAAGCCGCGCGTGATGACGGCCTCGGCTGCTTCGTCGGCCTCCGTCACCAGATCGGTCGGGCTCGACTTCTCGCGGATCATGCCGGGCTGCAAATTGCGGAACCGCGGCATGATTTCGGCCCGGGCGGCGGCGCGGATGATCTGCACCACCTCCTGCCAAGCCGCAGCCTCGAGTGAGTCGCTGGCGGCTATGACAGGTGCTCGAACCGTGCGCGGTCGGCCGGCAATAGGCGGACGCGCATGTGGACCGCCTCGTCATGGTCGTGCCGCTCGAGCACCTCGCCATGCTGGTAAAGCCAGGCGATGCGGGCGCCGTCGGCCGCGGCGATGTCGTAGTTGGCCTGCTCCATGCCGAGGGCGATCCGCGCCTCGATGGCGGCGCGCAGGGCGGGTAGGCCCTCCCCGGTCACGGCTGAAATCGCCACTGCATCCGGCTTGGCCGCCACCTGGCCGGTCCCGCCGAGCAGATCCGCCTTGTTCAGCACCTCGATGGTGCGGCCGGGCCAATCGGCGTCGAGCGTTCCCTCCCTCTCCAAGCCTTGCAGCACGGCGAGCACGTCGGTGCGCTGGGCCTGCGTGTCGGGATGGGCGGCATCACGCACGTGGAGGATGATATCGGCCGCAGCCACCTCCTCCAAGGTGGCGCGGAACGCCGCCACCAACTCGGTTGGCAATTGGCTGATGAAGCCCACCGTGTCCGACAGGATGACCCTGCGTCCGGATGGCAGTTCAAGCCCGCGCATGGTCGGGTCCAAGGTGGCGAACAGCAGGTCTTCCGCCTGGACTTGCGCGCCGGTCAGTGCATTGAACAGGGTGGACTTGCCTGCATTGGTATAGCCGACCAGTGCCACCACGGGCAGCGGCGTGCGGGTGCGTGCCGAGCGATGCAAGCCACGGGTGCGGCGCACCTGCTGCAACTCCTGCTTCAGCCGCACGATGCGGTCGGTGATCAGCCGCCGGTCCGCCTCGATTTGGGTCTCACCGGGGCCGCCCAGGAAGCCGAAGCCGCCGCGCTGCCGTTCCAAGTGCGTCCAAGACCGAACCAAGCGGCTGCGCTGATAATCCAGGTGGGCAAGCTCCACCTGCAACGAGCCCTCCCGCGTGTGGGCGCGCTCACCGAAGATGTCCAGGATCAGGCCGGTGCGGTCGATGACTTTGCACCCCCAATCGCGCTCCAGGTTGCGCTGCTGCACGGGCGACAACGATGCGTCGATGACGGCCACCTCAACCGCCGCGGCGGCCATCGCCTCACGCTGCGCCGCCACCTGCCCTTCGCCCAGCAACGTCGAGGAGCGCCGGGCTCGCAGCGGCAAGATCGCGGTGTACATCACGTCCAGGCTGATGGCGCCCGCAAGACCAACCGCCTCGGCCAGCCTGGCTTCGGCCGCGCGGGAGGCATCCGCGCGGCCTGGCTTTTCCCAGGGAAGGATAACGGCGGCCCGGGTCGGGGCCGCTACCCGGTCAGAGGATGCCGTCAGTCACCATCTCCCGCATTGGAGCTGCAGGCGCCGGAGCAGTGGCGTCCGTCTTGGCCGCGTCAAACAGTTGGATTGGAGCACCCGGCATCACCGTGCTGATGGCATGCTTATAGACCAATTGTGTGTGCCCGTCGCGTCGCAGCAGCACTGAGAAGTTGTCGAACCAGGTGATGATGCCCTGCAGCTTAACGCCGTTTACCAGGAACACCGTTACCGGAGCTTTGCTCTTTCGCACATGGTTCAGGAACACGTCCTGCACGTTCTGAGACTTCTCACTCGGCATATGCCTGTCCTTTATTGCTTGTTGCCGCTCACTCAATCGACATTGACACCAAAACGAGCACACAGGTCTCGTTCGCGCAGTCATAGGGTATCAGGGGAAGCTCGTGCTGCAAAGCAACATTCATCACGCACTCGCGAACATCAGGGGGGTGTGTTGGTGGCACCACGCACGTGGCGGGCGAATAGCTCGAACAGGTGCCTGGTCACTGGCCCGACCGACCCGTCGCCCACCGGAACCCCGTCGAGCTTGGTGATCGGCTTCACGTAGGAGGTGGCGCTGGTGAGAAAGAGCTCCCGCGCCGACCGCAGTTCGCTGACGCTGAAAGCCCGCTCCTCGGCCGCCAAGCCGGCTTGCTCAAGCTGACCCAGCAATGAACCGCGCGTGCATCCCGGCAAGATCGCCTGGCTGAGTTCACGGGTGCGCAAAACGCCGGCATGATCGACCATCCAGACCGTGGTCGAGGAACCCTCGGTTACGATGCCATCAGGGTCCACCAAAATCGCCTCCGTCGCGCCGGCGACTCGGGCGGCCTGCTTGGCAAGCACGTTCGGCAATAGGGCGATGGATTTGATGTCGCACCGTGCCCAGCGCTGATCGGGCGCGGTGATCGCCGTTCCGGACCAGGCTTCGGCGCTGCCGGGGAGGCCAGGTGTGCGGCGGCAAGTGACGACCAGTGCGGGGACGATGGCTGCTGCTGGAAAGGCATGGTCCCGCTTGGCGACGCCGCGTGTGACCTGCATGTAGATCAGCCCCGTGCTGAGCCGATTACGCCGGGTCACTTCGCGCAGCACGCCAAGCAATGCCGGCCGGGGCATTGGCATGGCGATCGCCAATTCACGCAATGAACGCTCCAGGCGGGCAATATGAAGGTCCTCGTCCAAGAAACGCCCTTGCGACAGGCACAGCACCTCATAGACGCCGTCGGCAAACTGGTAACCGCGATCCTCGATGTTCACGCTGGCGTCGGACTGTGGCAGGTAGCGGCCGTTGACGTAGGCGATCCGGCTCACCGGCCCACACTCCTGCTCATGGCAGTCCCCCCACTCGAGATTGAAGCGCTAAACCCTGCACCTGCCGATAAATGCGGCGCAAGCCAGCACGAGAGCAGATCCCGATCAGACAGAATCGTCTGATCGGGTGAAGATGCTCGCAAAACAACGAGCTAGAGCTTGTGGAGTGAACGCGAGTGAACGAAGCATGCGCTAGACCACATCGCCCGCGTCCATCGCGGCCAAGAAGCCGGCAGCGCGGCTGCGGACGCGCTGCACGCGGTCCGGGTCCATCTTGGCGAGCGTGCGCAGCGGCATCGCCATGCGCTGGTTGCCGGCGAAACGGGTGGCGTGGCGGGCCATGAAATCCCAGTACAGCGCGTTGAACGGGCATCCGCGCTCGCCTGCCGCATCCTTCACGTCATAGTGGCAAGACTTACAGTAGTCGCTCATCTTGTTGATGTAAGCGCCTGATGCAGCGTAAGGTTTGGAGCCGACCACGCCGCCGTCGGCAAATAAGGCCATCCCACGGGTATTGGGCATCTCCACCCATTCATAGGCGTCGGCATAGACCACCAGATACCACTCATCGACCTCCGCCGGGTCAAGCCCGGCCAGCAGGGCGAAGTTGCCGGTGATCATCAGGCGTTGGATATGGTGCGCATAGGCATGCTCGCGGGTATCGGCAATGGCGTGGCGCATGCAGTTCATGCGCGTGTTGGCATCCCAGTAGAACCAGGGCAGCTTGCGCGTGGCCGTCAGAGCGTTCAGCGCTGCATAGTCCGGCATTTTCAGCCAATAGATGCCGCGGACGAACTCGCGCCAGCCAAGCACCTGGCGGATGAAACCCTCCACGGCGTTGAGCCGCACCAGGCCGGCGCGGAACGCTGCCTCGGCGGCCTGGCAAACCGCCAGCGGCTCCAGCAGCCCGGTGTTGAGCGAGGTGGAAACCAGGGCGTGGAACAGGGTGGGCGCGCCGCTCTTCATCGCATCCTGCCAATCGCCGAACTGCGGCAGCCGGTTTTGCACGAAGTCGGTGAGTGCCGCAGTGGCTTCGGCGGCCGTGACCGGCAGGTTGAAGCCGTCGCAGGTGCCGAAGTGCGCGCCGAAGCGCTGCCGCACCAGGGCGATCACGTCCTGGGTGATGGCATCGGGCTGGAAATGCGGCGGCTCGGGCAACGTGACCCCGGCGGGCAGGCGCTTGCGGTTTTCGGCGTCGAAGTTCCAACGGCCTTCGATCGGCTGCCCCTCCTCCATCAGCAGCCCATAACGGCGGCGCATCTCGCGGTAGAAGAACTCCATCCGCAGCGAACGCTTGCCCTGCGCCCAGGAGCGGAACTCGCGGAGACTGCAGAGAAACCGCGTGTCGTCGCGGATGTCGACCTCGCAGCCGACCGCCTCGTGCCAGCTTTGCATGTCGCGCGCCAGCCGCCACTCGCCGCACTCCGTCACCACCACCTGTGCCGGCTGCACGTGCTGGGCGGCACGGACCAACTCGCCTTTCAGGCTCTGGGTGTTGGCTGGATCGTCCAGGGTGATGTACTCGACCTGCACCCCCCGAGCACGCAATGCGCGCGCGAAATGCCGCATGGCGGAGAGCACCAGGACGATTTTTTTCTGATGGTGTAGTACATAGGTACACTCGCTCAGCACTTCCGCCATGAGCACTGTGTCGACCGCCGGGTCGAGGTCGCGCAGAGAGGACAGCCCAGCGCTGCATTGGTCGCCAAGGACAACCCGCAACGTGCCCGGCATGGCTCAGCCCTTGTTGCGCAAAGTGGAGCGGCCGCCATCGACGGCGAGGATCTGGCCGGTGATCCACCCGGCATCGGGCGACAACAGGAAAGCGGCCAAGGCACCGGAATCGTCACCCTCGCCGAGCCGCGGGATGGGGTGCTGCCCAGCGATGGCCTTTGCCAATGTGGGATTGTCGGTCATGCCGGCGGCAATGCCGGAGCGGGTGAGGCTGGGCGCGATGGCGTTGACCCGCGTGTTGGGCGCCATCTCCGCGGCCAGCGCCACAACAAGGCCTTCCACCGCCCCCTTGGCTGCGGCGATCACGGTATGGTTGGTGAAACCTGCGCGGGCGGCAATCGTGCTGAACAACACGCCCGAGCTGCCCGGCACGGCGGCCAAGCCCTCGGCTGCGGCGGCCGTGGCCAGGGCGGCGCCAACCGCGTTCAGCCGGAACGTGTCGACGAAAGCAGTCTCGCTGGCTCGTTTCAGCGGCGTCATCACGATGGAGCCAACACAATAGGCAAGCCCGCTGATCTGCGGCCCCGCCGCGCGCACCGCCGCCTGCAGTGCGGCCGTATCCATCGCATCGGCGACGGCATGGGTGGCCCCCGCCTCGGACGCCAGGGCCGCCAGCCGGGCCTGGTCGCGGCCGACCAGATGCATGGCCCGCCCGGCCGCAGCCAACCGCCGCACGATGGCCGAGCCAATGGCGCCGTAGGCCCCGACGATCACCACTGGTTCCGACATCACGCCTCCCGACCCACTGCCCGGCCAGGACTTGGCCATCTCAGGTCCCCTGACAAGGAGGAATGACGAGGCTGGGCGACAAGGCATGCGCACCGTGCCAATATCGCTTTGGTATGGGACAGCTCCTCCTCCTCCGGCATGCCAAGTCGTCCTGGGACGATCCGCACCTGCCCGATCACGCACGGCCGCTGAACCCGCGCGGCCGCCACGCCGCCCAGCTTATCGCCAAGGAGATGCGCCGGCTGGGGCTGACGCCTGACTTCGTGATGGTGTCCTCCGCCCGCCGCACGTTGCAAACGCTGGCCGCGTTCGAACCGTGGGACACGCTGCCGGTGATCCAGCCGCTGGACACGCTCTATCTGGCCGATGCCGAAGACATGCTGGACATGCTTCGCCGCAGCCCGGCGGCGGCGCGCCGGGTTTTGCTGGTGGGGCACAATCCGGGGCTGCACAACCTGGCCATGATGCTGGCTGGCGCGCATGCTGCGGCCATGGACAAGCAGGTGCAACGCGTCGCCAGCGGCTATCCCTCAGGTGCCTTGGCCGAATTTGCCGTCGCATGCCCGTGGCGCGACCTGGCTGAGGGCGGCGGGCGGCTGACCCGTTTTCTGCTGCCCAGCGACCTATCGGAGGTAGACGCCTAAGCCGATGCCTGCACTTGAATTCTGTCTACCGCCAGAGGAGCTACCGGGCCTGCTTCGCGTGTCGGCAGTCAAACGGCCAGCAGGCCGGGCAGCCAGCTTCCATTGCGTTTGGCACGACACTGCGAGCGGGGATTTCGCGTGCAAGCAGGTCAGCCTGTGCGAGAGCAAGGGCGTTTGGCGGCTTGAACAGGCCAGCCCGGCGCCGCAGCAGGCCTGGCCGCCCGGCACCCCTGCCCCGCTTCTGGCCGAAAGCGCGGAGTTGGCGCAACTGGGCTCGGCGGTCACCGGCCTCGCAACGCCGCTCATCCCCGTGGCCGCATTCCATGGCCGCCGCCGGGTCGTGACGCTGCCCGGCGAGGACGCTGTCACGCTCACGGTGCTGGACGGCACGCTGCGCAGCGTTGCCAACGAGCGGCCGGTTTGCCGGTTCGTGATCCAGGGGCCGGTCATGCCCCTGCTGGCGTTGAGCAACGAAATGGCCGCGAACCTGCCGCTCGTCGTGCCGAGTAGCTCGCTGGCCGCGCAGGCTGTGGCGCTCGCCCGCGGCACGCCGCCGCCAGCCCGGCGAGCCGGTGGGCCCGAAGTGCCTGCCGATGCCACGGTCGGCGATGCGGCCGCGCTGGTGATTGGCCATCTGACGGACGTGATCCTGGCCGGCGTGCCCGCCGTGACAGCAGCGGACAGCGCGGAGCCGGTGCACGCCATGCG
>CAXTRX010000108.1:0-10408 GCA_964246785.1 uncultured Acetobacteraceae bacterium | reverse complement strand
GTTCCAGGCCCTGTCCGCCCGCTTGGGCATCGCCACCGGGCACAACCTGGCCGAGCTCAGCCGCCGGCACTTTGCCGCCCCCGTGGTTTACGCGATGTGGGCGGTCAGCGAGGCGGCCACGATGGCAACCGACTTGGCCGAGTTCCTCGGCGGCGCCATCGGGCTTAGCTTGCTGTTCCATATGCCGTTACTGGCCGGAATGGCCGTGACGGCAGTGGTGACCTACCTCATCCTGCTACTCGACCGACGCGGCTACCGGCCAATCGAACTGGTCATTACCGGTTTGGTGGCGGTGATCAGCCTCAGTTACGTCGCCGAATTGGCGCTGACCAGGCCCGATTGGGCGTTGGCGCTTGGCGGTGCGCTGCATCCTGCCCTGGCGGACGCCCATGCGATCACGCTTGCGGTCGGGATCGTCGGTGCCACCGTCATGCCCCACGCGATCTACCTGCATTCGGGCTTGACCCAGAACCGAGGCGGTACGCTCGGCCAGGCTGGCCGCAGGCGGCTCGGCATGTTCTCCAACGTCGAAGTTGTCGTGGCTTTGGGCTTGGCTGGGTTGGTCAACATCGCCATGGTCATGATGGCTGCGGCTGCGTTCCATGCCGGTCACCCGGATGTCGCGGAGATCGAGACCGCCTACCACACGCTCACCCCTCTGTTCGGCGGCGCGGCAGCGGTGGCCTTTCTCATGGCGCTGATTGCCTCGGGCCTATCCTCTTCGGTGGTGGGCACAATGGCGGGCCAGGTGGTCATGCAAGGGTTCGTCGGCTGGCGCATCCCAGTATGGCTTCGCCGCCTGATCACCATGGTGCCGGCTCTGGCGATTGTGGGCTTAGGCGCAGACGCCACCACCTCGCTGGTGTTGAGCCAGGTGGTGCTAAGCCTGACGCTGCCCGTGCCGCTTGTTGCCATGCTGCTGCTGATCCGACGGCGTGAGGTGATGGGCGGCATGGCCGTCACCGGCTTGACGCTATGGGTTGCTTACGTCGCTACAGCCGTCGTGTTGGCGCTCAATGCTCTCTTGTTGCTGAGCATGGCAGGCGTCGACCTAGCGTTCCTAGCATCTAGTTAACGGATTGGGCCAGCCGTCTGGCCAGTTGGCCGTCTCGGCCATCACCACGACACACGTTGAGAACATACTTACCGTGATCAAGCGAATGGCTACGGTGCGGCGCACCACTGGTCCGCGCACCGCCCGGAACACCGCCAACCGGGTATGCTGCAGACCGTTTGACGGATAGATATGGGGCTACGGCCGCAAGCAAGCCAGCCGGTTGGAAGGGCTTGCCGAGGAAGAGCGTGGAGCCGACGCGAACGGCAGCATCCCGCGCGCTTTCATTGTAGTAGGCGGTCAGCATGGCGATCGGGGTGTCCGCATAACCAGGCATCGCCCGCAGCCGCTCGCAGGTAACCAGGCCATTGACCTTGGGCATGTTCAGATCCAGCACCACCAGCACGGCCCTCATCCGCGAGGCGAGGTCCAGTGCTTCCGTGCCTGTCGTCGTGACGAAAACATCGTGGCCCGATGTCATCAAAACCGAGCGGAGAACACCACGAACCATCACGTCGTCATCGGCAACGATGATACCGTCTTGCAGGATTAGGTTCTTTCCAGCGTGGGCAGGCCGGCTTGCGTCATCTGCTCGATCTCCCGACGGGCTGTTTCTCGCTGAGCGAGCCTAGCGCGGAGGGATGAAGCCTTGGTTAACGCAGACAACCTCAGTCAGGCCGAAGGTTGGCTGGGATCGCCATGCCAAGCCGGTTCGGCACGTCCCAAACCTCGCGCACGGAACGGACCGGCCTGAAGCCGACCCGCAAATAGGTCGGCAGCGCGCGCTCGTGATCGGCAGTGCAAGTGTTGACCGTGACACCGCGGCCGCTGGTGGCAAACGCGTGGTCGACCGCTGCACGTAGAAAGGCCGTTCCCAAGCCAAGCCCGACTGCATGCGGCATCAAGCCGAAATAGCTGAGGTTGACGTCCGGGCGGGACCGGCCATCGAGCTCAAAGAAACCGGCCGGTTCCCCGTCGCGCCGTAGCAGGTGAAGGCTGACGGCCTTGTCCGCCAGGATGGCTGCCAGTGCGCTGTCGGGCATGGCGCGGCGCAGCCACCATAGATGCGGACCGCCAACGGCGTCGTAGAGCTCGCGGTAGAATGCGACTGAGGGCCTGGGAACGCGCTCCAGCGTCACCCCCGGCGGAAACGGCGGCGCCGGCCAAGTGGGTGGCACGTCCATTCGCAGGAACGTGACCGTCACCGTCACGCGTGTCGTGGGCTGCACTGCGGTGGCTCGCTAAGCAGGGACGCGGGAGCATGCGAAGCACATCCCGCTCGCCATCCAGGCCCGGCTAGTCATCCAAGAACGACCGCAACTTGCGGCTACGACTCGGGTGCTTGAGTTTGCGGAGGGCCTTGGCCTCGATCTGGCGGATGCGTTCGCGTGTCACGTTGAACTGCTGCCCCACTTCCTCCAGCGTGTGATCGGTGTTCATGCCGATGCCGAAGCGCATACGCAATACCCGTTCCTCGCGCGGCGTGAGCGAGGACAGCACCCGCGTCGTAGCCTCACGCAAATTGGCCTGGATGGCGGCGTCCAGGGGGATGACAGCGGCCTTGTCCTCGATGAAGTCGCCCAGATGGCTGTCCTCCTCGTCGCCGATCGGCGTCTCAAGGCTGATCGGCTCCTTGGCAATCTTGAGGACCTTGCGCACCTTCTCAATCGGCATGCCCAGCTTGTTGGCGAGTTCCTCCGGCGCAGGCTCGCGGCCGATCTCATGCAGCATCTGGCGGCTGGTTCGCACCAGCTTGTTGATGGTCTCGATCATGTGCACGGGAATGCGAATGGTGCGGGCCTGATCGGCAATAGAGCGCGTGATGGCCTGGCGGATCCACCAGGTGGCATAGGTGCTGAACTTGTAGCCGCGGCGATATTCGAACTTATCGACCGCCTTCATCAGCCCGATGTTGCCCTCCTGGATAAGGTCCAAAAACTGCAGGCCGCGGTTGGTGTATTTCTTGGCAATGGAGATCACCAAGCGGAGGTTTGCCTCGATCATCTCCTTCTTCGCCCGCCCGCTGTCCCGCTCGCCGCGGCTTACCGTGGTATAGACCCGGCGGAACTCCTCGATCGGCAATCCGGCATCCTGCGCCACCGCGCCGATCTTGCTGCGCACGTCCTGAACCGTGTCGCCGTGCTTGGACACGAAGGTCTTCCAGCCACGGCCCGGCAGATGGGCCACCCGCTCGAGCCAATTCGGGTCTAGCTCCTGGCCGCGGTACTCCTTGAGGAACTCGTCACGAGCGATCTTGCTCTGCTCGCCCATACGCAGCAGCTGGCCTTCAAGCGTGTTGAGCCGTTGGCTAAGCTGCTTGAGTTGCGTCACCAGCTCTTCGATGCGATTGTTGTGCAGCCGCACCTGCTCGACCCGGCCGACCAACTCCTCACGCTGCTTCTCATAGCTCTTTTCGGACCGGGCGGTGATTTCCTCGCCCTGGGTCATGGTCTCAAGCCGCCGGGCCTGCACCTTGTGCAGCTTCTTGTAGAGCGACTCGATCTCTTCAAAGTTGGCCAGCACTTCAGGCTTCAGCTTCTCCTCGAGCGCTGAGAGCGACATGCCGGGCCCTTCGCCCTCCTCGCTATCCTCATCGGGCTCCGGCGGCTCGGCGGCATCCGCGTCCACCCCTTCGGCCAGCGCTTCCGGCGGCGGCGCGCCGGCGCCCTGGGTGGCCTCGAGATCGACGATGTCGCGCAGCAGCATGCGCCCGGCCTTAAGCGCATCGTGCCAGGCGATGATGGCACGGAAAGTAAGCGGGCTTTCACATAGCCCGCCAATCATCATGTCGCGTCCGGCCTCGATCCGCTTGGCGATGGCGATCTCGCCCTCGCGCGACAGCAGCTCGACCGAGCCCATCTCGCGCAGGTACATGCGCACCGGGTCGTCGGTGCGGCCGATATTGGCTTCATCGACGTTGCCGGCGGTCTCGACGCCTTCTTCCTCGTCCTCGACCTTTTCGGCCTTGACGGGCAGCGTCTCGCTGTCCTCGGTTTCCTCGGCCTCGACGACCTGAATGCCCATCTCGCTGAGCATGGCCATCACGTCCTCAATCTGCTCCGAGCTGTTGTGCTCGGGCGGAAGCACGGCGTTCAGCTCATCGAAGGTGATGTAGCCGCGCTCTTTGCCGCGCGCGATGAGGCGCTTTACGGCGGCCGCGTTGGTGTCGAGCAAGGTGGTATCAGCGTCGTGCTCGGCAGTGGCGGCTTCGGCGGTTGCGGCGGGCTTGGTCGCCATATTCGGCATACTCCAGCTAGAAAAAGCGGCCGACCCGCAGCACTTGGGTCAGGCCTCGTCGGTATCACCCTGCGCATCCTGCGCCAGGGCATCACGCGCGGCGCACAGAGCCACTACGCGGTGTTGACCAGCCGCGTCGGGCGACTGGTTGAAGGCGGCGGTGGCGGCGGCCACTTCCTCCTCCAAGCGCTGACGGTTCAACAGGCCAAAGTAGTGCCACCATCCTGCCTCCGCCTCGGCCGGCATAGCCTGTTGCCCGGCACAGCCCGGCAGCGGTACGGGGCTGGCGGACAGAAGCGCGCCTGCCGCGGACTCTAGTCCCGAGCGCGTGAGGTGGTTCATGAGGTCTGTCGAGTCAAGCGTCTGGGCCTCATCAAACCATTGAAGCATGGCATCTCGCAGCACCGCATGGCTTGGCTGGAACGCCAGGGTGGAGAGTGCCTCGGCAACATCGGCGATTTGGCCGGGATGGTTCAGCAGGATGGCCAGCAGGACGCGGTGACGCTCAGCAGTTGGGTTGCCGGGTGGAGGGGAGCGCCACGGCATGGCCGTTCGGGCGCCGCCAGGGCGGGCAGAGCTTGGGCCGGCAAAGGTTGCGCGCTTGCGGCTGCTGAAGAACTGATCGCGCAACGCGTTGCGATATTCGGCGGCTAAGGTTTTGTCGCCGATTTTGGCGGCCGCCGCGTCCAGCCGGGCACGCAACGCGGCCCGGGCCTCTGGCGTGTCGGCGGCGAAGCCCTGGCGCAAGAGGTCGAACAGTGCGGTCGAGAGCGGGCGTTTGCCTGCCAGCACGGCAGCGAAAGCGGCGCTTCCCTGGCGGCGGACCAGCGTGTCCGGGTCCTCGCCGCCGGGCAGACTGGCCAGGCAGAGCGTCCGGTCCGGGGCAAGCAGTGGCAGGGCCAGTTCCGCAGCCCGGGCCGCCGCGCGAGCCCCCGCCGCGTCTCCGTCGAAGCACAGCGTGGGCGCATCGGACAGCCGCCACAACTCCTCAAGGTGCCCGGTGGTCAGCGCCGTGCCAAGCGGGGCTACCGCACCGGTGAAACCGGCCTGGTGCAACGCAATCACGTCCATGTAACCTTCCACCACGATAACGCCGGGCGGCTTGCGGGCGCCTTCCCGCGCCAAATCGAGCCCATACAGGGTGCGGGACTTGGCATACAGCGCGGTTTCTGGGCCATTGATGTATTTCGGCTTGACGTCCCCCAGTGCACGGCCACCGAAGCTTATGAGACGGCCGCGGCGATCACGGATAGGAAACATGACCCGGCTGTAAAAAAGTTCCCGCACTGCACCGTCGTCACGGGATTGCAGCAGCCCGGCCTCGGCCAGACGCGCGGGCTCGATGCCGGCACGGCCGAGTTCGGCGATCAGGTCCCCCCGGCCCGGGCCCGACCAGCCCAGCCCAAAGCGGCGGATGGTCTCGTCGCTGAGGCCCCGGTTGCGCAGATAGGCAAGCGCTTCGCGTCCCTCCGGTGCATGCAGGCGGCGCTGAAAGCCGTCTGCGGCGCGGTCCAGCACCGCTGACAGATCCAGCCGCTCACGCTCGGCCACGGCTGCTTGCGGGGAGGACTTGGGCACTTCCAAGCCAGCCTCTGCCGCCAGCCGCGCCACCGCGTCCGGAAAGGCGGCGGCTTCGGTTTGCATGACGAAACCGATCGCGTCGCCATGCGCGCCGCAGCCGAAGCAATGGTAGCCATCGTCATAGACGTAGAACGACGGCGTTTTCTCGCCGTGGAACGGGCAGCAACCCTTCCAGGACTTGCCGGACCGCGCCAGTTTGACCTTGCGGCCGACCAATGCCGCCATTGGCGTGCGGGCTCGTAGCTCATCCAGAAAGGCGGCCGGGAGCGCCATCAGTCGGCTGCCTCAGGAGGCAAGCCGTGCCTTTACCAGCGGGGTGGCGCGGCCGAGATCGAGGTTGGCGGCGTGCTTGGCTTTCAGCGCTGCCATCACGCGCCCCATGTCCTTGGGCCCGGCGGCGCCTGTTTCGGTGATGGCCTGCTCCACCGCCAACTGGATGGCGGCGTCGTCCATTTGCTGCGGCAGGAAGCTTTCGATCACGCCGATCTCCGCCTCTTCCTTGGCCACCAGGTCCTCACGATGACCTTGCTGGTAGAGCGCCACCGACTCGCGCCGGGACTTTACCATGCCACGCAGCGCCGAGACGATCGCGTCGTCTGATACCGGGGGCGCCGGCCGGGCAGCGATGTCGATGTCCTTCACCTTGGCCAGGATCATGCGAAGCGTCGATGTGCGCGCGCTGTCTCCCGCCCGCATGGAGGTTTTCAGCGCGTCGGTGAACTGGCTACGAAGGGTCATTGCGGTCTCGTCAGCAGGGGATGCATCGGACGTGTCCTGCCTCGTCAGGGCGAAGCATGACATGGTCGCGCAGCACGAGGAAACTATGCAAAGCTGGCGCGGTCGCCAGCGGAAACCGGCCGGCGTGGTCACGGTGAGCAAGGCCGGCAATGTGAGGCGACGCCAGGGCAATCGCGAGGGTAGGCAGAACGGCGTGGTATAACCGATGCTATGGCCAGTCGCTAGCCGATTGCAATGGGAAGTTTCTTCCCATAGATGTCCAGGATGCTCGAAGTTGACGCAATTCTCATGCGCCTCGGCGGTGCCGACGCTGCCGCTCGGCTCGCGGGGGTTGGCACTGAAGCCGTACGAAAGTGGCGGCAAGCCCGAGCCATCCCGTCCAAGCACTGGGCGGCGATTGTCGCGGCCAGCGGTCTGTCCTTCACCGACCTGCAAGCCATCACCGGAGGCTCGCCCATGCCGCAGGCCGACCTTGTTCCTTCTGGCGCCACGGCCGCTCTCGTGCTGGCCGATGGCTCGGTGCTTTGGGGCCGCGGCTTTGGCGCATTTGCCGAGGGTCACGTAGGCGAGCTCTGCTTCAACACGGGCATGACCGGGTATCAGGAAACGCTGACCGACCCGTCCTACGCCGGGCAGATCATCACCTTCACCTTTCCGCATATCGGCAATGTCGGCACCAACCCGGCGGACATGGAGGCGATCAACCCGGCAGCGCTCGGCTTGGTGGTCAAGCAGGACGTGACCGAGCCGGCCAACTGGCGCAGTTTGCAACCGCTCGAGGCGTGGCTGCGCAGCCACGGTGTGCCCGGGATCGCAGGGCTGGACACGCGCGCGCTCACCTTGCGCATCCGCGATGGCGGGCCGCCGACGGCCGTGCTGGCCCATCCGGCGGACGGGATGTTCGATCTGGCGGGGCTGCGGACGCAGGCGCAAAGCTGGCCGGGCCTCGAAGGCATGGACCTGGCGCGCCAGGTTTCGTGCCGCCAGGCCTACGAGTGGGATGAGGGCACCTGGCACTATCCAGAGGGATTTGCCCGGCAGGCGGCGCCGCGCCACCACGTGGTCGCGGTGGACTATGGCGCCAAACGCAACATCCTGCGTTCGCTGGCCGAGGCCGGTTGCCGGGTGACGGTGGTGCCAGCCGACAGCACGGCCGAGGATATCCTGCGCCACCAGCCGGACGGCGTGTTTCTGTCCAACGGCCCTGGCGACCCGGCGGCGACCGGTGCCTATGCCGTTCCGGCGATCCAGGGCGTGCTGGATGCCAAGGTGCCGGTGTTTGGCATCTGCCTGGGGCATCAATTGCTGGCGCTGGCGCTGGGCGGCCGCACCTACAAGCTGGACCGCGGGCATCGCGGCGCCAACCAGCCGGTGAAGGACCTGGCGACTGGGCGGGTGGAGATCACCAGCCAGAACCATGGTTTCGCGGTGGCTGATGACAGCCTGCCGGAGGGTGTGGTGATCACCCACACCTCCCTGTTTGATGGCAGCAACGAGGGCATTGCCTGTGAAAGCCGCAGGGCGTTCAGCGTGCAGTATCACCCTGAGGCGAGCCCCGGGCCGAGCGATAGTGCGCACTTGTTCCGGCGATTTACGGCAATGCTGAGTGGCTGACCCATTCTCGACCGTTGTCCACAAGCTGTCGCGGCGCGACAGCACATCGCTCCTGATTGCGTTGTTTCTCGGCTACGCTCTGGCAAGTTGCGCGCTGGCGGCAGCAACCGGCGGATATTTGCGTTGGCTGCTTGGCGGCATGGGTGCGATATCGTTTCTCACCGCGCTCGCCGCTTTTGGCTATGCATACCTGGTAAAACCAGAGCGGTTACGGACTGAGGAGCTGGCCCGTATGGACATGGTGCTTGACTGGATTACCCGCGCCGACGTTGACGATGAGCATCGGACCGCTGCGGCCAGGCTGCTGCCGATTGTATTGGAGAGCAAAGAAAGCAAATCGCTGGCAACAAAGGCGGCAGAGGAAGAACATGACTGAGCGGCTCTACATCGTTGTCTTCGACCAGCTTGATCCAAGCTTCGACCCTGCCGCGTTGCGAGACGCAGTTTCCTCCAATCCGCAGGTGGCACATTGGTGGAATCACATTCCAAACTGCTTCCTGATCAGTTGCACCCAGAGTGCCGCAGAACTAACACAGTGGCTTCGGCGCCAGACGGGCGAGGTGGGTTTCTTCGTCATGGAGGCGGACCCGCATAACTCTGAAGGATATTTGCCCACGCGCAGTTGGGAGTGGATACGGCGCCGTGAAAGGGAGAAAGTGTCAGAACCGACGCTATAGTATGACAGGCAGTAGCTGGAGAGTCGGCGTCGCTCCGAGCGCAACACCAAACGAGACGAGCTTGGTCTGAAGCCAGAATGCAGTATTCTGGTTGTCAGGGTCACGATGGAAGACAATAGCCAATATATATGGGATGAGAGATCTCCAGCAATAAGCATGTTAATGACAGTGATAAGACCAATTCCACAGTTGACGAAGTCGTTGAGCTTTTTTCCGTGCCTGTTTCTTAACACCTTGTAAAAACGGCGCTTGAACCTGGCCGCTCAAGATATGAGTACAAATCTATCAATAGGTCTGGCGAGAAAGTAACGGGATTGAACCTATACGAGATCAGTCTAGGTGGTATAGCCGAAATTGAGGCCGAGTCGTTCAGCATGGAGTTGCTTGAGACACTTCAATCCGGCTCGCAGCTTCTAAGTCAGCCAGTCGTTGGTCGAAACACCATTCTAAGCAACATCGTTAAACCTCTGCGTGCTTTCATCGGCGTCATGGCCAAAGCGTCTGCGAGCATAGTGGCGCATGACGCCGTCGTTGCCATCGTAAGCTAGTTAGGCACCCTGTAAAACATGCCCCGCCGCACCGACCTCCGCTCCATCCTCATCATCGGCGCCGGCCCCATCGTGATCGGCCAGGCCTGCGAGTTCGACTACTCGGGGGCCCAAGCCTGCAAAGCGCTGCGGGCGGAGGGCTACCGGGTCGTTCTGGTGAACTCGAACCCGGCCACCATCATGACCGATCCCGGCCTGGCGGACGCCACCTACATCGAGCCGATCACGCCCGACCTGGTGGAAAAGATCATCATCCGCGAGCAGCCGGACGCCATCCTGCCCACAATGGGCGGACAAACCGCGCTCAACATCGCCATGAAGCTGCACAACGCCGGCACGCTCGCCAAGCACGGGGTGGAGTTGATCGGCGCCAAAGCCGAGGTGATCGACCGCGCCGAGGACCGGCTGAAGTTCCGCGACGCGATGAATGCGATCGGTATCGAAAGTCCGCGTTCGTCCATCGCCCACTCGCTTACCGAAGCGCGCGAGGCCGCGGCGGCAATCGGACTGCCGCTGGTGATCCGTCCCTCCTTCACCCTTGGCGGCACCGGCGGCGGCATCGCCTACAATCGAGAGGAATTCGAGGCGATCGTCACCTCCGGGCTCGACGCTTCGCCCACCACCGAGGTGCTGATCGAGGAGAGCATCGTCGGCTGGAAAGAGTTCGAGATGGAGGTGGTGCGCGATAGCGCGGACAACTGCATCATCGTTTGCGCGATCGAGAACGTGGACCCAATGGGCGTGCACACCGGGGACAGCATCACCGTGGCCCCTGCCCTCACCCTCACCGACCGGGAATATCAGCGCATGCGGGACGGCTCGATCGCCTGCCTGCGCGCGATCGGGGTGGATACCGGGGGGTCCAACGTGCAGTGGGCGATCAACCCGGCGGATGGCCGCATGCTGGTGATCGAGATGAACCCGCGGGTGTCGCGCTCCTCGGCGCTGGCGTCCAAGGC
>CAXTRX010000107.1:0-10448 GCA_964246785.1 uncultured Acetobacteraceae bacterium | reverse complement strand
GGCCGCAAGCGCTATCCGCTGGTGCTGATGCTGGAGCCGCTGTTCCGCTGCAACCTGGCCTGCTCTGGCTGCGGCAAGATCGACTACCCGGCGGAGATCCTGAACCAGCGGCTGTCGGTGGCGGACGCGGTGGGGGCGGTCGACGAATGCGGCGCCCCGGTGGTCGCCATTGCCGGCGGCGAGCCGCTGCTGCACCGCGAGATGCCGCAGATCGTGGAGCAGATTCTGGCGCGCAAGAAGTTCGTCTATCTGTGCACCAACGCCCTGCTGCTTGAGAAGAAGATGGACGACTACAAGCCCAACCCGTTCTTCTCCTGGGACGTGCATCTGGACGGCGACCGCGAGATGCATGACCGCGCAGTGAGCCAGGATGGGGTGTACGACCGGGCCATCGCTGCCATCCGCAAGGCGAAAGAGCGGGGCTTCCGGCTCTCGATCAACTGCACGCTGTTCGACGGCGCGCAGGCGGACCGGGTGGCCAAGTTCTTCGACGAGGTGATGGCGATGGGCGTGGACGGGATCATGACCTCGCCCGGCTATGCCTACGAGCGCGCACCCGACCAGGCGCACTTTCTGTCGCGGCAGAACACCAAGCAGTTGTTCCGCGACATCCTGACCCGCGGGAAGGGCAAGGGCTGGAAGTTCACCCAGTCGCCGTTGTTCATGAACTTCCTGGCCGGCAACGAGAGCTATCGCTGCACCCCATGGGGCAAGCCGACGCGCAACGTGTTCGGCTGGCAGCGGCCCTGCTACCTGCTGGGCGAGGGCTATGCCAAGACCTTTGCGGAGCTGATGGACAGCACCGAGTGGGACAAGTACGGCACCGGCAACTATGAGAAATGCGCCGACTGCATGGTCCATTCCGGCTATGAGGCGACGGCGGTGGTGGATGCGGTGAAGAGCCCGCTGAAGACGCTGACGGTGGCGCTGCGCGGGCCGCGGCTGTCGGGGCCGATGGCGCCGGAAATCCCGCTGACCGCCCAGCGCCCGGCGGAGTACGTGTTCAGCCGCCACGTGCAGGAGAAGCTGACGGAGCTGGCGCACAAGCCGCCGGTGGCTGCCGACGCGGAGTAGGCGTGTTAGACCGCGCTCAACTGCTGCTCGGATCGGTGCCCAAGACCAGCCGAATCGTGGAAATTGGCCCGAGCCTCGATCCGATCGCGCCAAAGTCGCAGGGCTGGAACAGCGTATCCATCGATCACCTGAGCCGCGAGGGGTTGCGCGTCAAATACGCCACTCACCCCGGCGTCGACAGGATTGAGCCGGTGGATTTCGTCTGGAGCAGCGGGTTGCTGAGCGATGCTGTCCCGGCCGAGCAACATGGCGGCTTTGACGTTTTTCTGGCCAGCCACGTGATCGAGCATACCCCCGACCTGATTGGCTTTCTCGATGCCGCGCAGATATTGCTCAAGCCGGAGGGCGTGGTGGTTCTCGCGGTGCCCGACAAGCGGTATTGCTTCGACTACTTCCAGCCGCCCACCACAACCGGCCAAGTGCTAGACGCACACGCGCGGCGCCGGCAGCGCCACAGCGGCGAGCGCGCGTTCGACCACTTTGCCTACGCGGCCACAGATGGCGGGGAGCAAGCCTGGGCGCGGCGTCCGTCCAAGGGCATCCGGCTCATTCATGGGCTGGACATTGCAAAGCAGTATTACGCGCTCTTTGAGGACAGCCTGGACTATCACGATGTGCATGCCTGGCATTTCGTACCATCCAGCTTCGAGTTGTTGATGCTGGAGCTGGGACGGCTCGGAGCGACCGATTGGCGTATCGACCGGCTCACCCAGACACCGAACTGGGAGTTCTTTGTCTGGCTGCGACGGGGTGCGGTGGCCCAGATCGGGGCGCTGACAGCCGCGTGTGTCGAGACACGCCGGGTAACCTTGCTTAAGCGTAGCCTGCTTGAGATCCAGGAACAGATCGATTGGCTGGTAGCAAGCGAGCCTGAATTGGCAGAGGAGCGCGCTCTGGCTGCTGACGAGGCGACGCTACCGATGACCCAGGCAGCTCTGACCCCTTTGCAGCAAAGCCGTGCGGAGATTGCCGGACTGCACGGTCGTTTGCTTGAGAGCGAGGCCATAGCCGTGGACGCGACCAGGCGGCTCGCGGACATGCATAACGCGACCTTTTGGCGGGCGACAGCGCCGCTGCGGCGCCTGCTGGATTGGCTGCGGAGGATCGCGGGGGGGGGGGTTGCCGAGTCCGCCTTCCAAGCGATTTCCGTAACGGCTGATAAGTGGACAACCACCAGGTTCGTAGCGACCCGAAGCTCGCTTTCTGGCATGCGCTGGAACAAAGCGAGGCGCTGCAATGCCCGGTCTGCCGCGGTGCCCTGCACGTCGCGGAACGGCAATTTCATTGTCGGGAGTGCGCGTCGGTTTACCCGGTCGAGAGCGGGGTTCCGCTGCTGCTGCCGCCAGCCGAGGTTACGTCCATCCCCGAGCAAGTCATGGGCGCGTTCAACATTCCGCTGGCCTGGAAGGACCAGGTCGCAACCGCGCTGACGCCGCTGACCAAATACCGGAGCGACCCGCACCCGGAGTTCAGCAACTTCTTCGCCCGGCTCGTGGGCCAGGAAGGCCAAACGGAGGTGATCGCGCTCACGCTGGAACAGACGGCCTCGGCGGTCGCCAAGGTGGAGTGCCTCACCCAGTGCTTGCCGCAGACCTTGTCCTGCGAGGATATCGAATTCAGGTCCATCCGCCTGCGCAACGGGTCGGGCCGGGTGCTGTTTACCGACGAGCGCAATCCGCTTTACCTCAGCTACAAGCTGTTCACCTTGGAGGGTGCGCCGATTGCGTTTGAAGCCAGCCGGTCTGCCCTGCCTTGCCCGCTTCGACCCGGCCGCGAGTTGACCGTTCCCGTCGCCATTAAGCTGCCGCGCGGGCTGGCCGGGCAGTTCATCGTGCGCTTCTATTTCGTTCTGCTGCGACGTGCGGAGCCTCCGGCTGCCCGGAGCTATGGTCGGCGGGCTCGGGCAGTGTTTTCCGCCTTGCGCCACGGCGCCGGGCCGTATGAAGCGGGCGAGCGCGACCAGGTTCACTGGCTCGACGCCGCGGCATTGATTGAGGCCAGAGTCACTTCGGTGACGAACAAGCCGCCGTTTCCAGCCACGAACCGTGGCGCTATGGCTGAGTTCGAGGTGCACGAAGACGTCAGGCGTGCCGACGCGTTCCTGTCGGAGGTGCTGACCGAGCTACGTGCGGCGGGCATGGCCAACGTGCAGATGCTTGAGGTTGGCGCCGGCATACACCCAATCTCGCTGCGGGTGTCGGCCTCCGATACGACGGTGGTGGTGTCCGACATTTCGCTTGTCATGCAAACGCTGGCGGGGGTCCTGCACAGCAACAATCCCGCCGTGCTGGACGGACGCGCAGGGTTCGCCTCCTTCGACATGATGCATCCCCCGTTTCGCGATGGCAGCTTCGACGTGATCTGCATCTGTGCAGCGCTGCATCACGTTGCCGCCCCGGAGAAGTTCTTGGCACGGCTGGCGCCCTTGCTATCGCCACGGGGGCGCTTTGTGGCCCTGCGGGAGCCTTGCACGGTAAACCCCTCCGAGCCTGCCTACATCGCCGAGCTATCGAACGGGTTCAATGAACAGATGTTCGAGCTATCGGAATGGCGCGAGATGATTGAACGTGGCGGCTTGGCGATCGACCGGGCGGTGATCGATTTCGGTTGCTCATTGAAGTTTTCCGCCCGCTTGGCCGAGCTTGAGCCCCGCTAAGGTGGCTTCATCCTTCTGGCAGTCTGCGGTTTCTGGAGGTGCTCGTCAGATTTAGACATAGTAACGATGCAGGACTGCATTTACGACCATGGGAATGTAAGTCATCGCCATAAGAACGACCGCACCAGTGACGATTTTCTGGTAGGTTCGGAGTGGTTTATACCCATAGATAAAGACCGGGAGTACCATGATGACTTCTAGAAAGTACCTCCCTTGTACACCTTCGATCGTGGCTCTGGAGACCGACGTGAACGTAAGATACTGGGTCATGTTTATCAGCATGATGCACGCAGCCATAAACAAAATTGTCGCCAGAACAGCGTTCACGGACAGTGATTTCTGACGTATCGCCTGCGATATGGATAGAATGGCTGCCAGCGTTAAAGTCGCCCAAGCAACAAGGTGGACAAACGCGGGAAGGGCCACGTCAAGGTTGCCGAGGCGGCCTACAATCTGCTCCAGATAGTCGGGACCGTACGTGCGATACGTATTGCCCAGCAACGCAAACACCTGAGATGGGCGTCCAAGCAGACCATAGAGCTGACGTTTTGGGTCGCTCTGGGAAGCGGCGACGTCCAGGCCCGCAGTATGCAGGGCAATCATGGACCATGCGACCACCGCTGCCGCGATGAGCACGAGGCTGGCCGCGCGGACACGCAGGCTCCGCCAGGGGATGATAAGGACCAGTCCTGCAAGGGGACTATAGGGCGGTCTGGACATGCAGATTGCCATCAAGGCAAGAAACAGCGCAGCGAAGCGGCGGTCTGAAACAGGCACTTGCGTATGTCTGGCTTTGGCGACAATTGATGTTGCCAAGGCGGTACAGGCTATCATCATGCCGTCCTGTGACACGGCACTGAATAGCGCCATGGTTATCGGCAACGTCAACACCGCGAACAGCCAGAGGGCAGCCCCTTCGGCCAGCGCAATAGCCAGAGTGGCAATGACTGTCGCGCAAATACCGTTGGCCATGCGGGAGAAATAGAGGGTACGGACGACGGAGCTGCCAGTGATTTTGCCGATCCAGATGCCGGCGACTGCAGGAAGATAGAACGTCGGCGGGTAGATGGCGGTGTTAGGGAAGGCAACTTGAGTAAGCTGCCGACCCCATCCCACCGAGGTGGCGGACTCATAGAGAGAGCTGGTAACCTTTCGCTCAGGATGCAGCGCCACAGTAAGAAACGGGACGGCAGTCTCAACTATGCCAATGTCAACGAAAGTTCCTCCCAAACCATTCGACAACTGTTCTGGCATAAACCCAAGACGGCTAATCTGTTCCGCCCGAAAGAAATGGTTTGTCTCATCTGGGTTTTGATAGGGTGGCATTTGAAGGGCTACAATAGCAATAAACACAATACTATATAATGCAAACACTGTAGCCAGACTGTTCTGTGAAATAAAGGAAGACGGCTTAAGTTGAGGCTTCATCATGGCCGTCATCGCGTCATCACCAATGTTGAGAGGGCTTCTACAGGGTCACACCCGCGCTGCGTGCCCACGATGCCAACGGCAACATCAGCGCAGCCACGGCCGGGTCGGGGTGGCGCTGCATGGCGTGGGTAAACGGTCCGTCCGCCACCACCAGCCCGTGCGCGCCCATGGCGATGGTGAAGGCCAAGTAAAGCGTGTCGTACGTCGGGTGGTCGGCCTCCAGGCCAATATCGAGTGCGACGTCATGCAGGGCCAGCCCGCCGGTTGGCGTGGGCTCGACCAGTTGTTGCAACAAAGCAAGACCGTCACGCGCCTCCTCCGGCCGCAGGATGGTCCGGTGGACCTGCACCCAAAGCACGTTGGTGGCTTCGTTGAGCCAGATCCGGCATCAGCAACGGCTCGCGGCCGATCGCCAAGGCATGCGCCACATGGCTGTCCGGCTCCTGCAACACCCATTTCAGGGCGACGCTGGCGTCGGCGACGAGGGTCACACGGCGGGACGGGAGGCGTCGAGCAATTGCTCGGCGGTCGCGGAGCCACGGCCGGCGGTGCGGCGGCGGAACTGCTCAAGCCGGGCAGCGGCGGAGTCACGGCTGGATGCGGCCTGCCCCTGCGTCAGAACCGCACGCAAGAGTTCGCGATGCTCAGCCTCCGCCGAGCGGCCATGCTCCGCCGCCTGGATGCGAAGCGCCCGGACAATATCCTCGTCAAGATTGCGGACGTCTTTGCAGCGTTTGTCGAGATCATGCACGGGATCACTGCCGGGCGGCGGCCAGAACGCATAGCACTTCGAACAGCATCGCCGCGCCATGCATCGCCGTCAGACCTCCCACGTCGAACGGTGGAGACACCTCGACCACGTCGCCGCCGACAAACTTCAGGCCGGTCAGCGCCCGCACCATGCGCAGCGCCTCCAACATGGTGATCCCGCCGGGTTCGGGCGTGCCGGTGCCCGGGGCGTAGATCGGGTCGAGACTATCGATGTCGAACGACAGGTAGGTGGCAGCGCCGCCCACCACGGCGCGGGCCTGCTCCATCACCGAGCGCCAGCCGCGGTCGGCGAACTCCTCGATGGTGATGACCGTCATGCCGCTGGCGAGGCTGAAGCCCCACAACCCGCCGGGTACGTTGCTGTGGCTGCGCACGCCGATCTGGATCACGCGCTTGGGGTCGAGCAGGCCTTCCTCCACGGCCCGGCGGAACGGCGTGCCGTGGTGGTAACGCGAGCCCATATAGTGGTCGCCGGTGTCGGCATGGGCGTCGATATGCACCATGCCGACGGGGCCGCCGGCCGCCCCGGCGCGCAGGATGGGCAGCGTCATCGAGTGGTCCCCACCGGCGGAGAGCGGCGTCACTCCGGCGGAAACGACCCGGCGGTAGAACGCCTCGATCTCGCCCAGGGCGCCGACCAGCTCATAGGGCTGCTCGATCCAGCAGTCGCCCAGGTCGCGCACCCGGCAGATGTCGAATGGCTGCACGCCGGTGGCGGTGTTGATGCGGCGGGACAGGGTCGACTGGTTGCGGATTTCCCGCGGGCCATGCCGGGCGCCGGGCCGGTTGGTCACGCCGCCGTCAAACGGCACGCCGATAACGCCGATATCGACCTGCGTCAGGTCCTGCTCGAAGGGGGCACGGAAAAACGTTGGGATACCGGAAAAGCGCGGCTGGGTTTGGGGGTCAGCCAGGTCCTGGGAGAGGGCCAACTGCTTTATGGGCGGCACCATACCATGAGAACCTAGTCGAGTGGGCCAGTCGCAGCAACCCGCAGCTTGAGCGCGCGGCGGGCGGCGGCGGCGTTGCGGCCAAGCCGGAGCAGGTCGGGCAACTGACCCGGGTTGCGGGCGAGCGAGCCCAACACGGCGAACAACCGGACCTGGCCCCGGGCGCTGAGCTCGAGCATGGCGGCGGGCGGCAGGTCCTGGTCTGCCGGGTCGCACACGGCGCGCAGCACCGCAAAGGGTAGGCGGAAGGCGGCGCAAGCCCGGGCGACCGCGCCGCTTTCCAGGTCGACGGCGGCGGCGCCGGTGGCTTCAAAAGCCTGGCGCTTGCCCGACTGCAAGCCAATCACGGCGTCGCTCGCCAACATCGTGCCGCTGCGGCGACCGAAACGGGCGGCTAGGTCGGGGTCAGTGAGCCAACGCACGCCATCCTGCGCAACCACGAACTCTGGGACAAAGAGGGCGCCGGGAGACAAATCGGGCGCCAGGCCGCCAGCGAGGCCGAAGCTAAGCAGCCCGGTCACGCCGGCCCTGGCCAAGGCACGGGCGGCCTTGCCGGCGCCCGCAGTGTTACCACCGCCCACCGCGACCCGCCCGCCGAGCCCGCGTGCCAGGCGAGCCTCGGCGGCCAGGCCAACCACGATACCGATCACCGAGCTAGAACCCGACGGCCACCCGATGGCTTGGCCCCGCCAACAGGTTGCGATAGCGCGCCAGCGCCAGGAGCGGGAAGAACAGGCGGTAACCGTGATAGCGCAGGTAGAACACGCGGGGGAACCCGGTGGCGGTGTAGGCGGCCTCGGTCCATTCGCCATCGGCGTCCTGGGTGCGCTGCAGATAATCGATCCCGCGCGCAACCGCCGGGTGAGCCACCTCGCCCGCCGCCATGAGGCCGAGCAGGGCCCAAGCAGTTTGCGATGGCGTGCTCTCCTTGTAAGTGCCGGGCGGCGCGCCGTTGTAGCTTTCCTCGTCCTCGCCCCAACCGCCGTCGGTGCGCTGGTGCGCCACCAGCCAGTCGGCGGCACGGCGGATCGCGCCATCCGAATGCGGCAGGCCGGCAGCGTTCAGGGCGCACAGCACTGACCAAGTGCCATAGATGTAGTTCGTGCCCCAACGGCCGAACCAACTGCCATCGGCCTGTTGCTGCCGCTTGAGGTAGGCAAGGGCGCGTTCCATCGCCGGGTCGGTTGCTGGGTGCCCCAATTGGGCCAAGAAGGCGACGCAGCGCGCGGTCACGTCCTCGGTTGGCGGGTCGAGCAGGGCGCCATGGTCGGCAAAGGGGATGTGGTTGAGGAAGTAGTGCTCGTTGTCGGCGTCGAACGCGCCCCAGCCGCCGTTGCGGCTTTGCATGCCGATGATCCAGTCACGGGCGCGGCCGATGGCGGGTGCGTAGGTGGCATCCCCAGCGCGGTGGAGCAGCATGGCCACCACGGCGGTGTCGTCCACGTCCGGGTAGAAGTCGTTGGCGTATTGGAACGCCCAGCCGCCGGGCGGGCAGTTGGGGCGCACAAAGGACCAGTCGCCGCGCGCGAGCACTTGCCGGGTCAGCAGCCAGTCGCATGCCGCCGAAAGCGGGGCCGCCGACAGCGGCGAGGTGGCAAGCGGGGTTGCGTCCAACCCGTTCGCCTCGGCAACCGCGTGCCCGGCCAGCCCGGTATCCCACACCGGGGAAAAGCACGGCTGGCAGAAGGCGCGGCCGGGTTCGACCACCAGCAGCTTGCGCACGGCGCGCCAGGCGGTGGTGGCGTCGGGATGGTCAGCCGCATAGCCCAGCGTGTCGAACATCATGACGGTGTTGGCGATGGCGGGATAAATGCCGCCCAGCCCGTCCTCCCCGTTCAGCCGCTCGGTCACGAAGGCCACCGCTGCTTCAATGGCGCGCTTGCGGCTGCGCTTGGAGAAATGCGGCTCGATGGGGCGAAGCAGCACGTCCAGCACCTTGAACACATGGCCCCAGGCGGAGCGGTATGGTCCATGGATCCACTGCTTCACGTCGCCGGGTGGGGTGCGGAACAGCTCGGCCACGCCGACGCCGCGCGGGTTGCGAGCCTGGGGGCGCAGCGCCATCAGCACCAACAGCGGCACCATCACCACGCGGGACCAGTAGGACACCTTGGACAGATGGAAGAAAAACCAGCGCGGCAGGTGCATGATCTCGACCGGCATCACCGGCGCGGCGCGCCAGGGCACCTGGCCGAACAATGCGAGCTGCACCCGGGTGAACACGTTGGCGCTCTCGGCGCCGCCCAGGGCCAGGATGCAGGCGCGGGCGCGGGCCATGTGGGGGGCATCCGGCGCGTCCCCGGCCGCCTTGAGCGCGAAATAGGCCTTCACGCTGGCCGAGACGTTGCTCTCGCCGTCGTGGAACAACGGCCAGCCGCCGTCTGGATTTTGGATCTGGCGCAAATAGACGGCGATTTTGGCCTGCAACGGCGCATCGATCCGGTCCAGAAAGTGCTCGAGCAAGATGTATTCCGACGGGATGGTCGCGTCGGCTTCCAGCGGGAACACCCAGTGGCCATCATCCGCCTGTTTGGAGAGGAGGGCGGCTGCGGCGGCATCGATGGTGAGTTGGAGCTGGTCGGTTTGGGAACGGAGAAGCGTTTCACTCGGCATCTTACATCCAGGCTCAGGCGGCAGCCCGAAAAACTGCCGCTGCGGTGTGCCCCGACCTGATCGCACCCTCGATGGTGGCGGGCAGGCCGGTGTTAGTCCAATCTCCTGCCAGCGCCAAATTGGCCAGGCCAGTGCGCGCGGGCGGGCGTTTGCGATCCTCGTCTGGCGTTGCAGCAAACGTGGCCCGCTTCTCCTTTACGACACGGCTGGGGGGTTGCGGATGCGCAATGCCGAGAGCGGCGCACAATTCTGGCCACACTGTTGCCGCAAGGTCACTCGCGGCGCGGTCCAGCAAGCGGTTGGCGGCGCTCACGGTGACGGAAACCACCCCGGGCTTCACAAACACCCACTCGGCCGTGCCGCCAAGCAGGCCGATGAAGCCAGCCGCTCCAGGGTAGACGTCGACCCGGTAGTGCAGGTTCACAATGGCCTCGAACGCCTCGGGCGCGGTCAACCCCGGCAAGAGGCTTTGCGCGACCGGGCCGGGCACTGCGAGCACCGCCACGTCGCTGGAGCCGAGTGCGACCGGGCCGTCCGCAGTGCCGATTGCGGTCAGCCGGCCGTCCGTAGTCTCGAGCTGAGTGACCCGGCGGCCGACCTGCACGGCCGCGCCGGCTTGCTGCAGGGCGGCCAGTGCAGGTTCGATGAAGGTGGCCGACAGCCCCTCGCTGGGATAGGCCGGGATGCAGGCCGCGCCGCCTTTGGCAAGGGTTTCGCGCACCACGGCAGCCATCAGGCGCGCGCTGCCGCGTGCGGGCGCGGTGTTGAGTGCCGCGATCACCAGCGGTTCCAGCAGCTTCTGGAACAGGGCGCCGGGCCGCAGCACCTCGGACACGGTGGCGCCTGGGCCGGCGCGCAGCAATCTCAGCAGGCCGGCATACTCAGCCAAGCTCGCGCCGGGAACGCGCCGGGCTGGGGAGAGCACCCACCACGGCCGCAGCCCGGCATTGGGC
>CAXTRX010000106.1:5728-10495 GCA_964246785.1 uncultured Acetobacteraceae bacterium | reverse complement strand
GGGCGGGGGGGGGCGTAATGGCGGCGGCTTGTCGGGCCGCCATCGCGCCCGCCTGCGCCGGGGCGGCGGCGATCATGCCGGGGCGGGACGGAGGCCAGACGGAGCGCGGGCTTCCGGCGGCTCGACATAGAGCGGCTGGGCGGGGCAGGGCGGCAGCTCGCCGGCCAGTCGGCGCAGCCCGGCCCGTCCGACTTGAACGGCGCTGACTGCCTGCGGGCCGAGCGAAACCCCCGTCAAGCCTTGCTCGCCAAGCCGCGCCAGCACCGTGCCCGCCGCGTCGCCTGCCACCACGATGGGGCGGTCGGGGCGAGGCAGTTCGGCCAGTTCGGTCACCGCCGGAACACCGTTGCGGACCAGGAAGATACGGCTACGGCGGGTGTCGAGCGCCACCCAGAGTTCGCTGCCCGGCGGCAGGCAGAGACCCTCCGCCAGCGCTTCAGCCACCGTGACGCCGACAACTGGAATGCCCCGGCCGAGGGCGACACCCTGAGCCAGCCCGATTGCGGTGCGCAGGCCGGTGAAGCTGCCGGGTCCCACGGTCACGGCCACCGCATTGAGCGGCGCGGTTCCCAGCAGCGTTGCCACCTGCAGCGGGAGTTGCTTGAGGCCGTCGCGTCCGTGGCAATGCTGTTCGGCCAGGCCGGTCGTGTCGCACAGGAGAGCGGCCGAGCAGGGCCCAAGAGCTGCGTCCAGGGCGAGCAGACGCATCAAAGCAACAGGCAGGCTTCGTCAAAGTCGAGGCGAGGCGAGCGGGGATGAAGCCGAGCCGGGTCGCCATAGCCGATATTGACCAGAAAATTGGACTTCCAGCCGCTGCTGGCAAAAAAGCTCTCATCGACCCGGCCATTGTCAAAACCGCTCATCGGGCCGCAGTCCAGGCCCTTCATGCGCGCCGCCATGATGAGGTAGGCGCCTTGGAGAGTGCCGTTGCGGAACGCGGTCTCGTTGGCGAGCGCCTCGTTGCCGGCGAACCAGGCCCGGGCATCGGTATGCGGGAACAGCTTGGGTAGCGCCTCGTAGAATTGTGGGTCATGCGCCACGATCGCCACCACGGGTGCGGACATCGTCTTGTCCACGTTGCCGGGTGACAAGGCCGGTTTGAGCTTTTCCTTGGCTTCCTGGGAGCGCAGGAACAAGAACCGCGCAGGCGAGCAATTGGCCGAAGTTGGGCCGTGGCGGAGCAACTCATACAGGTCGCGCAGCTGGTCGTCGTTCACTGGGGTTGGCAGCCAATGATAGTGGGTCCGCGCGGCCAGGAACATCGCCTCCCGCGCGGCTGCGCCGAGCGGCACCGTGTGCTCCACCTGCAGCCTTAGCCGTTAGAGGCCGACTTGCTGCACCGAGGTCACCTCCGGCACATAGTGGCGCAGCATGTTCTCGATGCCATGCTTGAGCGTCGCCGAGGAGGAGGGGCAGCCGGAGCAGGCGCCTTGCATGTGCAGCATCACCACGCCGTCGCGATAGCCGCGGAACACGATGTCGCCGCCGTCGCCCGCCACCGCCGGGCGCACCCGGCTGTCGAGCAGTTCCTTGATTTGTTCCACGATCTCCCGGTCCTCGGGGGCCACGTCCTCGTCCATGAGGTCGCTGGCCTGGAGGATCACGGGGCTGCCGGAGACGAAATGCTCCATGATGGCGCCGAGCACCTCAGGGCGCAGCTCGGCCCAATCGGCCAGGTCGGACTTGGTGACGGTGATGAAGTCGCCGCCCAGGAACACCCGCGCCACGCCGGGGAGCTGGAACAGGGATGCCGCGAGCGGGGAATGCTCGGCCGCGCTGGCGGTGGCGAAATCGGCGGTGGCAGCACCCATCACGTCCCGCCCGGGCAGGAACTTCAGAGTGGCGGGATTGGGTGTGCCTTCGGTCTCGATGAACATCGGATGCCAACCTTCTGATGCGGGAGGAGGCGGAAAGCGTACCGCCCTGGTCCACGATAGCTCCAATTTGGCGCAACTGCAGGACGAAGCAAGAGCTAGCGCGCTCGTGCGCCTCTATAACGCTGCCGCTGGCTTCTTGAACGTCACCACCAACACGTCGCGGAACGCGGGCCGCCCGGCCTCGCGCGGCTCCACCGGGGTCACGCCGTGAAACACCCGGTGGTCGTCCACCCAGGCGGCGTCCATCGGGCGGGTCAGGGTGAAGGAACCAAGCAGGCGGCGGTCGCTGTCGTGGATGGTGGTCTCGCCGCTGGCCACGTTTTCGCGCCGCACCATCAACACCAGCACCCAGTCCACGCCGTCACGATGCATCCCCTCGGGAGTGGGACGGCCCGCGAGGCCGGGCTGCGCTTCGATGCGAAATTGATGCACCTCCACCTCCCACTCCGGCACGCCGGGCGAGAGCGCGTCGAACACGCGCTGGCAGGTGCTCAGAATGGCGGTGAAGGCCGGCATGCGTGAGACGGCCTCGGTGACCGGCTGGAACCAGCGTTCGACGCCGCCATTGAGCAGGTTGTAGTCGCGGCTCTGGTAATGCGGGCGCGCCGGCAGGCGGGTGATGCCGCTGGGGCGGGCGGCAAAGGCGCCGTGCCGGCGGCGGCGGTAACGGCCGCCATCAGCCATGTAGGTGTCGAGCCCGAGATCGTCCCAACTGGCGGCGAACGCCTCCCACTCGGCCAGGCCCGCGGCTTCCAGCACCCCGCGCATCTCGGCATCATGCACGAAGGCGAAGCCGTCGCGCGCGATCAGGGCGGAGATGGTGGGGCGGGCGCTTACCGGGTCGGTCATTGGGCGGCATCCTGCAGAGGCGGCTGGGCTTGCACCGGCGGCGGCGGCGGCGGCTTCGGGATCGCGCGTTCCGAGCCGGGCGGCAGCCAGCCCTGCACTCTATAGGAGGTGATCGGGCTCTGCACCGCGTTCTGGTCAAAGCAGTACTTCACCCGGCGGTTGAACTCGCGGTTCACCGCCCAACGCTGCGACGGCTCGGTACGGATGCGCACCCGCAAGGTCCAGTTGGTGTCGGTAAAGGCATAGACCCCCATGACCTCCAGGTCGGCGGTCATCGCATCCTGCCAACGGGGCTCACTGCGCATGGTTTGCACCAGCTCGGTCAGCAGGGTCATGACCCGGTCGGGCTCTTCGTCCAGCCCGATCGGCAAGTCAATCAGCGCGTAGGCGAAATCACGCGTCTGGTTGGTGACGGTGGTGACGGAGGAGAACGGGATGATGTGAACCGAGCCGTCCAGCGCGCGCAGGCGGATGGTGCGGATGGAGAGGTATTCCACCGTTCCGGTGAGATTGGCGAGGGTCACGACGTCACCCACCTGCATGGTGTTTTCGAGCAGCAGGAAGAGCCCGGTGATCAGATCTTGCACCAGCTTTTGACTGCCGAAGCCGATCGCCACGCCGAGAACGCCGGCGCCGGCCAGCAGGGGCGCGATGTTGACGCCCACCTGGCTCAAGATGATGAGCCCGGCGATGATCACCAACGCCACCAGGAGGGTGGTGCGCAGCATGGGTAGCAACGTGCGCAGGCGGGCGGCGCGGGCGGTTTGCGCGGCGTGCGCCAAGGCGGCAACCTTGCCCTCGACAGCCGCATTGACGGCCTCCCACACCACGATGGCCACCACCACGGTCACCGCCGAGGTCAGCAACGCGCTCACCAACTTGGCGCCAAGCTGGCCCACGCTGAACCAAGCCAGCGGGCTGAAACCCCATGCCTCCAGCAGCACGACGCCGGTGGCGGCGGTGATCAGACCGACCAGCGCGGCCCGGATCATGGGGTAGTATCGAGTGACCCGCTGCTCGATGACCGGATATTGCCCGACCGTCCCGGTGTCTGGGCTCAGGCTGCGGTCCAGCGAACCGAGCACGACGATACTCAACAGCCGCGCGACCAGCAGCGTGGCGGTGGTGACGATGAAGAAGTGCAGCAATCGGGTGTAGCCGTCGCGGATTTCGGCGGCCGCGACCAGCCAAAGCGCGATGATGTAGAAGATCGCGATAGCGTGCCAACGCTGCGCCATGTGGTTCTGCAGGCGGGCGACCACCCCCGTGGCGCTGCGACGGGCGCGCAGCCGGTTGGCCACGCGCTGGCGGACCTGCAGCACGATGATCACCAGCATGACATGGACGATCAATGCCACCAGCTTGATCAGCGCGTCGTGCGCCGCCTCCGAGAGGCCGAACAGCAACGCCACCTCGGCCACGGCATAGCCAGCGACCGCCACCGTGCTGACCCGGCGCACCCAGCGCACGATGTAGGCAGCGGTCGCGTCCGAGCAGCGCACCAGCCGCAAGCTGTGTTGCGCCGGCGCCACGATGGCGCGGGTGAGGCACAGGATGAGCCGGCAGGCAACATAGGCGTCGATCACAGCGCCAATGACCAGGCGGTCATTGCCGGTGAACCCAAGCGGCAGGGCCAGCGTCGCATTGCCGACCGCTGCAAACACCACGACCGGGATGAGGTCGGTCAGCCAGGCGAGCAATGCGAAAGGCAACCGGCGCAGCAGGCGCCATGCCAGGCTGAGGCGGCGGCGATGATTGCTCAGGGGTTCATCGGGCGCGTCCGCGTCTGGCGAGGGCGGGTCGGCCGCGGCGTGATCCAGCGGCACCCGGGCCCGCAGAATACGGCGGGTGCCGGCGAGCACGCGTTGCATGATCCATTCGGCGGCGAGCGCCCCGGCCAAGACCAAAGCCAGCTTCCACACCGTTGCAGCCAACTCCGCCAATGCGGTCGGGCTTCGCGCCGTGTCGGAGACCCAGCTCCAGATTTGCGGCAGGCCGGCGGCGCCGATCATCACCCGCGGCCCGAGCAAAGCCGCACCGC
>CAXTRX010000106.1:0-5718 GCA_964246785.1 uncultured Acetobacteraceae bacterium | reverse complement strand
GCGGGGCCTTTCTGGGGGCCGCGGAGCTGGCTGGCGCTGCGCGTGGCCCACGTCTCGCCCTGAACCAGCAGCTCGGCGCCGACGCTGTTGGCGGCCAGCGGCAGGGCGGTGTGCGGCGCAACGGGGGCTGTGGCGTGGATCATGCCTTGGAGCACGGCTACGAACTGGGCGCGCTTCTTATCGTCCTGCAGCACGTCGAGCACCGCCTGCGCCTGAGCCGGGGTGAGCGTGGCTGGGCTAGGAGTGGCTTGGGTAGGGATGGCGGGCGAGCGCGGGGTAGCAGGCAGCGCGGCAGCGGGCGCCGGAGCGGGTAGCTGTCCTGCTCCTTGCGCCCGCGCTCGGACCGACGCGGCACAACAAAGGGTGAGTAGCACGGCCAGCACGAGGTGTATAAATCGCATATGTTGGGACCGCATGGGTTCTCGTCCTGCCCCAGCCCCTGGCTTGTCAACCCCTGAAGGACCTCGCATGCGGCCTGGGTCAACGCCCTGGTCAAAGCCGTCGCGGGGAGGCTGCACATTCGACCCTCCGCGCCTAAATGAGGGTGATGAAGATCGTGCTCATCGTGCTCGTGGTTGGAATGATGCTGGCCACTCTGGGCGTGCTGTTCGCCGGGCTGCTCGGGCTGGCGCGCGGCGGCGGCGATCCGCGGCGCTCCAACAAGCTGATGCAATGGCGGGTGTTTTTGCAGGCGGGAACGCTGCTGCTGTTCGTGCTACTGCTGCACCTGCTGCGGAGTTGAGTTGGTTTGACCTGGGGCACCCTCGCTCTTAGGGTTCGGTGCAGCCTGGCTCCGATGTGCGTGCAACGCCGCCACGCATCTTTCGTGCCGCCTGCTGCGTTTGTCGCGTCACTAAAGGCCGTAGGATAGCAGAACGCCAATGAAGGTCCTTGTTCCAGTCAAGCGGGTGGTCGACTACAACGCCAAGGTGCGGGTCAAAGCCGACGGCTCCGCGGTGGACATCGCCGGGCTCAAGCTGTCGATGAACCCGTTTGACGAAATCGCGGTGGAGGAGGCCATTCGGCTCAAGGAGCGCGGGGTGGCCACTGAGACGATTGCGGTCTCCATGGGCGTGACGGGCTGCACCGATACCATTCGTACCGCCCTCGCGATGGGGATCGACCGCGGCATCCTGGTCGAAACCGATGTCGAACTCCAGCCGCTCGCGGTGGCCAAGCTGCTCAAGGCGTTGGTGGCGAAAGAGCAGCCCGGCATGGTGCTGATGGGCAAGCAGGCCATTGATGACGACATGAACGCCACCGGGCAGATGCTCGCCGCCCTGCTCGGCTGGCCGCAGGGCACATTTGCTTCCAAGATCGAGGTGCGCGGGGATGTCGCCACCGTCACCCGCGAAGTGGATGGCGGGCTGGAGACGTTGGAACTGCGCATGCCGGCGGTGATCACGGCCGACCTGCGGCTGAACGAGCCGCGGTATGCGTCGCTGCCTAATATCATGAAGGCGCGAAAGAAGCCGATCGAGACGATCAAGCCCGACGCGCTGGGCGTGGACCCGGCGCCGCGGCTGCGCATCGTAAGCGTGGCCGAACCGCCCAAGCGGCAGGCCGGACAGAAGGTCGGGTCGGTTGAGGAACTGGTTGCCAAACTCAAGCTGGAAGCCAAGGTGATCTAAATGACGACGCTGGTTCTGCTGGATTTCGAGGCTGCGGAGATCAAGCAGCCGTCGCGCAGCGCGATCACCGCCGCGCGCAAGTTGGGCGAGGTGCACGTGCTGGTGGCTGGCTCCGGCGTGGAGGCGGCCTGCGCTGCCGCGGCCAAGCTGGACGGGGTGACCAAGGTGTTGCGCGCTGACTCCTCGGCCTACGCGCACAGCCTGGCCGAACCGCTGACGGAGTTGTTGGTGGCCCTGGCCCCCGGCTACGACCACCTGCTCGCCGCAGCCACCGCCACCGGCAAGAACGTGATGCCGCGGCTCGCGGCGTTTTTGGACGTGCAGCCGATCAGCGACATCTCGAGCGTGATCGACGCCGACACGTTTGTCCGCCCGATCTACGCCGGCAACGCCATGGCGACGGTCAAATCATCCGACGCGCGCAAAGTCATCACCGTGCGCGCCGCGTCGTTCGACCCGGTGGCCGTCGAGGGCGGTGCGGCCGCGATCGAGGACGTGGCCGTGACTGCTGAATCGGTCAGTTCCAAGTTCGTCTCAGCCGAGCTTTCCAAGTCCGAACGGCCTGATCTCACGGCCGCCAGGGTGGTGGTGTCGGGCGGCCGCGGCATGCAGAATGGCGAAAACTTCAAGTTGCTTGAACCCATCGCCGACAAGCTGGGTGCTGCCGTCGGTGCGTCCCGCGCCGCCGTGGACGCCGGCTTCGTGCCCAACGACTACCAGGTGGGGCAGACCGGCAAGATCGTGGCGCCCGACCTGTATGTCGCGATCGGTATTTCTGGCGCCATCCAGCACCTCGCGGGCATGAAGGATAGCAAGGTGATCGTCGCCATCAACAAGGATGAGGAGGCGCCGATCTTCCAGGTCGCCGACTACGGCCTGGTGGCGGACCTGTTCAAGGTACTGCCAGAACTGCAGGCGGAGTTGGAACGGGCCTAATGCCGGACCCGGCGGCAAGTCCGGCGGCAATCAACGCCATCGGGGTCATTGGCGCCGGGCAGATGGGCAACGGGATTGCCCATGTTTGCGCGCTTGCGGGTCTATCCGTTGTGCTGATGGACGCCAAGCCGGACGCTTTATCCAAGGCCATGACGATGCTGGCCAAGAACCTGGACCGACAGGTGATCAAGGGCGTCATCGCGGCCGACGCCAGGGCGGCGGCGCTGGAGCGGGTGACGGCCGCCGCGGACTATGCCGCGTTCGGGCCGTGCGACATGGTGGTCGAGGCGGCGACGGAAAAGGAGGAGGTCAAGCGGGCGATCTTCCGCGGCCTCACGCCGCATCTGGCGCCGGGTTGCCTGGTGGCGAGCAACACGTCGTCGATCTCGATCACCCGCCTCGCTGCCGCCACCGACCGGCCGGACCGGTTCATCGGCATGCACTTCATGAACCCGGTTCCGATGATGAAGCTAGTGGAAATCATCCGCGGCATCGCCACCAACGAGACGACGTTCCAGGCCGTGCAGTCATTGGCACATCGCCTCGGCAAGACGGTTGCCGTTTCGGAGGATTATCCCGGTTTTATCGTCAACCGCATCCTGGTGCCGATGATCAATGAGGCCGTGTATGCCTTGTATGAAGGTGTCGGCACCATTGCGGGGATTGATTGTGCGCTGAGGCTAGGCGCCAATCACAAGATGGGACCGCTTGAGCTGGGCGACCTGATCGGGTTGGACACATGCCTGTCGATTATGCAGGTGCTGTATGAGGGGCTGTCGGACAGCAAATACCGGCCCTGCCCGCTGCTGGTGAAATATGTTGAAGCCGGTTGGCTCGGGCAGAAAACCGGCCGCGGCTTCTACGACTATAGCGGCGAAAGCCCGGTGCCGACCCGGTAATTGACTTTCTTCGTCATTGCGAGGGGCCCTCGCGACGAAGCAATCCAGGGTTGCGCCTCGCATCCGGCCTTGAGGCGCCATGCGCCAGCCCGCCGTCTACATCATGGCAAGCGCTCGCAACGGCACTATCTATCTCGGCGTCACGTCCGACCTTATCAAGCGGGTCCATGAACACCGAACCGCAGTGTTGCCCGGCTTCACCAAACGCTATGGCTGCAAACTCCTGGTCTATTTCGAGCAATGGCAAGACATCACGGGTGCGATAACGCGGGAGAAACAGCTCAAAGCTGGGTCGCGCGCGCGTAAGCTGGCGCTGATTGAAGCTGACAACCCGACTTGGGGGGACTTATACGACACGCTGCTGTAACGGCTGTGCCGCGCGGCGCTGGATTGCCGCGCCGCCAAGCGGCGGCTCGCAATGACGCCAAGACGAGTTAGTTACCCCGTCGAAAATGGCATGCCACCCAATGCCCATCCTCCGCCTGCTCCAGCGCGGGCACCTCGATCCGGCATTGCTCCTGCGCAAGCGGGCAGCGGGTGTGGAAATGACAGCCGGTCGGCGGGTGGATCGGGTTCGGCACATCACCCTGCAATGCGACGCGCTTGCGCTTCACCGCCGGGTCGGGGATCGGCACGGCCGAGAGCAGTGCCTCCGTGTACGGGTGGCGCGGATTGTCGTAGAGCGCCCGCGCGCTGGCCACCTCCACCACGCGGCCGAGATACATCACCGCGACACGGTTGCTGATATGCTCCACCACCGAGAGGTCGTGGGCGATGAACAGGTAGGCCAGGCCTAAGCGCTCCTGCAGGTCTTCCAGCAAGTTGATCACCTGCGCTTGCACCGATACGTCCAGCGCGCTGACCGGCTCGTCGCACACGATCAGCTTGGGTTCCACGGCGAGCGCGCGGGCTATGCCGATGCGCTGGCGCTGGCCACCGGAGAACTCGTGGGCAAACCGCGGCAGGTGCTCGGCGCCGAGCCCGACCAACTCCAGCAGGCGTACCACTTGGTCTTCCAGATCGTGGCGGTTGCGGGCCAGCTTATGGATGATGAGCGCCTCACCCACGATGGCGCGCACCGTATGGCGCGGATTGAGCGAGGCGAACGGGTCCTGGAAGATGATCTGCATCTCCCGCCGCATCGCCCGCAGCGCAGGGCCGGTGATTTCCGTCACGTCCCGGCCGGCGAAATGGATGCTGCCTTCGCTGGGCTGGGTAAGCCGCATGATGCAGCGCCCCGTGGTGGATTTGCCGCAGCCGGACTCGCCCACCAGGCCGAGCGTTTCGCCGGGCATGATATCCAGGCTGACGTCGTTCACGGCATGCACGCGGCCGACTTCGCGCGCCAGTAGGCCGCCCTTCAGCGGGAAATACTTCTTGAGGCCGCGAACAGAGAGAAGCGCTTCAGGCACGGATGCAGGCAGCCAAATGCGCCGGGCCTACCAGGCGCAAATCCGGTTCGGCCACGCTGCATTCGGGGATGGCAGCAGGGCAGCGCGGCGAAAACCGGCAGCCCGGCGGCAAGGCGCGCAGCGAAGGCACGGTGCCCCGGATTTGCTCCAGCCGGGTGCGGCCATGCGCCTGCGCGTCCACGCGCGGAATGGAGCGGATCAGCCCCTGGGTATAGGGATGGCGCGGGTTGGCGAACAGTTCGGCCACCGGCGCCTGCTCGACGACCACTCCGGCATACATCACCGCTACGCGGCCGGCATTCTCCGCCACCACGCCCATGGCATGGGTGATGAGCATGATCGCCATGCCGAGCCGCGCCTTCATGTCGGCCAACAGGTCGAGGATTTGCGCCTGGATCGTGACATCGAGTGCCGTAGTGGGCTCGTCGGCGATCAGCAGTTGCGGCTTGCAGGCGAGCGCCATGGCAATCATGACGCGCTGCCGCATCCCGCCGGAGAACTGGTGCGGATAGTCGTTGACGCGGCGTGCCGGGTCGGGGATTTGCACCAGGCGCAGCATCTCGGCGGCTTCGGCCATTGCTGCTTTGCGCGAGAGTTTCTCGTGGGTGCGCAGCGACTCCGCAATCTGTTCGCCGACGGTGTAGACGGGGTTGAGCGAAGTCATCGGCTCCTGGAACACCATGGCGATTTCGCGCGCGCGGATGCGGTCCATCTCGCCCGCGCTGAGCGGCAGCAAATCCCGCCCACGCCATAGGATTTGCCCCGCCACAAAGCGGCCTGGTGGACGGTCGATCAATTGCAGCACGCTGCGCGCGGTGACCGTCTTGCCGCAGCCAGATT
>CAXTRX010000105.1:0-10548 GCA_964246785.1 uncultured Acetobacteraceae bacterium | reverse complement strand
TCCGGGGCCCGCGCCCGACGCCGCTGACCTGCCAGCGCCCCTGATGACCCAATGAGCGGTTACCGCGAATACGTCGGCCGGTCCGAGACGCGCACCGACCAGGTTTGGCCCCATCTGGTGCGCGGGCTCGCCGCGACATTGGACGTGCCCCAACCCGATGCCACGTTGCCCCCACTCTGGCACTGGACGCTGTTTGCTGACTGGGCGCCGGCCAGCCAACTCGGCCCTGATGGCCACCCGCGACGAGGTGGCTTCCTTCCTCCTGTCCACGATCTGCCCCGCCGCATGTGGGCCGGCGGAAGGCTGCGGTTTACGGCGCCGTTGCATATTGGCGAGGCGGTGAGCCGGACCAGTACCATCTTGTCGGTCGAGGAGAAGATGGGGAGTTCCGGCCGGCTCGTGTTCGTGACCGTTCGCCATGAGATTTCAGGAGAGGCCGGCCCCGCTGTTTACGAGGAGCAAGACCTGGTTTACCGGGGCACGGAGGGAGAGGCCGTCAAGCCGGGCAGCCCGGCGCCACCGGTGGCCTTAGTTGCCGGCCGCGAAGTCCGCCCTGGCCCGGTGCTGCTGTTCCGCTACTCAGCGCTGACAGGTAACGGCCATCGCATCCATTACGATGCAGACTACGTTCGGGCCGAGGAAGGCTACCCTGGCCTGATCGTGCATGGTCCCTTGCAGGCGACGTGGATGGCAGCGCTGGCATCTGAGCTGGGGCCGCTCGGCGAGTTCAGCTTCCGCGGACGCCGCCCGGCCTTTGCTGGCAGCCCGCTCCAGGTGGAAGCTTGGGCAACCGGGACCGGTCTTAACCTGCGCACCCGCGACGCGAGCCGCGCCATCTGCATGACGGGGGAAGCCAAGCCATGAGCCTGCGTTTCCACACCGAGCCCGCCCCGCCGCCTACAACCCTGCTGCCGGTTTGGCCGGGTGTGAGCCGTATCGTGGCAGACAACCCGAGCCGTATGACCTACCACGGCACAAACACCTACCTGGTCGAGGGCACGGACGGCGTGGTGGTGGTGGACCCAGGACCGGATGATGCTGCCCATGTGGCCGCGATCCTGCGACTTGCACCCGCGCCGATCCGGCACATCCTCCTTACCCACACGCATGTTGATCATCTCGGCGCGGCCAAGGCGTTGAAGGCAGCGACCGGCGCTCCAGTGGCTGGCTGGCACGCCAGCGCCGAGCCGGCGTTTACGCCAGACCGCGCTCTGCACGACGGGGACGAGCTGGCGGGCATGGTTGCGCTGTTCACGCCGGGTCATGCCGCCGACCATCTCTGCTTCGCGCGTCGGGATGGCAGCGTGTTCAGTGGGGACTTGGTGATGGCATGGTCGACCACCGTCATCAGCCCACCTGGCGGCGACATGGCGGCCTATTTCGCCAGCTTGCGCCGACTGCTGGCCCGCCCGGGCCACACGCGCTACCTCCCGGGGCATGGACCGCCACTGCCCCACCCAGGCGACTACGTCAGCGCGCTTTTGGCGCATCGGCTTGCTCGGGAGCAGGCTATCTTGACCGCCCTCGCCGCGGCACCAGCCAGCTTGCCGACTCTGGTTAGGGCATTGTATCCCGACCTTGATCCCGGTCTGCATCGCGCTGCCGAGCGAAGCGTCTTGGCGCATCTGTTGAAATTGCACGGCGAGGCCAAGGTGCGACCCGGCGATGGCGACGAGGCGGCGGCCGTGTGGCACCGCGCAGAATGAGCCCCGCCTCTGTGCTAAGGTTCCACGCCATGGATAAACCACTTCGCCGCCCGGCCAATCCCTGTTTCTCCTCCGGCCCTTGCGCCAAACGCCCCGGCTGGAGACTGGCGGATCTGGACACCCGCTTGCTAGGCCGCAGCCATCGCGCTCCCGCCGCCAAGGCGCAGTTGCAGGAGGTGATTTCGCGGTCGGCTGCATTGCTAGGAATGCCACCCGACTGGCAACTCGGCATCGTGCCGGCGTCCGACACCGGCGCGGTGGAGATGGCGATGTGGTCGCTGCTCGGTTCCCGTCCAGTCGACGTGCTGGCGTTCGACAGCTTCTCCGCCCAATGGGCGGCCGATATCACCGAGCAGCTCAAGCTCGCTCAGGTGCAAACTCTTGCCGCGCCCTATGGCAGCTTGCCTGATCTTGACGCGCGGGACCCGTCGCATGATCTCGTGCTGGCCTGGAACGGCACCACCTCCGGCGTCTGCCTGCAGGATGGCGCGTGGTTGCGCCGCGGCGACGGGCTCGTGATATGCGACGCCACGTCGGCCGCCTTCGCACTGGCCCTGCCATGGCAGCGGCTCGATGTCGTCACCTGGTCGTGGCAGAAGGCGCTTGGCGGCGAGGCAGCGCACGGCATGATAGCGCTCTCGCCGCGCGCAGTACGGCGGTTGGCGGAGTTCACTCCACCATGGCCGCTGCCCAAGATCTTTCGTCTGACACCGGGCGTGTTCAGCGGCGAGACGATCAACACACCCTCTATGCTGTGCGTGGCGGATGCGCTGGATGGTCTGCTCTGGGGGGAGCGGGTCGGCGGATTGCCCGCGCTGCTGCAACGGGCACAGGCCAATCTGGCTACCGTGGCGGCTTGGGAAGCGCAGTCCGGCTGGGCCAAGTTCCTGGCCAGCGACCCTGCGCACCGGTCGCCCACCTCGATTTGCCTGCGCGTTCACGACGCGAGAGTGGCCAGACAGATCGCGGTTGTGCTGGAAGCGGAGGGAGTTGCCTACGATATCGCAAGCTATCGGGACGCGCCGCCGGGCCTGCGTATTTGGGGGGGTGCGACCATTGAGCAGGAGGACATCGCGGCCTTGCTGCCCTGGCTGGACTGGGCTCATGCCGAAGCTTCTGCCGCCGCTGCCGCAATGGTATAGCTCACTTGATGTCCGACATGACCATTGAACCGCTCGCCAACCCGGCCCTGCTTCCAGCCGGGTTCCGCGACCTGCTGCCGCCCGATGCCGAAAGGGAGGCGGCTGCGGTCGAGATTGTGATGGCTGCCTTCGCTTCTCATGGCTACGAGCGTATCAAGCCGCCATTAATAGAGTTTGAAGATGGGCTGCTTGCAGGCTCGGGGGGCGCCACGGCGGACCAGATTTTCCGCCTCATGGACCCCGACTCGCACCGAATGATGGGCGTTCGCGCGGACATGACGCCACAAGTCGCGCGTATAGCAACAACGCGGCTGAGGGGAGTGCCTCGGCCTCTGCGGCTGAGCTATTCCGGCCAATGCTTGCTGTCTCGCGGCAGCCAGATTTTACCCGACCGCCAGGTGGCGCAGGCTGGTTTTGAGCTGATTGGCTGCGATAGCCTCGCTGCCGATGCCGAAATGGTGCTGGTGGGAGCCGATGCGCTTGCCATCCTGGGTTTGAGCCGTGTCAGCTTCGACCTGACGTTGCCCCGGCTTGCGCCGACCCTGCTGGATGAAGCAGGAATGGCTGGCCCGGTGCGCAATTCACTGCTGCGTGCCTTGGACCGCAAGGACGTGGCTTCCGTTGTGGAGCATGGCGGACGGCTCGCCGAAACGCTGAGCGAGTTGCTGCTTACCGCAGGCCTTGCGGCGCCGGCATTGGGTCGGTTGGAACGATTGCGCCTGCCTCCGCTCTCCGCTGCGCTGTGCGAGCGGCTGTCGCAAACCGTGCGAGCCATCCAGGCGCGGGCGCCAGGCCTCAAGCTCACGATCGACCCGCTGGAATTCCGCGATCTGCCCTATCACACTGGGGTTTGCATATCTGTTTATGTCCCTGGGCATCATGAGGTGCTCGGTCGCGGTGGACGATATGTTTGTGGCGAGGATGAGCCTGCCACCGGGTTGACCCTTTACCCAGATACCATCCTGCGAGCCTGCGCCCCGGCTCCGTTGCGGACGCGGATTTTTGTTCCGGTGGGGGCAGATTTGGCCGCAGCGGGAAAGCTCCGGAAGGAAGGGCACGTGACCGTGGCAGCGCTTGACCCGGTCGCTGACCCGGCGGCCGAGGCACGCCGGCTTCATTGCAGTCACATCCTGCGCGCCGGTCGCGTCGACCCGCTTTAACCCAATCTTAGGACATTCATGGCAAACGTCACCGTCATCGGCGCTCAATGGGGCGACGAAGGGAAAGGAAAGGTGGTGGATTGGCTCGCGAGCCGGGCCGATATCGTGGTGCGGTTTCAGGGTGGCCATAATGCGGGTCACACTCTGGTCATTGGCAACGAGACGTACCGCCTAAGCTTGCTCCCATCCGGGCTGGTGCGCGGTAAGCTCGGGATTATCGGCAACGGCGTCGTGGTTGACCCTGTGGCTTTGCTGGCCGAGATGGACCGTGTGCGCGAGCAAGGGCTTGATGTTTCGCCGGCCAACCTGCGCGTGGCTGACAATGCCGTGTTGATCCTCCCGTTGCACGCGGCAATCGACCGCGCCAGGGAGAAGGCGCGCGGGGAACACAAGATCGGCACCACGGGGCGGGGGATTGGGCCGGCTTACGAGGATAAAGTCGCACGCCGCGCCATCCGGATGTGTGATCTGGCGGAGCCGCAGACGCTGGCGGACAAGCTGGATGAGCTGCTGCTGCACCATAATACTTTATTGCGCGGGCTTGGCGCCGAGACTTTCGAGAAACAGGCTTTGCTTGACGGCTTGCTCGAACTCGCTCCGCGGCTGCTGCCGCATATCGAGCCCGTCTGGATCCGGCTGGACGAAGCTCGCCGGGCCGGGCAGCGCATTTTGTTCGAGGGCGCCCAAGCAGTGATGCTGGATGTCGACCACGGCACCTATCCATTCGTGACCAGCAGCAACACGATTGCTGCTACAGCCGCCGGCGGGTCCGGCATGGCGCCCACTGCAATTGGTTTCGTGTTGGGTATCGCCAAGGCATACTGTACGCGCGTTGGCAGCGGGCCGTTTCCCACCGAGCTGTCGGATGCGACGGGCCGCTTGCTGGGCGAGCGTGGCCATGAGTTTGGCACCGTCACGGGACGTCCCCGCCGATGCGGCTGGTTCGATGCCGCCCTGGTGCGGCAGGCCATCAAGGTCGGCGGCATCAACGGGCTGGCATTGACCAAGCTCGATGTTCTGGACGGCTTGCCCGAGTTGAAGATCTGCACCGGCTATGAAGTGGCGGGCACAATCTGGCGCCACCTCCCCGCAGCACCAGGGCTGCAAGCGGCCGCTCGGCCGATACTCGAAACGATTGAGGGGTGGTCGGGCTCGACCCGCGGCGCCCGCTCTTCAGCCGATCTGCCTGCCCAGGCCATCAAATACGTCCGGCGTATCGAGGAACTGGTCGAAGCCCCGGTAACGATGCTGTCGACGAGCCCGGAGCGCGACGACACCATCCTCATGCGGGATCCTTTCGAGGATTAGGACGCCAACTCTTTGTTAACGTGTTTGGGAGAGAGTGAGCCATCCTAGTCGAGTAGGCCAGAATGGCAGATCCTTCGGCAAACCCTCCATCAAGTTCCGGCCTTATCGGCGGAACATACCGTGTCGCTTTCGATAAAATGCTTCCCGGCGTTGCCTCGCCGCTGACCGCCTATGCGGCCCATGGCGAACCTGCGAGTGAAACAGATTTGATGGCCATCTCGGTTGCGAGAGGATGGTCTGCTCGCGCCTGGGCACTCACCGCGCTGACGGGAGCAACGATACCAAACCTCATCACGCCGGTTGCGCATGGTGCGGGTCAATTGCCGTCTGGCGAAGGCGGGTACTTCGTTATTTGCCCGGCCCCCCAAGGCCCGTCCTTGCTCGCGACGCTGCGGCCCTGGAGCGAGACGGAGCTTCTGCAAAATCTTCTCCGCCCAGTCGCCTGCGTGTTGGCGGATCTGCAGCAGCGAAACTTGACCCACCGAGCCCTCCGGCCGGACAACCTATTCCAGCTTGGCCAGCGTGGCCCGGTTGCAGTCGGCCAAGCATGGGCGGCGCCACCGGCAGCGCACCAACCAGACTGGCTGGAGCCGCCATACTCTGCAAAATGTCTGCCTTGCGGCCGTGGCAACGGCTCCATTGCCGATGACATTTATGCGCTCGGCGCTCTGATGGTAATGCTCGCCGTCGGCGCACACCCATTTCCGGGCTTGGAGCCTGACGAGATCCTACGACGTAAGCTGGAAGTCGGTAGCTATGCTGCATTGACCGAGAACCAGCGTTTGTCACCTGCCATCGCCGATTTAGCGCGTGGAATGCTCGCGGATGACCCAGAGCACCGCCCGTCTCCAACGCTACTGAACGACCCACAGGCGGCCCGCGCGCGCCGGCTTGCAACTCGCCCGGCCCGCCGCTCTCCCAAGCCGCTTGAACTCGGCTCCTACTCGGCCTCCACAGCCCGCACCTTGGCTCACGCGCTGAACCGCGAGCCAACTCAGGCCGTCTCGCTGTTACGTGGCGGCTTGATTGATCGCTGGCTTCGCCGTGCTTTGGGGGACAGCCAGACCGCCATCCAGCTCGATGAGATGGTAAAACTACGGGAGATCGAGGCAGCCGCGGGTGACAACAGGGCCGACGCCCGGTTGATCACCCGCGCGATAGCAATACTCGATCCGTGTGCTCCGTTAAGCTGGCGAACTGTTTCGATTTGGCCCGATGGGCTTGGCGCAGCGCTGGACCATGCGTTGCACCATGAGCGCGACAAGGTGGAGCCGCTTTGTGAGTTAGCCGTGCGGCAAATCATCCGGATTTGGGGCGACCGCCGGTCCACCGGCGACACAATCCTGGCGCGGCTCGAAGCAAAGGACGTGGCTACTTGGGCTCAGGTGGGCCAGGGCGAGGGCGGAGCGCTTCGGCTCAACCACACTCTCAACCCGCTTTCGCCATGTGAGTCACCCTCGCTGGGCCGCCGCTGGGTGACTCGCCTGCTGGAGGTGTTGCCTGCGTTGGAAGCCGCAGCCGGCGATGCTGGACGAGGCAATCGCCCCATTGTCGACGCTCACCTTGCGGCGTTCATGATGGCCCGGCGTGATGAACGACTCGACTTGGATTTGGGTCAGCTTGCTAGCACCCTGTCATTGAGCGATTCGGTGTCGCATCTACGTCTGCTCGCACGTCTGCAGCAAAAACTGCATCGTGGCGAGTTGCCGGCGTTGAGCAGATGGGCGGTTGAGGTAGCCAGACCATTGCTCGATGTATTTGACAGCCGGTCGCGCCGAGAACGGCTTGCCTTGGCATTGGAGGCGCTTTCGCCAACCGGCCAACTGCCTCCAATTGTGGCGTTGGTCGATAATGCAGACGAAGTTGCTCAAGATCAGCAAGGCTTCGCATTGGCCAAGTCGCGTGTGCTTGCGATCGATGCGTCGCTGAGGGCGTTGGACTTTGCGCAACAAGGACGTCCAAGCCGCGCTCGACGAACGGCACAAGACGTCGCGGGCGCTATGGCTTTGCTGACTGTTGTGGCCGCCTTGGCACTTGCGGCATTTTCCTGATGGCTAAGCAAAAGTCACTGCCGCGACAGGGACGTTCCTGGCTTTGGCTGCAAGGAGCTTTTTGCGGCGGATTGCTGGTTTTAGCGCCTGGCACAGCCCTTGTCGCTGGCACTCTGCTGGCGGTCGCGGTTGCAACCTTCCTGTTTGAACAGACGCCAGGACGACCTGTCGCACGTTCGATGCTGCTTATGGGTGGTGCAGCATCACTGTCCTCGCTGGTTCACCTTTGGCAGCAAGGAGGATCCGTGGCTGTCGCCGCCGAAATGCTGGCAGATCCGCTGGTTCCACTCTGGTGTTGGGCGGCCAGCGGGTCGGCTTGGCTGTTGGGTCAGCTCTGGGAAGTTCTGTCATTGTTCATCATGCAAAAGACTGATGAACATGCGAGAAAAAGCTTGAAAGATGAACGAGCGAAGCTCCTGGAGGAGTGGCGCAACGTCGCCTAACATAGAAGAGCCTGCCTAACAGGTCGTTAGGCAGGCTTTTACAGAGACATACGTTCGTTCAAGCCGCCAGGGACACACCTAGACGCTGCTCGACTACTTGCTGCTTCATTGACTTTTGCAGCTTTTCAAAAGCACGCACCTCGATCTGCCGCACACGCTCACGCGAAATACCATATTGCTGAGATAGTTCTTCAAGCGTCGTTGGATTATCCTTCAGCCGGCGCTCTATAAGAATATGCTTCTCACGCTCGTTCAAGGTCCGTAGCGCATTGGACAAGAGTGCCTTGCGTCCGGTGAGCTCTTCGCGATCAGCAAGCTCGGCTTCTTGGCTTTGGCCTTCATCGACCAGCCAATCCTGCCATTCGCCCTCACTATCTGCCCGCACGGGGGCATTCAGGCTGTGATCGGGCGCGGCAAGCCGCCGGTTCATGCTGACCACGTCTTGCTCGGGCACTTGCAAAACGCGCGAAATCTTTGCGACATGCTCAGGCTTGAGGTCGCCATCGTCAATCGCCTGCATCTGACCTTTAAGGCGGCGAAGATTGAAAAACAGCTTCTTCTGCGCGGCGGTCGTGCCCATTTTCACGAGCGACCAGCTATGCAGGATGTATTCCTGGATAGCGGCGCGGATCCACCACATAGCATAGGTCGCCAAGCGGAAGCCGCGGTCAGGATCGAAGCGCTTGACCGCCTGCATCATCCCGACATTACCCTCACTGATCAGCTCGCCCACAGGCAATCCATAGCCGCGGTAGCCCATCGCAATTTTGGCAACAAGCCGAAGGTGAGAGGTCACCAACTTATGGGCCGCTTCCATGTCCTGGTTGTCTTTCCAGGCTTTGGATAGAGCCAGCTCCTCATCTGGAGCCAGCATCGGAAACTTGCGGATTTCCTGGAGGTAACGGGATAGATTGCCCTCTGGGGCGATATTCACGACTGTAGAGGCCACCACGCGGCTCCTTCCATCCCCGACCGTACCAAGCCCACCCATTACGGCGAGGGCCTTGTCTGGTTGCAGCCGGAGGCGATAATGATGCCGTGCAGCACCTCACGGGTTGGCGATCACCCCAAATAGGCAGCGACCTTCAACCTAGCGCTTCTCGGGGCATCACCCGTAGGAAAAGCAATACAGGACCGCCACGGTCCTGTCAAGCCTATTGTAAAACGTGTGGACCAAGCCTCGCGTTCAAGACATCCAGTAGACCCGTGAAGTCGTCCGGCAATGGCGTGGCGAAACGTAGCGTCTCACCGGTGCGTGGGTGTCGGAAGCCGAGGCTTGCGGCATGCAGCGCTTGCCGAGGAAAGTCGAGCAACGAGCCACGTTCCAGAGGCGCCAACAGCTTCGCGGCAGAAGGAACGCGGCGGAGATACACCGGATCACCAACGATAGGGTGTCCTGCTGCGGCCAAATGGACGCGGATTTGATGCGTCCTGCCCGTGGCAAGCCGGCACGCTACGAGAGCGGCCGCCGTTCCCCAGGCTTGCTGGACCTCATAGGACGTCAGGGCTGGTTTGCCGCCCCGCGGCACCACGGCCATGCGTTTGCGCTCTCGTGGGTCGCGGCCGATTGCACCGCTGAACGAACCCTGCCGGGGCGAGGGCACTCCCCAGCACAATGCCACGTAGCTGCGCTCCAGGTCCCGCGTGGCGAAGGCCTTTGAAAGAGCGGCCATGGCAAGCTCGCTCTTCGCCACAACCATTACGCCAGAGGTGTCTTTGTCCAGCCGGTGCACGATGCCGGGTCGCTTTTCGCCGCCGATGCCTGGGAGAGTGTCGCCGCAATGCGCCAAAAGCGCGTTTACCAGAGTCCGGTCGGGGTTGCCGGGCGCCGGGTGGACGACAAGGCCGGCGGGCTTGTCGAGCACGAGCAAATCGGCATCTTCAAACAGGATGGTGAACGCGCCGGCTTGTGGCTCGGGCGCGGCGGAGACGGCTGGTGGCTGGTAAAGCAAGTAGTCTTGGCCGGGCGCGACGGCGTGTGCCGGGTCGGTGACGAGGACGCCATTGGCCGAAGCCTGGCCCTGATTGATCAGGCTCTTGACGCGGGACCGCGAAATCGTGCCGATCGTTCGTGCAAGGAAGCTGTCAATGCGCAGGCCGGCATCCTGCTGCCCGGCGGTGATGCGCCAGGCGTTACCAGGGTCTGAGGTCATGGCCATACCTTAGCGTCAGCCGGGCAGTAGGAGGACATGGGGTATGCGTGCGTTGGTGACGTTGGTTGCAGTAATGGGCTTGATGATCGTGGCGGGGGTGATTGGTGTCGCGGTGACCATAGCGCATCGCCTTGGCGGTGCATCCACCGCGGCTGAAACTTTCCTGGAGGAGCCTGCGGGGACCCGGATGGGCGCTGTGGCCGTTTCCGCTGATCGGATGGCCGTGTTGCTCTCCGGCGGCGGGCCGGACCGGCTCGTGCTGATCAATCCCCGGGACGGCCGGGTTGTGGGCCGGGTGGGATTGGTGCGTTGAAGGGCAGGCAAGGATGAAGCAGCCGAGAATGCCGGAAAAGATTTGCCCGGCGTGCGGCCGGCCGTTTGCGTGGCGGCGCAAATGGGCCCGGGACTGGGAGCATGTGGTTTATTGCTCAGATGCCTGCCGAACGGGCCGGCGTCAGCGCAGCATGGCTCGGACGGCCAGGCGGAGGGTTGCGGACGAAAGCGGTTCGTCTTAGGTAGCTGGCTGTTGCTGTCCTGTTCGTCTAGAGGCCTAGGACACCGCCCTCTCACGGCGGTAACAGGGGT
>CAXTRX010000104.1:0-10779 GCA_964246785.1 uncultured Acetobacteraceae bacterium | reverse complement strand
CAGCGGGGGCGCGGCAAGGTGTGGTTTGCCCGCCTCTACTGGGCCGTGTTCGCCCGCCTGGTCGGATTGCGCGTGCGGCGCATCGGTGCGGCGCCGGCGGGCCAAGCGGCGCGGCGGGTGGTCTATGTGGCCAACCACTCGTCCTGGCTCGATATCGCCGTGCTGGGCGGCCAGTTAGAAGCATGTTTCGTATCGAAGGACGAAGTCGCGCGCTGGCCGGGCGTAAGCCTGATCGCCCGGCTCGGCCGCACCGTGTTCGTGACCCGGCGTCGTCGCGCAACCGGGCGGGAGCGCGACGCGATGCGTGCCCGGTTGCTGGCGGGCGACGACTTGCTGCTATTCCCTGAGGGCACCAGCTCGGATGGCAGCCGTGTGCTGCCGTTCCGTTCAGCCTTCTTTTCCGTGGTTGAGGGCGAGGACCCGCCGCTGATCCAGCCCGTCTCGGTGGCCTATGACCGTCTGGCGAACTTGCCCACCCGGCGCAGTACCCGCGCCGTGTTCGCCTGGTATGGCGACATGAACCTGGCAAGCCATTTCTGGCGCCTGGCCCGCTGGCGCGGCATGCGGGCAACCGTGCTGCTGCACCCAGCGCTCGACCCGCGTAATTTCCCCGGCCGCAAGGAACTGGCACAAGCGGCCTGGGACAGGGTCGCGGGCGGAGCGGCGGAGATGCGGCAAAACCGCGAGGACCGCGCGCTTTGCCTGGCCCCGTTTCGCATCGGCGAGAGACGGCCGGGCTGAGGTTGCCGCCGCGCCACGCTCAACAAACAAAAAGATGGCGGGCGTTAAGACTTTTGATATACCTCGACAGGCATAATGCAGGCGCTGTGAGCCCAGCAGTTGCTGGACCGGGAGTTCAGATCCATCTCTCTATCTTGACCTATTTATCTGTCGCGCCCAGTGCTCCCGCCCTGCTGCCGGATTTGGCCGGTTGCAGCGTAAGGAAGCGTTGTTTCGCATGAGTGAGCCCAAGCGCCTGCACGTGATCACGTGGGGCTGCCAGATGAACGTCTATGACAGCGCCCGCATGGCGGACGTTCTTGCCCCCCTTGGCTACGCGCCGACGCCGAGTGCGGAGGAGGCCGACATGGTCATCCTCAACACCTGCCACATCCGGGATCGGGCGGCCGAAAAGGTGTTTTCCCAACTCGGCAAGCTTCGCGTGATCAAACAGGCCCGCGCCGCGGACGGCCGGCCGACGATATTGGCCGTAGCCGGCTGCGTCGCCCAGGCGGAAGGCGACGCGCTGCTCGAACGCGCCCCTTATGTGGACATCGTGCTCGGCCCGCAGACCTATCACCGCCTGCCTGAGATGGTGGCGCGTGCTGCCCGGGCCGCCGGGTCGGTGATTGAGACCGATTTCACCACCGTCGAGAAGTTCGACGCGCTGCCCGAGCAAGCCGCCACCCAGGGGCTCACCGCCTTTCTCACCATCCAGGAGGGTTGCGACAAGTTCTGCTCGTTCTGCGTCGTGCCCTATACCCGCGGCGCCGAAACCAGCCGGCCGCCGCAGCAGGTGTTGGCGGAAGCCCGGCGCATGGTGGCGGGGGGCACGCGGGAGATCACCCTGCTTGGCCAGAACGTGAACGCTTGGCGCGCCGCCGGGCCGGATGGCGCGGTTTGGTCGATGGCGCGGCTGGTGCGGGCCTTGGCCGACATTCCCGGCCTGTGCCGCATCCGCTACACCACCAGCCACCCCCGCGACATGGGGGACGACCTGATCGCCGCCCATCGCGACGTGCCGGCGCTGATGCCCTTCCTGCACTTGCCGGTGCAATCCGGGTCGGACCGTGTGCTCGCCGCGATGAACCGGCGTCACACCGCCGAGGACTATCGCCGCCTGGTGAGGCGTCTGCGCACCGCCCAGCCCGGCTTGGCGCTCTCGTCGGACTTCATCGTGGGCCACCCTGGTGAAACCGATGCCGACCACGCCGCCACGATGGCGCTGGTGCGGGAGATCGGCTTTGCCCAGGCGTATTCCTTCAAGTACTCGCTCCGTCCTGGCACTCCCGCCGCCGCGGCCGCGAACCATGTGCCCGAGGCGGTGCAGGATGCCCGGCTGCAGGAACTCCAGTCCGCATTGCGCGACAGCCAGGCCGCATACAATGCCCAGGCGCAGGGGCAAACGCTGACTGTCCTGGTCACCGGGCTGGGCCGCCGCCCGGGCCAGCTCGGCGGCCGCACGCCCGCGCTCCAGCCGGTGCATTTTTCCGGCCCTGCAACGCTGATCGGGACCGAAGTGCCGGTGACGATCGTGCAGACCCCCCCCAACTCTCTTTCTGGCATCTTGGAACAGGAGCTTGCCTGCGCTTGACACATCTCGCCCCGGCCATCGCCGTGACCACTCCACCCGCCGTCGCTCGCTCTGTGACCCTGCAGTTCAACGACAACACGTTGTTGCCCCTGTTGCTCGGGGATCACGACCGGCACCTGGCGCGACTGGAGCAAGGCTTGGGTGTGAGGCTGTCCTGCCGCGGCAACCGGGTGGCGATTGCTGGCGAGCCGGCGCAGATCGAAGTCGCCCAGGCAGCATTGGGCGGGTTGTGGCAGCGGCTGCTGCGCGGCCAGGGGGTCGCAATGGCCGATGTCGACGCCGCAATCCGGATGGGCAACCACGTCGCCGCTGAGCCTGATCCGCAACTGCCGTTGTCCGACCTGCCGGCCATTCGCACGCGCCGTGGCTCGGTCGGCCCGCGCTCGCCGGGGCAGGCGAACTACATGGACCTGCTGGGCCGTCACGAGATGGTGTTCGGCGTCGGCCCGGCCGGCACCGGCAAGACCTACCTGGCCGTCGCCCAGGCCGTGGCCATGCTGGCGGCAGGCCGGGTGGAGCGCATTATCCTGTCGCGCCCGGCGGTCGAGGCGGGTGAGCGGCTCGGGTTTCTCCCCGGCGACCTCAAGGAGAAGGTCGATCCCTACCTCCGCCCGCTCTACGATGCGTTGGGCGACATGATGCCGGGCGACCAAATGGCCCGGCGCATGGCCACTGGCGAGATCGAGGTGGCCCCGCTCGCGTTCATGCGCGGCCGCACCCTCTCGCACGCTTTCGTCATCCTGGATGAGGCACAAAACACCACGGCTGCGCAAATGAAGATGGTCCTCACCCGCATGGGCGAGGGCACGCGCATGGTCATCACCGGCGACCTCACCCAGGTGGACCTGCCGCCCGGGCAACGCTCCGGGCTGCGCGACGCGCTGGATACGCTGGAGGGCGTGCAGGGCATCGGCGTCTGCCGGTTCGATGTGAGGGATGTTGTGCGTCATCCGCTCGTCGCGCGTATAGTTGATGCATACGAGCAACGGGCGGTGGCCGAGCGGGACACGCGCGGCCGCGCCAAACGGGAGAGTGATGGAGCCTCCAAGTAGTCGAAGTCCCACCGTCCCTCTAGGGGCGGGTGGGACCCCGGTTCTGATCGCCGACCCAGCCTGGCGGCGGATGGTGCCGCGAGTGGAGCGGCTGGCAGAACGCGCCGCCGCCGCCGCCGGGGGCGTTGGGGTTGTTGTGCTGGCCTCGGACGGGGCAGTCAGGCGGCTGAACGCCCGTCACCGCGGCCGCAACAAAGCCACCAACGTGCTGACCTTCGACAGTGGCGACGTGGTGCTTGCCGCCGGCGTGGTGCGGCGCGAGGCCGCGGCCGCCGGGCGCCGGGTGGCCCATGTCCTGGCCCACCTGGTGGTCCACGGCGCCTTGCATTTGCGCGGACACGATCACGGCGGGGCTGGCGACGCTCGCCGCATGGAGCTTCGGGAAGCCCGCATCTTGCACCGGCTCCGTGTCCCTAATCCCTGGCGGCAAGCATGAGCGAGGGCATCCGGTCAATCCTGCTGCAACGGCTGCGGCATCGCTTCTGGGGCCGCGGGCCCGAGCACAGCGTGCGCGAAAGCATTGCCGAGCTGGTGCAAGAGGCCGCCGACGCCACCACCCAACCGGGCGAGGCGCCCGAGCTTGACCGCAACGAGCGCGCTCTCATCGCCAACGTCCTGCGGCTGCGCGGCACCACGGCGGACGACGTGATGGTGCCCCGGGCCGACATCATCGCCATCCCGGTCACCGTGACGTTGGACGAAGCCGTCGACCACATACGCCGTGAGGGTCATTCCCGTCTGCCGGTGTTCCGCGAGCAATTGGACGACGTGGTGGGCATGGTCCACATCAAGGACGTGTTTGCCTATGTCGGGCGTCCGGAGGAGTTCCGGCTCGAGGCCATCCTGCGCACCCCGCTGATGGTGGCGCCGCAAGTCCCGGTGCTGGACCTGTTGCTGCAAATGCGCCAGGCGCGCATCCACTTGGCATTGGTGGTGGACGAATATGGCGGCATTGACGGGCTGGTCACCATTGAGGACCTGGTTGAGACGATCACCGGGGACATAGCCGACGAGCACGACGAGGAGGACGCCCCGCTGATCACCGAGCGCCCCGACGGCACCATGGAGCTGGACGCGCGGCTGCCGGTGGAAGCCTTTGAGGCCCGGTTTGGTCCCGTGCTGACCGAGGAGGAGCGCGCTGCCGACATCGATACGGTTGGCGGGCTGATCTTCACCCTGGCTGGGCGCGTGCCGCCGCGCGGCGAGGTGGTGACCCATCCATCGGGCATGGAGTTCCGGGTGCTGGACGCCGACCCCCGCCGCATCCGCCGCCTGCGTGCCAAGCTGCCGGCGGGGATGGTATCGCTCGCTGTGGCTGCGGAGTAGCTCGCGGCGGGTGGCGGGCCGCCGCGCTCACGCGGCCTGCTTTTGCTCCGCTGCGTTTGCGGCCTCGCCCAGGCGCCGGCTGAGGAACGCCGTCACCGCGACTTCCTCCGCCGTCAGTCCGGATTTCGCATCGTCCAGCGCCTCATCTGCCCGCGCCTTGAGTCCCTCCAGCAAGCTCCCGTCCAAATAACCATCGAAGATGGCCGGGTGGATGTAGCACTTGCGGCACACTGAGGGCGTGTTGCCGAGCATACCGGCCACTGCCTCCACCGCATGCACGACGTTCTTCTTGTTCTTGGCCTCCGAATCGAAGCGCTCGAGTTCGCGGAGCGCCATGGCGGCCAGGTTGGTCGCCGCCCAGGTGCGGAAATCCTTCGCCGTGATGTCCTCGCCGCTGATCTCACGAAGATAGTCGTTGACGTCGTCCGACCCGACGGTGTGCTGCTCACCATCAGCGTCCATATATTGAAAGAGCTGCTGGCCCGGCAGCTCGCGGCAGCGCGTGACGATGTTGGCGAGCCGGCGGTCCTGCAGGTCGACGTGGTGGTCGATGCCGTGCTTGCCGCGGAAGTCGAAGGTGATGCGGCTGCCTTTCACCCGGGTGTGCCGATTGCGCAGCGTCGTGAGACCGAAGCTCTTGTTGTCGCGCGCATATTCCTCGTTGCCCACCCGCGCCAAGGTCTTCTCTAGCAGTTTGACCACAGCCGCCAGCACGCGCCGGCGCGGTAGGCCCTGCAATGCCAGGTCTTTTTCGACCTGGGCGCGAATGGCAGGCAGCACGCGGCCGAACACCAGCATGTGGCCGTATTTTGCCTCGTCGCGCACGACGCGCCATTTTGGGTGGTAGCGATATTGCTTGCGCCCGCGCGCATCCCGCCCGGTTGCCTGCAGGTGCCCATGCGGGTCGCGGCAGATCCATACGTCAGTGTAGGCGGGCGGGATCGCCAGCTTCTTGATGCGGGCAATTTCCGCCGCGTCTTCAATGCGTGACCCGTCGGGCTGGAAGAACACGAAGCCATTGTCCGTCTGTTCGCGCCGGATGCCGGGTTTGCGGTCCGACACGTAGTGCAGCTTGGCCGCCTTGGCCGCTGCCTTTGCCTCCACCACCTCCGACGAGACGGTTGCATTTGCTGCTGACGTGATAGCCTCCACCGGGTCAGGACAGGCAAACCGCGCCGGGCCTGCTAAGTTGCAAAAGGCCATCTTGCCCAGGGGTGGGAAGGGGAGACCGCATGCGCGCCGCCATCCGTCACACAGAGCTTTTCTTCGACATCGAGGGCGCCGGCCTGGTGGCCGACGGCGCGGCCATGCGCGAGCGGCCGGTAGCCATGGTGATCCACGGCGGCCCTGGCGGCGACCACAGCGGCTTCAAGCCCGCCATGTCGCCGCTCGCAGACGCCATGCAGCTCGTGTATTTCGACCATCGCGGCCAGGGCCGCTCCGCCCGTGGCGACCCGGGGCGCTACCACCTCGACGAGAACGTGGCCGACATGGAGGCGCTGCGGCAGCATCTTGGCCTGGGCCCGGTGGTCAGCATCGGCACCAGCTATGGCGGCATGGTCGCGATGGCGCACGCGGCCCGCTATCCCGGGGCGGTCAGCAAGCTGATCCTGATCGTGACCGCCGCGCATGCCGGGTTCATGGCGGCCGCCGAGGAGTTCATCGCCACACGTGGCACGGCGGAGCAGCAGCGCGTCTGTGCCCGGCTGTGGTCCGGCACGTTCGAGACCCCGGCGCAGATGGTGGAGTATTACACCGTGATGGCCCCGCTCTACAGCCGCAGCCACGACCCGGCGAGGGCCGCGCCGGCCCATCACCGCGCCATCTACTCCCCAGAACCGCTGAACCGCGCGTTCGGCCCCGATGGCTTCCTTCGCCGCTACGACCTGCGCGACGCGATCCGCCGCATCGCCGCTCCCACCCTGATCCTGGCCGGGCAGCATGACTGGATTTGCCCGCCGCGGTTCTCGGAGGAGATCCACCGCCTGATCCCAGGCTCACAACTGCAGGTGTTTGCCCAAAGCAGCCACTCCATCCGGGCCGACGAGCCCGAGCGGCTGAACGCGGCCATCGGCGCCTTCGTGACCGCCCCTGTCGAGTGCCTCAGTTGAGCCGCTGGTAGGGCAGTTCCCGCGCCAACAGGCCATCCCGCCGCACCACGACGTGCCAGGCGGTGGCCAACACGTGCACGGCGATCAGCGCGTAAACCGCCCATTGCAGTGTCAGGTGCACCCATAGGGCGTTGCCGCTGAGGATCTTGCTCTGCGGCAATTGCGGCAGGTCGAACAGGCCGAAGTAACTCACCCCGTTCGGTCCGGCCGCGGAGAGCACGTAGCCGCTGATCGGCATGGCGAACAGGATAACATAGAGCAGCCAGTGGCTTGCGATCGCCGAAACGGCCATCCAGCGCGGCGTCCCGGCTGGCTCCGGCGGGATCGGCCGCGACGCGCGGATAATCAGCCGGATGGCCGCCAGCACGAGGATGGTTATACCAATCGACTTGTGGAGCATGTAGACCGTGTCACGCCCAGGCTGCCCGCGCGGGATTTCCACCATCGCCCAGGCCAGCGGCAATACGGAGAACATCAGGAGCGCGATAACCCAATGCAATGCCTGCATGCTCGCGCTGTAGCGCTGCACCTCGCCAGCTCTCACCGACCCCGCCATCGTCGTCGTGCTCACTGCCGCCTCCAGTCCTCGTGTGCATGACTACTATTCGCGTGTCTCATTTGCGCGCAAGCCACTGTCGCGCGATCTGCGGGTGTTGCGGGCGCACTCGCTGCCTACCTATGGCCTATGAAGTTGTTGGAGTGGTCATGAGCGAGACGTTCGACGTTATCATCATCGGAGCCGGGCCAGGGGGCTATGTTTGCGCCCTGCGTGCCGCTCAGCTTGGCCTCAAGACTGCCTGCGTGGAGAAGCGTGCGACCCTCGGCGGCACTTGCCTCAACATCGGCTGCATTCCGTCCAAGGCGCTGCTGATGTCCTCGGAAAATTTCGAGGCAGCCAGGCATGACTTCAAGGACCATGGCGTGATCGTCGAGAGCGTGAAGCTCGATTTGGCCCGCATGCATGCGCGCAAGGGCGAGGTCGTCGCCGCCAACGTCAAGGGCGTCGAGTTCCTGTTCAAGAAGAACAAGGTCACCTGGCTGAAGGGCGAGGGGCGGATTTCCGCGCCGGGCAAGGTGAGCGTGGATGGCACGGAGTACGAGGCCCGCAACATCGTCATTGCCAGCGGCAGCGAGAGCATCCCGCTGCCCGGCGTGGACGTGGATGAGGAAGTCATCGTCAGCTCGACGGGAGCCTTGGAGCTGGACCGGGTGCCGGGCCACTTGGTGGTGATCGGCGGTGGCTATATCGGGCTCGAGTTGGGCAGCGTGTGGCGCCGCCTGGGCGCAGAAGTCACGGTGGTGGAGTTCCTCGACCGGCTGGTTCCCGGCATGGACACCGAAGTAGGCAAGACCTTCGAGAAGGTGCTTGGCAAGCAAGGCATCAAGTTCCGGCTCAAGACGAAGGTCACGGCGGTGGAAAAGACCGGCGAGGGCGTCAGCCTCACGCTGGAGCCGGCCGAGGGCGGTGCCAGCGAGACCATGGCGGCGGACGTGGTGCTGGTGGCGGTGGGCCGTCGCCCGTTCTACCAGGGGCTAGGGCTGGAGGAGGCAGGTGTTGCGCTGGACGAGCGCAAGCGGGTGAAGATCGACGCTCACTACGCCACCAACGTGCCCGGCATCTTTGCCATCGGAGACGTCGTCACCGGCCCGATGCTGGCGCACAAGGCGGAGGAGGAGGGTGTCGCAATGGCCGAAATCCTCGCCGGGCAGTCTGGGCATGTGAACTACGCGGTCATCCCTGGCGTGGTCTATACCTGGCCGGAAGTGGCCTCCATTGGTGCCACCGAGGAAACGCTCAAGACCGAGGGTCGCGCCTACAACGTGGGCAAGTTCCCGTTCACCGCCAATGGGCGTGCCCGCGCGATGGGTGCGACTGACGGCTTCGTCAAGATCCTGGCCGACAAGGCGACGGACGAAATCCTGGGCGCCCACATAATAGGCCCCGATGCCGGGACGTTGATTGCCGAGATCGCCACTGCGATGGAATTCGGCGCCAGCAGCGAGGACGTTGCGCGAACCTGCCACGCTCATCCCAGCTTGAATGAGGCGGTGAAGGAAGCGGCGCTGGCGGTGGAGGGGCGGGCGCTGCACATCTAACCCACCGGTCGGAGAAAGCCCTCTCCCTCTGGGAGAGGGTTGGGTGAGAGGTCAACGCCGCCCAACATCGGGCTAGATTATGCGGGCGTGCCCCTCACCTTCACCCTGACCCTCTCCCAGGCGGAGAGGGAATAGAGAGAGGAGAGGGGACTATCGTCCAGGGCTCAAGAATTCTGCCACCGCCGTGTTGAACGCCTCTGGCTGGTCCGCGTGCAGCCAGTGGCCGGCGTCCTTGATCGTCACGAACTGGGCGCGGGGGAACAGTGTCTCGATCGCCGAACGAGCCTCTGGCTGCACATAAGTCGACTGCGCCCCCGTGATGAACAGGGTTGCCCCGGCATAGCGCGCAGCCGTGCCTGGCCAGCCTTCAATCGCGGGCAGCGCCGCCCCGATTTCTGCCAAACCGACCCGCCAACCCAAGCCAGGCCGAAAGTTTCCCAGCAGGAACGTGCGCACGCCCACCTCCGGCACCGCCTCGGCTAGCACTGCGTGCGCCTGTGCGCGGGACATCGCGGGCTGCACCGCCTGCATTGCCGGGATGTAGCCACCGAAATGCGAGAGGTAGGCTACCGGCGCGATGTCGGCCACCACCAGGCGGGACACGGCCTCCGGCGCGGTAAGCGCCAGTTGCATGGCGGTTTTGCCACCCATCGAGTGGCCGACCACCGCTGCGGGAAGCGCGCCTTCCGCCGCCATGGTCTCCAACACGTCAGCCGCCAGCGTCGGGTAGTCCATTGCCGGGCTATGCGGGCTTTCACCGTGGTTGCGCTGGTCGAGCGCCAGCACGCGATGCTGCGTGGCCAGCGAGCGGGCGAGATTGCCCAGGTTGCGCGCGGTGCCGAACAGTCCGTGCAGCAGCACCACCGGGCTGCCGGCCCCGCTTGCCAGCGTATGCAGCCGCATCGGCTAGACCGTGAGCATGATCTTGCCGATGTGCTCGCTGCTCTCCATCAGCCGGTGCGCTGCCGCCGCTTGCGCCAGGGGAAAGCTGGCGTGGATCACCGGGGCAACGCTGCCGTCCTCCAGCTTGGGCCACACGTTGCTGTAGAGCTCCTGCGCGATGGCGCCCTTCTGCTCTGCCGTGCGCGGCCGCATGGTAGATCCGGTGACCACCAGCCGCCGGATCATGATGGCGGTGAGGTCGAGCTGCTCGACCTTGTTGCCACCCAAGAAGGCGATCAACACCAGCCGGCCATCCATCGCCAGGCAGCGCAGGTTCCGCTGCAAGTAGGGCGCGCCGACCATGTCCAGCACGACATCGACCCCGGCGCCGTTGGTGAACTGCTTGATGCTGTCGGCGAAATCGGCCGCTTTGTAGTTGATCGCCGCATCGGCGCCGAGCTTCACGCAGGCCTCGCATTTGTCGGCCGAGCCGGCGGTGGCATAGACGCGGCTGCCGAACGCGCGGGCGAGTTGGATTGCGGTGGTGCCGATGCCGCTGGTGCCGCCATGTACCAGGGCGGACTGGCCCGGCTGCAGTTGGCCCAATTGGAACAGGTTGGCCCAGACGGTGAAGAACGTCTCCGGCAGGGCGGCCGCTCGCACGGCGTCGTAGCCGACCGGCCAAGGCAGGCATTGGGTGGCGGGAACGATGCAGAATTCTGCGTAGCCGCCGCCATTGGCCAGGCCGCAGACCCGGTCGCCCACCGCGGCGCCCACGCCCTCGCCGGCTGCAACCACCTGGCCCGCGACTTCGAGGCCAAGGTGCGGGCTGGCGCCGGGCGGCGGCGGATAGAGCCCCTTGCGCTGCTGGATGTCCGGCCGGTTCACCCCTGCCGCTGCCACCCGCACCAGCACTTCGCCAGGGCCGGGCTGCGGCACTGGGCCGGTGGCGGCGCGCAGCACCTCGGGGCCGCCCGGCTCTGACACCTCGATGAAG
>CAXTRX010000103.1:0-10863 GCA_964246785.1 uncultured Acetobacteraceae bacterium | reverse complement strand
GCTGACGGTGAACGCGACGGACGAGCACGGCCGGGCCCATACCGCATGGATGGTGCTGGAGGTCACGAGCTGATTGCGCCACAACGGTCAAACAAAGAGACGACCGTGGAGACCCCCTTGCGCATCCTGACCCTTGCCGCCGCCAGCCTGATACTTTCCGGAACCGCGATGGCGCAGACGCGGGTTGACCAGATCAACACCAATTTCCGCTGGCTCGGTCCCGACGACCGCATCGTGGTGGACCGTTACGACGATCCGAAGGTCGCCAACGTGTCCTGCTACCTGTCGCGGGCAGAGACTGGCGGCTTCAAGGGTGGGGTTGGCCTGGCCGAGGACCCGAGCCGGTTCTCCATCGCCTGCCGTGCGGTGGGGCCGGTCAGCATCCCGCCCAACCTGCCCAAGTCCGAGGTGATCGCCTTCACCTCGGCGTCGCTGTTTTTCAAGACGTTCCAGGTCCACCGCGCGGTGGATGCGGAGAAACAGGTGCTGGTCTATACCGTGGTCAGCACGAAGCTGATCAACGGTTCCCCCTTCAACAGCATCAGCGCGGTCGCCACCAACGTGCCGTGATGGGCAACGAGGCCGTACCGGGTGCCTTCAGCAAGCAAGTTGGCTGGTGCCAGCGGTTGCACCCGTGTTTAAGAGCACAGGTGCTGCGCGTATCAGCGACCGCCCCTTTGCATGGCTCGGCGGTCAATTGGCTGGATTGATCCGCACCGAGGGCTGTTTTCATTGCAGCGCCAACCGATCTACCATGCGGTTTTACAGCGGTGGATTGCAGCAGTGACGGATGTGGTGGCCCCGCTCGAGCGGGTGCGCAGCGAGGACACGCTTTGGGCGGTAATCGCCTGGCTGGGCACGCAGCGCCGCATCGCCGAGGTGTTCCCTTCCCGCGCCCGCGCCTTGGCCGACCGTGATTGGCGCGAACAGGAGGTCAAAGCCTATGTGCACCTGCTGCGCGGCACGGACCAGCCCGTGCCGCGCTACGGGGTGTCGCCAATTCGCCGCTCCGACCTGCCACGCCGCTGGCGCCCGCTCCCGGCGCTGGGCTTCCTGCGCGGCCAGTTCTTCTAGCTCGCGGCTTCAAGCTCCCTCTCCCACTGGGAGAGGGCTGCTAAAGCGGGATTTGGTGTTCACTGCGCCATCTTGCACTCGGTGCCGGCCGGGAACGCCGTCGCGGCCGGCACCGAGCTCAGCACCTCATACCATGCATGCGGCTCCGGCAGCGCATCCGGCGCTCTGACCTTCACCACGTAAAGGTCGTGAATGACAAAATGGTCGCTCGCTCGGAACTCGCCGTTATGGGCGAACATATCGTTGAACGTGTGGCCGTCCAGCGCGTGGACGACGGCGTCCGCGTCGGTGCTGCCAGCGGCACGCACCGCGTTCAGCCATTGGGTGGTGGCGGAATAGTCCGCCGCCTGGGCAGCCGTCGGACGGAGGCCATCATGGGCGGCGGCGAACCGGTCGGACCAGGCGCGCGCCGCCGGGTCGAGGTTCCAATACCAAGGCACCGCCGCCTCCACGCCAGCATAGCCGCCTTGCACCCGGTCGACGTCGGACAGATACAGCAGCGCCGTGGTCGTCACGGCCGGCAGCCCCGCCTTGGTCACGGCCGAGACCGCGATATCGCCCCGTGCGCCGTCGCCAAACGCCGCGACCACATCGGGATGCAAGCCGCGCACTTCCTCCAGAATGGCCGCATAGTCCGTGGTCGACGGCGGCACCACGTAGGACTTGAGCACCTCACCGCCGTGTGCGCCGGTCACCTGCGCCATGGTCGCGGCGGCGCCTTTGCCGAACCCAGTGTCCTCGGCAATCGTCACCCAACGTTTGCCGTTCGGCTGGCCTGCCAAATACGTCGCCGTCGTGATCTCGATCGCAGGCGCGTCGAACGAGTAGTGGAACACATAGCGGCTGCAGGCTCCCCGGGTCAGAGCCGGCGTGGCCGAGCCGGTGCTCATCATCACTGTGTGCCGTTCCGTCGCCACCTTGGCCACGGCGGCGGCGATCGGCGAGTTCTGCACGTCCATCAGCAGGTCGGCGCCGGCGTCCAGGGCTTGGGTGGCAAGGCCGGGTGCTTCCGCGGGCTTGTTGTGGTCGTTCAACGCATCCACCACGATCGGGCGGCCGAGCACGGTGCCGCCGAAATCAGCCGCCGCCATCCGCGTCGCGTCCACGCCGCCCCGGCCGGAGCGGGCGTCGTAAAGGTCGTCATTGAGGTCGGCGATCACGGTGATGCGGACCGGCGCCGGGTCGGCTGCGCGGGCCAACCGCAGGGGCGTAAGGCTGCAGGCGGCAAGGAGGCAAAGCTTGAGGGTGAGGCGCACCAGGCGATCCTTCCAACCAGTCAAATTGTCCGCCGATCGATCCGGCTTGCCCAGGCGGTTGCGGCAAGGGCGAGGAGTGCGATGGCCGTCAGATAGTAGCCGGGCGCGGCGTTATCACCAAAAGCGCCGATCAACCCGGTCGCGATCAGGGGCGCCAGGCCGCTGAACAGGGCGAAGCTCACGTTGTAGGCGACCGCTACGCCGCTGTAGCGAACCGGCGCGGCGAACAGCCGGGCCAGGATGGGCGCGAAGGAGCCGCCAGCAAGCCCGCCGACCGCGCCGAACACCACCACGGCCGGCAGCAGATGCGGCGTGTGCCGGGCTGCGACCAGCCAGAAGAACGGCCAGCTCACCACCAAGAGCGCCGCCGCAGCCAGGCGATACACGCCATGCAGCGAGGTGTGGTCGGTCAGCACGCCGGTGGTGAGCACGGCCAGGCTGTTGGCGACCAGCCCCGCCGTCATGGCGAGCGCCACCGCGGCCGGCGGATAGCCAACGACGCGAATGAGGTAGGCCGGCAAGTAGGCGAACAGAATGCCATTGAAGGCACCCACCAGGGCCGTGGTGCCGATCCCCGCCAGCACCTGGCTGCCATGCCGTTGCAGCACCAGCCGCAATGGCGCGCGCTCCACCGCCCGCTGCCGCATGATGCTGATGAACACCGCGGTCTCCTGCAGCTTGCGGCGCGGCAGGTAGCTCAGCAGGCCCAGCACGCCGCCAAAGCCGAACGCCAGGCGCCAGCCGATGGCAGCCGCCGTGGCAGGCGACAGCAGGCTGTGCAGCGCGAGGTTCACCCCGCTCCCCAGCAGCACACCCAAGGACGCGCAGCAGAACAGCAGCCCGCAAGCAGCGCCCGAACGGCCCGGCACCGACGCCTCAGAGACATAGGTGATGGCGCCGGGCAACTCGCCGCCCAGGCAAAAGCCCTGCACCAGCCGCAGCAGCACGAACAACAGCGTCGCCCTGCTGCCCCAGCTTGCGAAGGTTGGGCATACCGCCATGCCAAGCGTCGCCAGCGACATGCCGAGCAGCGAGATGAGGAAGGTGGTGCGCCGGCCAACACGGTCGCCGAAATGGCTGAACACGAAGCCGCCGAGCGGGCGCACGAAGTAGCCGCCGGCAAACACGGCGAAGGTGTTGGCCAAAGACGCCAACTCGTTGCTTGACGGAAAGAACGCCGGTGCAATGCTGGAGGCGAAAATGCCATAGATCACGAAGTCATAGAACTCGAGCCCGCCACCCAGGCTCGCCAGCACCACCGTGCGGATCGCGGCGGCGGGAGCGATTGCGTCCACACCACCGAGCGCCATCTCGTCGCGCATGTTGTTCGCGTCGCCTCTCATGCCGGGCTGCGGCCGCCAGTCACTAAACCTCCTCCACCTTTTCCACACCTGGTATGAGTTTCAAAGCCTGCGCGAGCTTGGGCGTCACATTGAAGCCGCCGGGCAACTCGATCTCGACGTCCTGGCTGTCGCCCAGCCGGGGCAGCAGCACGACGCGGCCACGGCCTCGGCGCTCGCGGTCCAGGATGGCGCGGATATGCGGCACGGCGGCGGATTGGTCCAGCCAGATGCGCATGCCTGCCCCCGCCTCCGCCGCAGCCTGCTCCAGTGAGACGGCGGCGGACGCGGTGATGCGCAGGGCCTCGCCCTCCTGCTTGAGGTCGGCCGTCACCAGCACGGGGGCGCCCTCACGCAACAGGTCGCCACACATCGCCAGCGCCTCTGAGAAAAACGTCACCTCGAACGACCCGGCGCCATCCGACAGCCGAACCCAGGCCATCCTGGACCCGCTGCGGGTTGGGCGCTCCTTGCGGCCGATCACGCAGCCGGCAAGCTTGACCCGGGTTGCACCCGTGGCCGCCAGCACCTCGAGCTTGTCGGAGCCGGGCGCTCCCAGCCGGCGGAGCAGGTTGGCATACATGTCGAGCGGGTGGGCGGTGAGGTGGAAGCCGACCGCCTCGGCCTCCAGCCCCAGGCGCTCCAGCGGCGGCCAGTCGGTGGTGGCGGGCAGGCGGATCGGCTCGGACGCCGCGCCGCCGAACAGGCCGATCTGGCCGCTGTCGCGCTGCTCGGCATCTGCTTGGGCCCGGCGCAGCACCAACTCGGCGCCGGCGAACAGTTGCGCGCGGCTGGGCGCGATGGCGTCGAAGGCACCTGCCTTCACCAGGTTCTCGATCTGCATCTTGCTGATCTGGCGCGGATCGACCCGGGCCGCGAAGTCCGTTGGGTCCCGGAACGGCTGGCTGCCCCGCGCGACGACGAGGGCGCGCATGGCGGCCATGCCCACTTTCTTCACCGCCGCCAGCGCATACCGGATCGCAGGTTTGCCGGCCGGGTCCACATCCGGCTTGAAGTCGGCGTCGGACGCGTTGATGTCGGGCGGCAGCACATGGATGCCGAGCCGCTCGGCTTCCTGGCGCAAGGCGGCGAGCTTGTCGGTGTTGGTGATCGCCAGCGACATGCAGGCGGCGAGGAACTCCACCGGATGGTTCTGCTTCATCCACGCGGTTTGATACGCCACCAAAGCATAGGCGGCCGCATGCGACTTGTTGAAGCCGTAGTCGGCGAATTTGGCCATGAGGTCGAACACTTCGACCGCCTTGGCCTCGGGAATGCCGCGGCCGGTGGCGCCATCGACGAAGGTCTTGCGTTGCGCGTCCATCTCGGCCCGGATCTTCTTGCCCATGGCGCGGCGGAGCATGTCGGCCGCACCCAGGCTGTAGCCCGCCATGATCTGGGCGATGGTCATGACCTGTTCCTGATAGACCATGATGCCGTAGGTTTCGCCTAACACCTCGGCGAGTTCGGGGTGTGGCGGCGCCCAGGGCTCGCCATGCTTGCGGCGGCAATATTCGGGAATGTTCGCCATCGGGCCGGGCCGGAACAGCGCCACGGCGGCAATCAGGTCCTCGAACCGGTCGGGCCGCATCTGCTTCAGCACGTCCCGCATGCCCGCAGACTCGAACTGGAACACGCCGCCGGCGTCGCCTCGGGCCAGCATCTCGTAAGTGGGTTTGTCATCAAGCGGCAGCCGGTCGAGGTCGGGCGGGTTGGACAAGAAACCCACGGCGCGCTGCAGGATGGTGAGCGTGGTAAGGCCCAGGAAGTCGAACTTCACCAGCCCGGCCTGCTCGACATACTTCATCGAGTACTGGGTGACGAGCGTATTGGCCTTCGGATCGCGATACAGTGGAACCAGATCGATCAGCGGCCGGTCGCCGATGACCAGCCCGGCGGCATGGGTGCTGGCATGACGATACAGGCCCTCAAGCTGCAGGGCGACTTCCATCAGCCTGCGCACGGCCTCATCGTCGGCGCGCATCTGCTGCAGCTTAGGCTCGCCCTCAATGGCTTGCGCCAGGGTCACGGGCTTGGCCGGATTGTTCGGGATCAGCTCGGCGACGCGGTTCACCTGTCCGAAGGGCAAGCCTAACACCCGCCCCACGTCGCGCACGGCAGCGCGCGCCTGCAGCTTGCCGAAGGTGATGATCTGCGCCACGCGGTCGGCACCGTATTCGCGGCGCACATAGTCGATCACCTCGTCGCGCCGGTCTTGGCAGAAATCGATGTCGAAGTCCGGCATCGAGATGCGTTCGGGATTGAGGAAACGCTCGAACAGCAGGCCGAAGCGCAGCGGGTCGAGGTCGGTGATGGTCAGCGCCCAGGCAACCACCGAGCCGGCGCCAGAGCCGCGGCCTGGCCCCACCGGAATGCCCTGCGCCTTGGCCCATTGGATGAAATCGGCCACAATGAGGAAGTAGCCGGGAAAGCCCATCGCGGCGATAACGCCCAACTCGTATTCAAGCCGCTCGCCGTAGCGCGCGCGGGCAGCAGCGTCGGCGTTGCTGGCGTCCATGCGGCTGGCAAGGCCCTCGCGGGCCATGGCGCGGACGGTCTCCTCCTCGGTCGACCCGGTGCGCACCTTGGGGCAAACCGGCAGCAGCGGCTTGCGGGTTTCCGCCATCACGGCGCAGCGCCGTGCCAAGGCCAGCGTGTTGTCGCACGCCTCGGGCAGGTCGGCGAACAGGGCGCGCATGGCCTCTGCCGGCTTGAACCAGTGCTCCGCCGTGACCCGGCGGCGTTCCGCGGCCGCCACCGCTTGGCCCGACGCGATGCAGAGCAGGGCATCATGCGCTTCGTACATCGCCGGAGTGGCGAAGAAGCACTCGTTGGTGGCGACCAGCGGCAGGCCGAACTCGTCGGCGAGCGCGATCATGCCGGGTTCGACGGCGCGTTCGAGGCCCAGGCCATGGCGGTGCAGTTCAATGGCGGCCCGGTCGCCGAACGCTTCGCGGATGGCGGCGAGCCAAGCTGCCGCGTCGTCCCGGCGGCCCTCGGCGAGCAGGCGGCCAAGCGGTCCGCCAGTGCCGCCGGTGAGCAGCAACAGGCCTGTGTTGTGCTCCAGCACGGTCGCGAGCGGCAGCGCCGGATCCGCCGGGTCGGTTTGCAGGAAACCGAGGGAGGAGAGGCGCTGCAGGTTGGCCAGGCCAGTCGCGTTTTGCGCGAGCAGCACGATTGGGTCTGGCGGGGCTCCGGCTTTGTCGGCGCGGACAAGGGCGATTTGGCAGCCGATGATGGGCTGGACCCCCTTGCCCATGCAGTATTGGCTGAATTCCAGCGCGCCGAACAAATTGCCGGAGTCGGTGATGGCAGCCGCCGGCATCCCCGCGTCACGGGCAAGGGTTGCGATCTTGTCGGGTTTGATGGCGCCTTCGCTGAGCGAGTAGGCGGAGTGGGTGCGGAGATGGACGAATCCGGCGTGGGGCATGGGGGGAGTGTAGCCACGCCCCGGACATGATGACAGGGAGACTTGGGTTGTGCTTACATCATAGCATGGGCGCAGCGAAGAAACCTCGGATGACGGCGGACGAGTTCATCGCGTGGTCGATGGATCAGCCTAAGCCTGTCCGCTACGAGCTCGCGGGCGGCGAGGTAATCCAAATGGCCTCCCAGCGGGTCAGCCATGCGCTGCTAAAGGGACGCGTGTTCCGGCGTCTCGAAGAGGCGGTGGAGAAGGCCGGTCTTGGTTGTCAAGTGTTCCCCGACGGTATGGCCGTCAGGGTCGATGACGACACCGTCTACGAACCAGACGCGGCGGTGCGCTGCGCAGATCCTCTCGCTGGCGACGCCGTGGTTTACGACGATCCGGTCATCATCGTCGAGATCCTGTCTCCATCCACCCAGGGCGTCGATACTGGGGTGAAATTTACTGACTATCTTCGCGTGCCCTCCGTGTTCCACTATTTGATCGTGTATGGCGGTCGTCGTCACGTGGTCCATCACGCGCGACAGACGGACGGGTCAATTACAACCCGACTGGTCGAAATCGGACCGCTTCACCTGGTCCCCCCCTGGCATAACCCTGGACGTCGCCTCTCTGTTTCCTTGATCCAAGGGGGAGGCTCGCGGCATAATCACGATACATTCCGGTGTTGCAACATAGACACACAAATGCACACATCGTCATAGCGCCATCTGGTCGCGTTTCCACAGGCGGAGCGTTTGTGCTCTCGTCACACGATGAACCTTATACCGATTTTTGGCGCAGCAATCGCGGCCATAATCTCCATCCAGCCCGCGCGATCAGAGGATGGTGTTAGTCACAACTCTGGCGCTCAATCGCAGGCTGCTGTTGACGGGTTACGGGATCGTACGGCTTTAGAGAATTGGATCAATGGTCTTAACGGCGATTTTCGCATGGGCGCATTCTATTGGATTGCTCATCGTAGCGTGCCAAAGGAAGCTGTATGCACCGGTGCTGGGCTCACGAGAGAAGGTTGTTTAGCAGCCAAGGAGCGTCTTGATCCATTTGATGTAAGACGGAAAGCGGAGCCGGACTATAAGCTTGGTTGGAATGCCTATCAGAAGCAGGGAAGCTCGCCGGTTACATCGACGGCGTCTGTCGATAAACGTCAGGTCACCTCCGGACTGGGGACGAAGATAGGGCAGGCTAATGCAGCGCTGAGAAATCTCAAACTAGCTCAACAGAAGCTTGATGCAGCTCGAGAAGATGCCAGTTTGGCATTTAGTAAGCTGGTAGGTCTTCGCAGATTAGTTCGAAGCGCTTTAGGCTGTGCTATGTCTTTCAGTATCGCGGATGCCGATGAAGACTGCCTACAAACCATTCCGTCATCACTGGTAAGTAGAGATGAACATGTTAGAGACTATTCAATGTTTCTTTTTCATGCCGAGGTGCTGCCGGCAATTATAGAAGAAGTCAATAAACTAGAATCTAACCAATTTGATCTGACATATCACATTTTAGAAAGAGTTACGACACTAATAGAAAGCAATACTGTAAGTCCTAATTTTCTAGAACTTAGCAGGAAAGCCTCAGAAGATGTTGCCTTACTGGGCGAGAGTTCCGCGAAACACTGGAGCAGTTACAGTCATGATACTGAAAATTTCATAGAAGTTCTTCAGATACTCTTCCACGGTGGTCTTATAGATGTAACTCAGCCTGGGCATCAGGCAGCAACGGAACTGGCTGAAGCAGTAAAGCTCGCAGAGCAAGCAGAGGATGAAATGGATGACTTCTCGGCAACTTTCTCAATACCAAGTGGTCATGTTCTGATCAATACCCCTAATTGACTTGCGCGCCAACGCATCGGCGCAATCAATTATCACCGAACTATTATGGTCATAGGCTTGTTGTCTAGGCTGTGTATTATCAAGAGAATTAGTCACTGTCCACCACCAATCCATCCCTTAGCGTCACTCGCCGATCCATCCGGCGCGCAAGCTCCGGATTATGCGTCGCGATCAGCGCCGCCACGCCCTGCTCTCGCACCACCTGCAGCATCGCGTCGAACACCACGCCCGACGTTCCAACATCGAGGTTCCCCGTAGGCTCATCCGCCAGCAGCACCCGCGGAGCGTTGGCCAAAGCACGTGCGATTGCCACACGCTGCTGTTCGCCGCCTGAGAGCTTGCCGGGCAGGTGCGCCAAGCGCCCAGACAGCTCCAATGTGCCGAGCAACGTCCGCCCTCGCGCCTCGGCGTCGCGCCGCTTCCGGCCAGCGATGATCTGCGGCAGCACCACGTTCTCCAACGCGCTGAACTCGCCCAGTAGATGATGGAATTGATACACAAAGCCAATCTCGTCGCGGCGGATGGCGGTGCGCGCCGGGTCAGGCAGCGCGCCGGCGTCGCGGCCATCCACCAGCACGGCGCCGCGGTCGGGGCGCTCCAGCAGCCCGGCGAGATGCAGCAACGTGGACTTGCCAGTGCCGGACGGGGCCACCAGCGCCACGATCTCGCCGGCATGCAAGGTCAGCGAGGCGCCGCGCAGCACCTGTAACGTGGCGTCTCCGGTGCGGAACGTGCGGTAGACCTCCTGCAATACAAGTGGCTCAGCCATTCCGCAGCGCTTCCACCGGGTCCGTCCGCGCGGCGCGCCAGGAAGGATACAGCGTGGCCAGCAGCGATAGCACCAGCGCCATGGCGATGATCTGGCCCACCTCGTGCCAGTTCAGCTTGGCGGGGAGATGGGCCAGGTAATACACGGTCGGGTCGAATACGGCCTGCCCGGTGGCTGCCTCCACCCAGCCCTGGATGCGCTGGATGTTGAGGCAGAACACCACGCCGAGCAGCGTGCCCACTACCGTGCCCGTGACCCCCACCGAGGCGCCGACCATGAGGAAAATACGCATCACGGCGCCCCGGCCAGCGCCAATGGTGCGCAAGACCGCGATGTCCTGCGTCTTGTCCTTGACCATCATGATGAGCGAGCTGATCACGTTGAACGCCGCCACCAGGATGATCAGAGTCAGGATAAGGAACATCACGTTCTGCTCTACCTGCACGGCGGCGAAGAAGCTGTTGTTGGTCTGCTGCCAGTCGATGACGCGGATGGGCTGGCCGGCCAGCGCGGCGCCGATGTCGCGGCCCACGGCGCGCGCGGTGTCTGGGTCGGCGCTCTTGACCTCGATCTGCGTGGCCTGGCCGGGCTGCTGGAAGAAGACCTGCGCGGCCTCCAGCGGCAGGAACACGTAGGAACTGTCGTATTCGTTCATGCCGACCTGGAACACGGCTGCCACGGTGTAGGCGCGCACGCGGGGGATGGTGCCGAAGGCGGTGGCGGCACCCTGGGGCGAGACCAGAGTGAGCTTGCTGCCGATGCCAAGCCCGAACCGCCCGGCCAGCGTGGCGCCGACAGCCACCGCGTCGTCCCCCTGGAAGTTGTCGAGCGACCCGGCCTCGATGTTGTCGCTCACGGAACGCAGGCTCTTCAGGTCGTCCGGACGGATGCCGCGGACGTAGCCGCCGATGTTGTTGCCGCGGTCGTCGGTGAGCAGGACCTGGCCGTCGACGACGGGGATGGCGCTGACCACGCCGGGCACGGTTTTGATGCGGGTGACGTCGGCGTCGAAGTCGGCGAGTGGTTTGTTCAGGCCATAGACGCCGAGGTCGCCGTTGAAGCCGAGGATGCGGTTCAGCAGGTCGGTCTTGAAGCCGCCCATCACGGACATGACAATGATGAGGGTGGCGACGCCGAGCGCGATGCCGACGAGGCTGAAGCCGGCGATGAC
>CAXTRX010000102.1:0-10903 GCA_964246785.1 uncultured Acetobacteraceae bacterium | reverse complement strand
GGGCCGGTGGCGGCGCGCAGCACCTCGCGGCCGCCCGCCTCTGACACCTCGATGAACGTCATGGTGTCGGGCACGGGCATGGCAATGTCTCCGGTTGGCAGCGTCATAGCGCCGCTTTGAGGTCGGTGCGGGTGAAGTCCTCGCCTTTGAACAGCAGCGGGAGGTTCTGGTTTTTGGCCAGTGCGTAGCTGGCGCAATCACCCAGGTTGAGCGCCGCGGGGTGCCGCCCTTTGCCGTAGCGCAGGAACGCTTCCCGCGCGCTGGCGGCCAGTTGCCGGTCTTGCGTCACCACCTCCATGCCGGCGCGGGTGATCAATGCGTCCAGCCCTGCCCAGGCCAAGCCGCCACCGCTCCGTCCCGCCAGCACCATGCTGGTTTCAAGGAAGCTCACCGAGGACAGCAGGCAGGCGCCGGCGTTTGCGATGGCGTGCAGGAACTCGTCCGCCTCGGGTTCGCGCCGCAGCACGGCAATGAGCGCCGAGCTATCGATGGCTATCAAGCCGGCAAGCCGTCCTCGTCGTAAAGATCTGCCTCGGTAAGCTGTTCCTGGCCTGCCAGGGCTTCGGCGCTGCGCAGGCTGATGGCGCGCAGGTCCTCGAACAGGGCAGCCGCGTCCGGCTGCATGCGGCGCCGCACTCCGCCAGGGATGAACTCCGCCCCAGCCCGCTCCAGCGCGAGGCGCACGCCCTCGACCGTGGCGGGAGCAACGCGAGGGAACGTCTCCTCCGCCTCCAAGCGCCGGATCGTGACGATAGATACCTCAGCGGTCTGCGCCAGGTCGCCTTGCTCCATATGCAGCATCGCGCGAGCGGCGCGGACTTGGTAGGCGGATAAGTTCATCATCATGCGCGAAGTATATCTGGATGAGCGCTTTTTTCAAGTGGCATTGACGAGGCGCTCTGTCTCCGCCCACAGGCGCCGGGTCGTCTCGCCGCTGAGCGCTTGCGGGTTGGGCCGCGCTGGCTTGCGGCGCTTGAAATATTGCCCGGTCACGTCGTCCAGCGTGGGCGACAGCGCCACGAACAGCGGCGTGTCCGAACCCTGCTCGGGCGAGATCATGAACGGCCGCAGCAGTGCCCAGCCGATGCCGATCGGCCCTGGCAGCGCGGCAATCTGCGTCGCAACCAAGCCCGGATGCACCACGTTGACGGCCACGCCCGTGCCGGCAAGCCGGCGCGACCACTCGAAGGTCGCCATCATCAGCGCCAGCTTGGAGCGGCCATAAGCGCCCCAAGGAGTGAACCCACGCGTGCTCTCGAGGTCGTTCAGCCGCAGCCGCGCCCGGTCCGACGCCGTGGACCCGACGTTCACCACGCGCGCCGCCGCCGCTTGCCGCAACGATGCCGCCAGCGCCTGGGTCAGCGCAAACGGTGTCAGGTGGTTCACCGCGAGTGTCCGTTCGTGCCCTTCGGCGGTGACTTGCCGGCGCGGCGTGATCAGCCCGGCGTTGTTGACCAGCAAGTGCACAGCGTCGTGCTTGGCCGCAATCGCCTCACCCGCCCGGCGCGCCTCTGCCACCAGCGCCAAATCGGCCAAAACCAGCTCGCTCGAGGCATTCGGCACTTGGCTTGCGATGGCTTGCCGGACCGTCTCGCCGCGCTGCATGTTGCGTGCGACGATTACCGTGTGATAGCCGGCCCGGGCGAGCCCGAGAGCAACAAATTGTCCCAACCCGGCGGTGGCTCCGGTGACGACGGCGATCTTTTGCTCGGCCATCTGGCGTTTCTCTCGGTTCTGATAGGAATGTGGCGAGCGGACCGAGCGCACAGCCGGCCGGGCCTTCGGAGGAAAGCCTGTTATGCAGATCACCATCCTGGGCGCAAATGGCTTTATCGGCCGCAAGCTCCTCGCCCGCCTGGCCGCCGACCCGCATCTGGGCGCTCAACCGGTGACCGGGCTGGTGCTGTTCGACGTCGCGATGCCTGAGCCGCCGCACCTGCCGTTCCCGGTGCGCTGCTATGCCGGGGACATCGCCACCATGCCGCCTGAGGTGATCCCACCGGGCACCAACGTGGTGTTCCAACTGGCGGCAGTGGTCAGCAGCGCGGCGGAAGCGGATTACGACCTTGGTATCCGGGTCAATATCGGCGGCGTGCAGGCCGTGATTGCGGCCTGTCGGGACCTGCAGCGGCCGCCTCGCGTGGTGTTCACCAGCAGCGTGGCCGCGTTCAGCGGCGGACAGGGCGCTTTGCTGGGGGACGATGCGCGGCAGGTGCCCGCCAACAGCTACGGCACGCAAAAGGCCATCGGCGAGTTGCTGCTGGCCGATGCCTCCCGCCGGGGCATGCTGGACGCGGTGAGTATCCGCTTGCCGACGGTGATCGTGCGCCCGGGCCGTCCCAACAAGGCCGCCAGCAGCTTCGTCTCGGCCATCATCCGCGAGCCATTGCTCGGCTTGCCGGCGGATTTGCCAGTCTCCAATGCCTTCGCGCTGTGGGTCTGCAGCCCGCGCCGTGCGGTGGACTGGCTGCTCCACGCGGCCATGCTGAACACGGCCCGCATGGGGGAGGACCGCAGCATCAACCCACCCGGCCTGCGGGTCACGGTGGGCGACATGCTGACCGTGCTAGACCGCGTGCGGCCCGGCGCCGCCGACCTAGTGCGCCGCGTGCCCGACCCAGCCATTGAGGCCATCGTCGCCGGCTGGCCCGCCGCGTTCCGGACCGAGCGCGCGCTTGCACTCGGCTTCAGCCCGCATGAGAGCCTGGCCGCGGTGTTGCACGCCTTCGTCGCCGATGACCTAAAACCGACCCGGCAGGAGCGAGGGATGCCATCGCCACCGCATAACGGCACATTAGCACTTAATTAATCCACAAACCGTCGGCATGCATTGAAGATACGGGTCGGCAGCCTCAAGAAGGGGTCGTCCCCCGCGACTGGGCATCGTTCATTGGCAGCAAGGGGTCGGTGACACCTGATGTCTCCGCCAACCGCAGGTCCCGGTGCCACGGCCATCCCGAATACGGGAGCCCGTGAGCGCCAAGGCAAGCGCGTCCGCCGCCGCTTGGGCGAGGTGGTGCTGCATGCTCCGCAAACTTTGCGCGCCATGGTGCGGGCGGACGAAATCTGGCTTGTCGTTTTGGCAGGCTGCGTCGGCGTAATGGCCGGGCTGTGCGTTCACGCGATGACATTGATCACGCAACGCTGCCATGAATGGCTGTTCAAGCTCGAAAGCGGCGACCGCATCTCCGGCGCTGTCGATATCGACCAGATCCGCTGCGTCGGCGTGCCGGCAGCCGGTGGCATCTTGGTTGGCGTGATCGGCTGGGGCGTGGCGCGCTGGTGGAACCGGCGCACCATCGACCCGATCGAGGCCAACGCCCTGTATGGCGGGCGCATGTCGCTGACCGATAGCCTGATCGTGACGCTGCAAACCATCCTGTCCAACGGCGTGGGCGCCTCGGTGGGGCTGGAGGCCGGTTACACCCAGATCAGCTCGGCCCTGGCGTCCCGGCTCGGCCGCTCCTTTCGCGTCCGGCGCAACGACTTGCGCTTGCTGGTTGGCTGCGGCGCTGCGGGGGCGATTGCGGCGGCGTTCCAGGCGCCGCTGACGGGCTCGTTCTATGCCTTTGAACTCGTGATCGGCACCTATTCGCTGGCGACCCTGGCGCCGGTGGTGGTTTCGGCCATCAGCGCGGTCGTGGTGATGGGTGCGTTGAACAACGAGCCTGCCGGGTTCGACATCCGGGTGCCAACCGCGTTGGAGGCGGTCGATTATGTCCCGATCTTGGCGCTGGGCGTGCTTTGCGCTTTGGGCGGCATCGCATTGATGCGCGGTGTGACATTGGTGGAAGCATGGTTCCGCCGCAGTGGCGTGCCGGTCTGGATGCGCCCCTGCGTCGGCGGCACGATCGTCGGTGTCTTGGCACTGTGGTCGCCGCAGGTGCTGTCTTCCGGGCATGATGCGCTCCGGCTTGGGCTTGATGCCCCGTATGGGGCTGGGCACGTGGCCTTGCTTATTTTGGCCAAGGCGGTTGCGTCGGCAATCTCGATCGGCTCGGGCTTCCGCGGCGGACTGTTTTTCGCCTCGTTGTTCTTGGGCGCCCTGGTCGGTAAGCTGTTTGCGGCCGGGTTGCTGGCAGTCTCGGCGACGCAGGCCATTCCGCCCGTGGTGTGCGCCATGGTGGGGATGAGCGCGCTGGCTGTGGCCGTGGTCGGCGGCCCGCTGACCATGGCCTTCCTGGCACTGGAGAGCACCGGCAACCTGCCAATGACCATCGCGGTGCTGGCAGCCTCCGTGGTGTCGGCGATCACCGTGCGGCGCACCTTCGGCTACTCGTTCGCCACGTGGCGCTTCCACTTGCGCGGCGAGGCGATCCGCTCGGCGGTGGACATCGGCTGGGTGCGCAACCTCACGGTCGGCCGGATGATGCGCAAGGACATGCGCACCATGCGGTCGGACACGACGATCAGCGCCTTCCGCCGCCAGGTCCCGCTTGGCTCGACCGACCGGGTGGTCGTAACGGACGAAATGGGTCGCTATGCCGGGTTGGTGCTCACGCCGGAGGTGCATGGCGCCGACGAGACGCTGACGCGTGTGTCGGAGTTGCTGCACTACCCCAAGGACGTGCTGTTGCCGCAGATGACGATCAAGGAGGCGGTGCAGATCTTCGAGGCGACGGAGTCGGACGCCCTCGCCGTGGTGGACGCAGCCGACACGCGCAAGGTGATCGGGCTGCTGACCGAGCAGCACGCGTTGCGGCGCTACACCGAGGAATTGGACCGGCAGCGGCGCGAGTTGTCGGGGGAATGAGAAGATGACTGTTGTGTTTATCGCAACGTAGACCGGCCTCAATGCGCTTGGAGCAGTATCAGCCCGACCGTCTCCGGTTGGGCTGGTAAAAACTGCCCGCCAAAACTATGGCTAGACCCGTTTCAACGTCCGCTCCCAGCGGACACTCGAGTTGAAACGGGTCTAGTCCCAGCATGGACGCGCCCGACGGTATGCTGGTTGCCCAGGCGCTGACCGATGAAGTTCCGACTCGGGAGGTGTAGAGCGTCTGCAAGAGCCCCCTGCAGGTAACAGCCCTCTCCCGCTGGGAGAGGGTTGGGTGAGGGAGCCGCCTCCCACTGTCCTGCGCTTCGGCCCCTCACCCCGGCCTTCTTCCAGAGGGAGCAGGAGGGCCGCGGACCGGTTCCAAAAGCACGAAGTGGCCGTCCGGGTCTTGCTCCAAGGCCGGCTGGGTCAGCCCCTCAACCTCCAGCACCATGCGTGTGGCAGCGATGGCTGAGGGGTGCAGTGTTGGATTTGGGCGGCCGATAGGTGTGCGGTAGCCGAGCAGTTCCACATGCGGCGTGTGCTGCGCCGGCGCCAAAGCCACCACGTCCACCCGTGCACCCTGCACGCCGTCGAGCGCGTCCTGTGCTGGCCCGGCGTTCACCTGGCAGGCGCGTGACTGTAGGCCGAACCGCTCGCCGTAGAACGCGACGCTGCGGTTGGCATCGGCCACTGCAATGGCAGTGTGGTCGATACCGTCGCCATGCCGGTCGGCGAATTGGATGAGCTCGAGCGGATGCCCGTCGGGATCACGGAACTTGAACGCGGTGGCGCCACCGGACTCGGGCGGCAAAGCCACCGGGCCGCACGTGCTGATGGCCGTGGGGGCGAATGGGCGCAGCCGGTCGTAAGCGGCTGCGATGTCCTGCGTCACGAGGGCGAAGTGTTGGAACACCAGGTCGCAGGCCCGGCTATCGGCGGGATAGGCGGCTCCCGGCGGGTCGAACTGCTGCAGCCTGATCCATTGGCCGCCGCGATGCAGCGGCATTTCCTCCCCCCGTGCCGCACCAAGCAGCACAACGCGCGCCGGGTCGACCGGCCGGGTCGGCTCCGCTGCGAAGCCGAGCGCTTCGATGTAGAACCGTGCAGCGCGCGCTAGGTCCGAAACCGTCAGGTCCAGCCGCGCCAGCCGGACCGCCCTCACGGCCGTTGCGCGCCACGGACGTTGGTGTAAACCGCCATAAGCTGGTGCGAGGCGCACATGAACAGCCGGGCAAAGCTGCGGCCGCCAAAGGCCACGTTGGCCACCGTGCCGCCGGTCAGGATTTTGCCCAGCAGCGTGCCATCAGGGGCGATGCAATGCACGCCATCCCCGGCGCTGCTCCAAAGCCGGCCGTCCGTGTCGCAGCGGAACCCATCGGCAAAGCCTGGCGATACGGTATGGAACACGCGGCCGCGCCGCAGCCGGCCGGCTTCCACGTCAAACGCCCGGATATGGCGCAGCGGGTCGGCGCCGAACTGCAACCCGGTCTCGGCCACGTAGAGCGTCCGCTCGTCGGGCGAGAAGCACAATCCATTCGGCCCGGTGAAGTCGTCCGCCGCGACCTCCAGCGTGCCACTTGGGTCGAGCCGGTACAATGTGGCGGGCAGCTCCATCTCGTGCTTGCCGCCCTCGTAGTCGGTCGCGCCAGCATAACGCGGGTCGCTGAACCAAACCGCGCCGTCGCCCGCCACCGCTACGTCGTTCGGGCCGTTCAGCCGCTTGCCGCCGAAGCGATCTGCCAGCACGGTCGTCCGCCCGTCCAGCTCGATGCGGGTGATGCAGCGGCCGGTGTGGGAACAGCCGACCAGCCTGCCCTCCCGGTCGCGCGTATGGCCGTTGGCGAAACCGGAGGGCTGCTGGAACACCGAGATGCCGCTTTCCTCGGTCCAGCGCAGGACGCGGTTGTTCGGCAGGTCACTTACCAGCAGGTGGCGCGCATCGGCAAACCACACCGGTCCTTCCAGCCAGGCATATCCCTCGCCGAGCGTGAGCAACGGCGCGTTTGGCAGCACGCAGGCGTGGAAACGTGGGTCCAACTTGACGATCCACGCGGGCATGGCGCTACGAGAAATGCCCCGGGCGATGGACCGGCGGCACGTGCAGTTGCACCGTCATCAGCACGGCTGGTTGGTCGCCAATGGTGCCCGAGCGATGGCCCTTGCGGCCCTGCGTGTCCTGCTGGCAGCCCTGGTCCTCGCCCAGCGAGAGCTCGCCGGGTCCCATTTCCACCCGGCTGCCGTCCATCGCCTCCACCCACCAACGGCCCGATAGCGGCACGATCCACTGCGGCGCCGGGTTCTCGTGCCAGTCGCCCACCCACCCGACCGGCTGCACCGTGAACACGGTGGTGGCCTCGCTGCGTGCCTGCTTGTCGTTCCATTGCGGGGCCGCGTTGCCCACGCCCTTCAGCTCCCACTCGGTGAGTTCGCATCGTGCATGGTGGCTTACCCCATCCGCGTCGGTCCAAAGGTGCCAGTAGCCGATACGGGGTGCGTCGCTCATGGTGCCGCCTCCGGACGGGCGGCGTAGGGGTGGGAGGATGCGAGAGGGTTGGCGATGAAGTCGTGCACGGAGGCGCTCCCCAGGCCGAAGGTCAGCAGCAAGAATCCGCCCGCCAGCGAGAAGTTTTTCAGGAAGTCCCAAAACAGGTCCCGGCCTTTGCTCTGGCCGCGGCGCCAAAAGTCTCCTGGCGCCCAAAATTGCTTCCACAGCAACGCCGTGACACCGCAATAGCCTGCCATGATGAAGGCGGCGAGCCGGTCCGCCGTGCCGGTCAGGATTGCCAGCGGCATGAGGATTTCCACGGCAAGCCCGGTGACGATCAGCGCGGTGGCAGCCGCCTGGGCAGGGATCAACTCTTGCGCTTGGCCGACCGCACCCTTGAAGTTCAACAGCTTGTCGAGAGCGCTGAATGGGAAGAACAGCACCACCAGCAAGTAGCGAACCGCAAGCGCCACCGCGACGCTCATGCGCCTAATCGTCGGCGCAGATGCTCCGCGACACGCAGGGCGTTGGCGATGATCGTCAGCGTCGGGTTCACCGCGCCGATGGAGGGGAAGAAGCTCGCATCGGTGACGTAGAGGTTGTCCAACTCGTGCGCCTTGCACTGCAGGTCGAGCACCGAACTGGCCGGGTCGGAGCCGAAGCGGCAAGTGCCGGCCTGGTGCGCGGTCCCGCTGATCGGGATGTCCTTGCCCAAATAGAGGCTGCGTTCGTGCAACACCGGATATGACCCGGCGGTGCTCAGGTGGTAGCCCAGCTTCTTCTTCAAGCGGCGGTGTGCTTCCATATTGGTCTCGGTCAGGTCGAGCACGACGCGGTCGCCGTCGTAGCGGATGCGGTTCTCTGGCAGGGGCAAATCTTCCGAAGAGAGCCAGAAGTCCATCGAATGCCGCGCCATCTCCTCGAACGGCATTTTCGGCATCCATTCGAGCCATGAAGGCAGCGCCTCGCCACGGATTTGGTCGGCATGCGAGGTGGCGCACATCTGGATCAGGCCGAGCGGATACTCCCAATCGTCGGCGCCGAAGTAATAGTCGCTTACCGCCAGCGTCTTCTGGAACACGGTCTCGTTCGGCTGCTTCATCAGCGCCATGAGGACGGATTGGTTATGCCGCATGTAGTTGCGCCCGACCTGCCCCGACCCGTTTGCCAAGCCATGCGGATGCGCGTCATTGGCCGAACGGAGCAGCAGCAGCGCGGACGACAGGGCGCCGCAGGCGACCACCACGATGTCGGCGCTATACTGCTCCTCGGCGCCGTTGCGGGTGACTTGCACGCCCGTCACGCTGCGTCCCGCCGGGTCGGTGTGCAGGCGGGACACGTAGGCGTTGGTGAGCAAAGTGAGGTTCGGGTGGGCGGCGAGCGCTGGGTCGACGCACATGACCTGGGCGTCCGCCTTGCCGTTCAGCAGGCATGGGAAGCCGTCGAACGCGTCGCAGCGGATGCAGACGCTGGTGGGCGTGGGCTTGCCGTCGCGCTCTTCAAGCCGGATGCCGAGCGGCAGGTGGAACGGGTGCAGCCCTTCGGAGGCAAAGCTTTCGGCGAGCGCTTGGACGCGTGGCTCGTGCGAGACGGGGGGAAACGGGTAGGGCGCATCGGCGGGCGGCTCATTCGGGTCCTCGCCGCGCTGGCCATGTACGACATACAGGCGCTCGGCTTCGGTGTAGAACGGCTCGAAGTCGGCATATTTCAGCGGCCAGGCGGGTGATACGCCGTCCACGTGCTGCACCGCCTCGAAGTCGCGCTCGCGCAGCCGGAACAGCGCCGCGCCATAGACCTTGGAGTTGCCGCCGACGTAGTAGTGCAGGCCGGGATGGAAGCTCTCGCCACGGGCGCCGTACCAGGTTTCCTGCGCCTGATAGGCGCCGTCGACGAACACGGTCTGCGAGCTCCAATTGCGTTGCTCGCGGGGCAGGTAGTCGCCGCGTTCGATCAGCAGGATGCGCTTGCCGGTCGGTGCCAGACGGTGCGCGAGCGAGGCGCCGCCAGGTCCGCTGCCGATGACGATGAGGTCGTAATGGTCCATCGGCATGTCTCCTGCGAATGGCGTTGCAGCGCAGCAGGGGGGTGCGAGTTCCCTTCAGCGATCGAGCGCCCCCGCTTGTTCTAGCGCGGCACTCAGCGGCGCCAATTGGCGCTGATACACCCGCCACCGGCCAACCCCGCGCGAGTTGATGCCCTCCCGCACCTGGCCGCGGCTCACGGTATCGACCCGGCGCTCGGTCTCGTGAAAACGTTCACAGGCCGCATCGTAGTCGAGCCCGAGAAACGCCAGCATCTGCCGCAGCACGGCCGGGAAATCCGCCACCAACGCCTCATGCCGCACGGTCAGGATCGGCAGCGGCAACACGGCCCGCCAATGCGCCATCAGCCGGCGTTGCTGGCCGATATACCAACCGAGGTCAGCCAGGTCGTGGGCGTAGCCATGAGCGCCGATGAAATGCTGCTTCCAGATCGACAGGCCGATGTCGCGCGGGTCGCGCTCGCAGGCGATCACGCGGGCGCCGGGCAGCAGCAAGCCTGCCAGGCCGAGATGACGGAAATTGGCCGGCATCTTGTCGATCACTCGACTGGCCGCGGGAGCCAGCGCATGCAGCCTGGTCAGATACTCCGCAGCGAGCGCGTCCAGGTCGGGGCCGCTCAATGCGACCACCCGCTGCACCGCCGCGGCCGTCTCGCCCGCCCCGCCAATCTGGTGGAACAAGTTGCCCAGTGCGCTGCGCTCGCCTGCGCCGTGCACGGCGGCGTGGGAGGCGAGGATTTGCTCGACCAGCGTGGTGCCCGAGCGCGGCATACCGACGATGAACACGGGCGCCGGATCCTGGTTGCCGGCACGCGGGCCCTGCCGCATTCGGCCGGCGCTGAACCCGGCGACCGTGGCATCGACGAAGGCTTCGTAGCTGCTGCGGGAGAACGGCTCGCTTCGCGCCAGCAGCCGGTGCGCGCTCGTCCAATTGGCGAAGGCTGCGTCGTGATCCTCCAGGCGCGACCACACGGCGGCAAGGTCGTGGTGGCCCGCGACGCGATGTTCGGTCCGCAAGCTGGCAGCGCCCGCCAGCATCGCCGCCATCGCCTCAGCCTGCTGCCGGGCTGCGTCTGCGTCCCCGCCGGCCAGCGCGAGCAAGGCGCGCGCCAGACCCAGCTTGGTTTGCAGATCCGGCCGCACCGCTCCCACGGTCGGGTCCAGCGCCCGCGCCGCCTCTAGCCGGCCCAGCTTCACCAGCGCCAACAGCAGCAGGACTTGCCGGTTCTGCTGAGTCGCCTTGCCGGAGGGCGCGCCTTCGAGCAGCGCCACCACGTCCTCGTCACGATCCTCCTGCAGCAGGTTCGCCGCCAGGTTGATGCGCGCGTCCACCGCGCCCGGATTGACTGCCAGCAAGTCCCGCAGCAGGCGCTCGCTGGCTTGCGGATGGCCCATCATGGCGAGGTAGAGCGCCAGGTTGGTGGTGGCGGGCACATTGGCCGGGTCGGCGGCAAGGGCCTTGCGCATGGCCTCGGCGGCCGCCCTGACCTTGCCCGCGTGCTGCAGCGTGACCCCGAGGTTGACCCCGGCAGCGGCAAATTCGGGCGCGAGCTTGGTGGCGGCGGTCAGGCAGGCGGTGGCGCGGTCGACCAGGCCGCCAGCGAGGTAGGCCATGCCG
>CAXTRX010000101.1:0-11522 GCA_964246785.1 uncultured Acetobacteraceae bacterium | reverse complement strand
CGGCGCCGGGCCGGGTTGGGGTGCGGCGGGGGCGCGCGGCGTGCGCCCGGTTCAATGCATCGGCGCAAATCCTTGTACCAGGCTGCCGGAGACCAGGCGCCAGCCATCAACGAGCACAAAAAAGATCAGCTTGAACGGCAGGCTGATGGTGGCGGGCGGCAGCATCATCATGCCCAGGCTCATCAGCACGCTGCCCACCACCATGTCGATCACGAGAAACGGCAGATAGAGCAGGAACCCCATCTCGAACGCGCGGCGCAACTCGCCGATCAGGAAAGCCGGCACGAGCGCCCGCCAGGGCGTCGCCTCCGGCGTGGCGGGCGACGCCATGTGACCTATGTCTAGGAACAACTGCAGGTCTGGCCCATGCATGTTGGCCGCCATGAAGCGGCGGAATGGTTCGGCCGCCAAGCGCAAACCTTCGAGCTCGCCCACCCGCCCGTCTGTCATCGGCAGCAATCCAGTGACATAGGCTTGATCAAGTACAGGCTGCATGACGAAGAAAGTTAGGAACAAGGCAAGGCCGATCAACACGGTATTCGGGGGCACTCCCTGCGCCCCGATGGCCGACCTCAGCAAGGACAACACGATGACGATGCGGGTGAACGCGGTCACCATCACCAACAGGCTAGGAGCGACCGACAGCAGGGTTATCAGCGCGGTCAGTTGCACCAGGCGCCCGGTTGCACCGGCTTGACCGGCAGCCCCCAGATCGATGTTCACCGATTGTGCCGCGGCGATTTCGGGCACAGCAAAGAGCAGCAGGGCCGCTGCCGGCAAAAGCCATTTCATGGCGCGGGCCCAGGGAGCCAGCCGACGACGTGATCCTGCATGCCGGTCAACAGCAGCAACGCACGCCCGTCACATTCGAGCAGGACGAGCCGCCGCTTCGGGTCGATTGCCAAGGTTTCTAGCACGCGAAGCCGGCCGCTAGAGTTTGCGCCCAACCGGATGGACCGGGTCGCTCGCAATGCCCGGCCGATCAGGAGTATGAGCAGGAGAACGGCAGCCAGGCTGCCTGCGGCTGAGTAAATCGGAATGGATGTCATGAAGAAGTCCGGCCTTTTGCCTTGAGAACGACGTGACGAAGCGGGTTGCCTAGGCTTGGCTTTGTGCCTCGAGCGCCTCCGTTAACTGGTCGACCGCGGCGAGAAGGGCGATAAGCTGCGGTCTCAGGTTGCGGCCCGAGTCGAGCGGCAGGTCCAGAACTTTGGCACAAAGCAGGCCCACGCCACGATCGAGCCCGGCCATGTCGACAGTGCGGCCATTCTCGACCAAGACGCGAGCAATGCAGATTGTGCGAGCCAACCCATCGCTCATGGCGTGAGCAACCCGACACGCAGCGGCGTCGAATTCGGAATGGTCAAAGTCGATCAGCCCAGTGCCTTGCATAAGCGGCATCAGACCACACGCAGATTACCAAAACCTTTCGATGGCGCTTAACCGACCAGTAACGTTTCCCTGCCAGAATCATCCCATGAATGATACTGGCATGGGTTTGTTCGACCTTGCGGAGAAGCGGCTCGCATGGATCGACCGTAGGCAGGCGTTGTTGGCGCAAAACATCGCCAATGCCAACACGCCCGGCTATCAATCAAAAGACCTTTCCCCGTTCGCAAAGAGCTTGGCGCAAGCGGCGCCCGAGCTTGCCGTCACCAATCCGATGCATATCGCCTCGGCCAATGGCGCCGGTGCTGCGGCTCGGCCAGTACGCCCTACCGAGCGCGCGCCGGACGGCAATGCCGTATCTGTCGAAGAACAATTGACCAAGGTGGCCGACACAGAAAATGCCCATGCTTTGGTGACCAATCTCTACAAAAAATATGTCGGCCTCTTCCAAACCGTTCTTGGCAAATAGGGCTCACGATGGATCTGACGAAAGCACTCATGATTTCCGCTCGCGGAATGGACGCGCAAACCACGCGCTTGCGGGTGATTGCGGAAAATCTTGCTAACCAGGCGACAACGGGTGATAGCCCAGGCGCCGACCCGTATCGCCGCAAAACCATTACGTTCGTCGAAAAGATGGACGCAGCACTCGGTAGTGAGACGGTGCAAGTGAAAGAAGTTGGCACCGACAAGTCGGACTTTCCCAAACGCTACGATCCGTCGCACCCGGCGGCGGACGCGCAGGGCTATGTCCGTCTGCCAAACGTCAACAGCTTCGTCGAAGTAATGGACATGCGTGAGGCACAACGATCGTTCAGCGCCAACCTCAATGTCATGCAAGTCACCCGCTCCATGCTCACTCGCGCAATCGACATGCTGAAATGACTATTGCAGCTTTGTCAGCCGCGGCCGCGGCGCAGGCTTACGGCCGCACCGATGCTGGGCAGACGGCCAGTCTCGAAGGCTTTGGTGCCGCATTGACGAACGCTTTGCAGGGAGTTGTGGATGCCGGCCACGCTGCCGATCAATCGTCAGCCCAGGCCATCGCCGGCACGGGCAACCTTACGGACGTCGTTGCGGCCGTAAATCGGGCCGAGCTTGCATTGCAAACCACGACGGCCGTGCGGGACCGCATGGTACAAGCCTATCAAGAGATCATGCGGATGGCGATTTGATGCTATGCCGCATCTATAGCGGCCCGTGGCAGGGTACGGAGCCGTGAACGAAGGCGACGTCGGGACGGCGCTGCACGCCACGATGCTGGTCGTGCTCAAATTGGGCGGTCCTGCGTTGGTGGCCGCGTTGGCGGTTGGCATAGTGATGTCGCTTGTGCAAGCCGTTACCCAGATCAACGAAGCCACGCTGACGTTTATCCCAAAAGCGGTCGTTATCGTCAGTGTGTTGATGCTGAGCGGGCCGTTCATGCTTGCCACGTTGATGGACTATACTCGCCTTTTATTCGACCAGATGATTGGTGTCGGTGGGCAGTGATGACCGCAGCAGAACTCGCCCTCCTGCCAACATGGGCCTTTGCTTTCGCCTTGGTTCTGTGTCGCTGCAGTGCGGCCATCATGCTTTTGCCTGGCTTGGGAGAAGCTGAAATCCCGATGACAGTCCGGGCTGGGCTCTCCGTGGCCTTGGTGGCGCTGATCTTGCCGGCAGTGGGAACGGTGGCTCCCCCCAACGGCTGGCATGCGGCCGGCATGATCGCCGCCGAGCTGCTATGCGGCGGCGTGCTTGGGTGGCTTGCGCGCTGCATCACTCTTGCCTTGCCAATGGCCGGACAGATCATCTCCTTCATGCTCGGCCTGTCCAGCATAATTACGCCTGATCCCGTTCTTGGTCAGTCAAGCACGATGATGCGGCTGTGTTCGCTCGCGTGTCCTGTGCTGGTGCTCGGAACCGGCCTTTGGGCGCTGCCGGTAGAAGCCCTTGCCGGCAGCTACAGCTTGATGCCGGCGGGTATGCTGCTGTCGATTCCGGACAGCCTCCAGGCAGTTGTTGCGGCCGTCGGAACCGCCTTTGGCTTGGCACTACGCCTGGCTGCGCCATTGGTGCTGGCCAACATCGTTTGGCACTCAGCGTTAGGCGTGATCGCGCGGCTTATACCGCAGCTACAAGTTTATTTTGCGGCCATGCCGGGCCAAATTCTCGCGGGACTGGCGCTCCTCTCAGTCATTGCTACTTCATTGGTAGAGACATGGCTGGGAACTGCGCGTGATAGCTTTGCGGCACTTCCAGGGCTCTGACGTGCTAATCCTGTTTGATGCGAGCAGGGCTGGCATGGCAAGAACCGCAGGCATTCTATAGCAATGGCGGACGCGGAAGACCGCACGGAGGCCGCCAGTTCACGGCGGCTGGAACAGGCCCGCGCAGAGGGCAATGTCGCCGTTTCACGCGAAGTGGCGAACCTGGCCGGCCTGGGTGTGGCGACCTTGATGCTGTCAATGATAGGTCCGCTTCTCGGAGGGACTGCGCTGGCGCGGCTGACTCCAATGCTGGAACTGCCTTACGCGGACCCGCTTGCGGCCTTGCAGCAGGCGATTTTGGCGTTGGCGCTGCTTTCCGGGCCGATCGTGCTGAGTGTTGCCGCCGCTCTGGTAATTGCGGCATTGCTGCAGACGGGCATGGTATTCAAGACCAGTGCAGTCATGCCAGATCTTGCACGGCTCAGCCCGATGCGTGGGCTTAAGCGGATCTTTGGTGTGCGCGGCCTCATCGAGGCAGGCAAGTCGCTGGTAAAGCTGGCCGTGTTTGGATTTGCCGCCTACCACGTTCTCGCCAGCCATGTTTCAGAGCTGGGCAGCGCGCTGCTGTGGACGCCGGGCCGCTTGGCGCAACGCATCCTCCAAATGGTGCTGCAGCTCATGTTTCCGCTGCTTGGACTGCAGGTGGTGGTCGCCGGGGCAGATACTGTTTGGGCGAGGGTGAAACACGGGCGCGACCTGCGCATGAGCAAGCAGGACCTGCGGGACGAAGCTAAGGAGACGGACGGAAACCCACTCATCAAAGCGCGGCTGCGGCAGATCCGCATGGCACGCGCCAAAAAGCGCATGCTGGCGGCGGTTCCGAAAGCGACTGTCATCGTCACGAATCCGACTCATTACGCTATCGCTTTGTCATACGATCGTGGTAGTGGTGGTGCGCCTCGCGTTGTGGCGAAAGGGGTCGACGAGGTGGCAGCGCGCATACGAGAGGTGGCAAGCGAACATCGCATACCGTTGGTGGCCAATCCCCCGCTCGCCCGAGCGCTGTATCAAGTTGAACTCGATGCAGAGATCCCGGCTGAATACTTCAAAGCAGTGGCTGAAATTATTGCTTATGTGTGGCGGCTGCGGTCGCGAGCCCTGCCGCTGAGGCTGCGATGAGCGCGCCAGCCGACAGCCGCGAGCAGTGTTCCGCCTCGCGAGCAGTGCGGGTGGAAGGATTGCTCGACCAATTGAGGCAGCCCGGCCACGAGGCATTTGATCTGCTGTTTGATGTCTCGGCTATCGGCATTGTTGCGATTGATCAGAACGGCAAGCTGGTTCGGGTTAACGAGGCCATGCGCTGCCTGCTGAGCCAGGACTGTGATCTCTCGCCGGGTCACCCGGTAGAGGCGCTGTTTTGTGACAAGCGCAGCCCTGGTTTGTGGGAGAAGCTAGCACCCGTGCTGAAGGATGGGGCTGTGTTGCGCAGCTATGCCTCGGCCATTCGCGGGCGTCATGACGGCAGCGTGCAAGCGGTCGAAGTGACAGCGACGCCATTGCGTGAGCCGAATGGGGCAATCAATGGCGCCATCCTGCAAGTTCTCGATACGTCGGCGCAAAAGACGCTCGAGATGCAGCTTAATCAAAGCCAGAAGTTACACGCCGTCGGGCAGTTAGCGGGTGGCATCGCCCATGATTTCAATAACCTTCTCACCGTCGTCCTCGGGTCGGCAGATGAGGCCATCGACCGGGCGCAGGCTGATGCCCAAACCATGGACGACTTACGAGAAATCCGTTCCAGCGCTGTTCGGGGCGCTGAGCTGGTGTGCCAATTGCTCGCGTTCGGGCGGCAACAGGCATGGCAGCCGCGTGTCCTGAACTTGAACGCGGCCGTCAGCAACGTCTTGGGCTTACTCAGGCGTTTGCTCGGCAGCAACGTGACGCTTGACCTGAAATTGGAGCAGTCAGGGCGCACGGTGCGGATGGACCCTACCCAACTCGACCAAGTGCTGGTGAACCTGGCCGTGAATGCGCGCGATGCGATGCCGAAAGGCGGCCGGTTGACGCTGCGAACCGGGCTTACAGACCTGTACAGTCCGTTGGTGTGTGACATGGCAACGATCCCACCCGGCAGCTATGAAATGGTGGAGGTCCAGGATACCGGCGTAGGCATTCCACGTGACGTTTTGACGCGGATTTTCGAACCATTCTTTACCACCCGGCGTGATCAGGGCGGTAATGGCTTGGGGTTGGCTACCGTGCATAGGATCGTCCGTCAGTCAGACGGGTTCCTGACAGTCGATAGTGCCATCGGCGAGGGCACACGGGTGCGGATTTACCTGCCGCGGGTGGCTGAGGCGGAAGCAGTAGCGCTTGCGCCGCCGCCGAGTGCGGCGAGCCGGCCTGTCAGGGACGTTTCGGCGCGAACCATTCTGCTGATTGACGATGAGGACCCTGTGCGACGAGTGGCCGAGCGTGGACTGGCCCGGCGAGGCTTCGGTGTGTTGTCGGCCCCCTGTGCCGAGGCGGCGTTGGCGTTGCTAGCCGACCCGGAGGCGGGCGGGCCGCTCCACATGGTGGTGTCTGACCTCACCATGCCTGGGCTTGATGGGGAGGGGTTGATAGCAGCCATACGCCTGATCCGCCCCGGATTGCCGGCCATTCTGGCGTCGGGTTACGCGGACGATCCATTGCGCAAGCGGCTGGCACAGTCAGATATCCTGTTCATGCCCAAGCCCTACTCTGTGCGAGAATTGATAGTGGCGATTGAGACCCGGCTAGACGCCGTTAAGGACGCCAGAACGCCGTAAGCGCTTCCGCCACTGCCGCGAGGTGGCGTTGGAGTTCGCAGCAGCTTGGGCGCCGGGGCGAGTAGTGCCTATCCTGGGCATTTATACCCTTGGCGCTGATCGCTGTGGCGCCGACGCCCAAGAGCCTGAGTACTGCTCAAATTCACGTTATGTTCTAGTGAACAAAGCACGATCGCTTTATTAACGGGCACAGGTTGCGCCCATCCCGGGCTCCCGCGGGTCCATGGAGTTCCCAACGGCATCTCCCGGTTGCCAACGCGACCGGCGCGCGTTTCGCCGGTCTTCCAACGAGTTCTTCAATCAGACCACCAAAATCAAGCCTGGCATGAACGAGGCAATCACGCGCCCGTTATGCTTGCTAGGCGCCACCGACATGCAACCGCTAGCGAACAGGTGTAAGGAAATACCTGCTCAACCGCCTGGTTGCGGCCGTCTCGCAGCCTATGACACACTACCAACACGCTCGTATGCACGGGCAAAGGACCAGATATGGACAGAACCAAGGCCCTCGACGCCGCTATGACGCAGATTGAGCGTGCCTTCGGCAAGGGCTCCATCATGCGCATGGGTGCCCGCACCGATGAGACGGTTGACGTCATTCCTTCCGGCTCCCTCGGTCTGGACCTTGCTTTGGGCATTGGCGGCTTGCCGCGGGGCCGGGTGATCGAGATCTACGGGCCGGAGAGTTCGGGCAAAACAACGCTGGCTTTGCATGCCATCGCCGAGGCGCAACGCCGTGGCGGCACCTGTGCCTTCATCGACGCCGAGCACGCGCTGGACCCGCTCTACGCGCGCAAGCTCGGCGTGGACGTGGATAACCTGTTGCTGTCCCAACCGGATGGTGGTGAGCAGGGCCTGGAGATCTGCGACACGCTGGTGCGCTCCGGCGCGATCGATATCGTCGTCATAGACAGCGTGGCTGCCCTGGTGCCGCGGGCGGAACTCGAAGGCGAGATGGGCGACACGCATGTTGGGCTGCATGCCCGGCTGATGAGCCAGGCACTGCGCAAGCTCACGGGCAGCGTATCCAAGTCCAACACCATGCTGATTTTCCTCAATCAGATCAGGCTGAAGATCGGCGTCATGTTCGGCAACCCGGAGACAACAACGGGCGGCAACGCGCTGAAGTTTTATGCCTCGATCCGCATGGAGATCCGCCGCATCGGACAGATCAAAGACCGGGACGTGGTGGTCGGCAACCAGACCCGGGTGAAAGTGGTAAAGAACAAGATGGCGCCGCCATTCCGGCAGGTCGAGTTCGACATCATGTATGGCGAGGGGATCAGCAAGCGCGGCGAGTTGATCGACCTTGGCGTGAAGGCGGGCGTGGTCGAAAAGTCGGGCGCCTGGTTCTCCTACGACAGCCAGCGGATCGGGCAGGGGCGGGAAAACGCCAAGTCGTTCCTGAAGGACCATCCGGACGTCGCCGACAGCATCGAGAAGCGGGTGCGGGATCAGTCGATCGTGGTCGAGCGGGCGATGATTACTGGTCCGGAAGACGGTGAGGACGCCGAAGCCGCCGAGTGATGCTGGACTTGGCGGACGATGAACTGGTCGAGGCCGCGCGCGCGGTTTTGCTGAAGCACTACCGGCCGCACTGGCACACGGTGGGTGCCGCGCTCCGCTCGCGGGACGGACGCATCTGGACGGGCGTGCACCTGGGCGCCACGGTCGGCCGGTTATCGGTCTGCGCGGAGGCGGTGGCGCTCGGCCGCGCAATCCTGGAGGGCGACGGGACGGTGGAGTGCGCCGTGGCCGTGCGCCACCCGAAAGCCGACGAGTCGCTACGCCAAATTGCGGTCGTGCCGCCTTGTGGCGCCTGCCGCGAGATGCTGACCGACTTCGACCCGGCGGCTGACGTGATCGTGCCGAATGGGAGCGATGTGGTTCGGATGCCAGTGCGATTGCTGCTGCCGTTGCCTTATCAGCGGTGCTAGCGCCACCGCATACTGGTTGCAAGAATCGAGAGCCATCGTGCGATATCCCTCATACCCCGGCTGCTTGGCTGGGATTAGCCTTGATGTCCTTGACTTGGCTGCCGCTGAGCCATTGCTGCACCCCGTGCTGCACGCGCTCGGCTTTGGGCGCATCAACCGGGACGAGAGCTGGGTATTATGGGCCCGGGAAGGTGCTCAGGTTCTGGCACGACAGACGTCCGACCCGGACGCGGCAGTGCGTGGCGTCTGCGTCCAGCTCCGCGCCGCTTCGCGCGCCGCAGTTGACGCGGTTACTGCCTCAGCCAGCGAGACGGGATGGCGCGTCCTGGAGGTTCCCGCGAATCGTTCCTACGCGCCGGGCTACTACAGCGTCGTGCTTGGTGGGCCGGATCAGCTTCGGTTCCTCTTGGAGGTAGTGCACGCGTGGGACGCCTTGCCGGAAGCAAATGACGGGGGTCAACAGGTGCGTGTTCCAGGCGCAGATGGGGTTCAGCTCGGCGGCTACTTGTTCCACCCTAGCGGACGTGCACTCGCCAGCATTATAATTTTGCATGGCTACGGCGGCGATGCGACCTGGACCGCTTGGACCGCCAAATTGCTTGCTAATGATGGCTTTGCTGCCTTGTGCCTGTCCCAACGCGGCTGGCTTGGCTCAACGGGCGACGAGGACCAGGGTTTGCGCCAGCCCGACGATGCGCTCGCGGCGGTAGCGTGGCTTCGGTCGCAGCCGGGTTGCGACGGGCCCGTGGCGCTGCTGGGATACTCGCAAGGCGGTCAGGTGGCGCTGCTCGCGGCCGCGCGGCCAGGCGCCAATTTGCTTGCGGTTGCGGCCTTTTTCCCCTGCACCGACCTTGCTGCCTGGGCGCGAGACAGTGCAGATACGGGCATAGCGGACTACCTGGCTGACTTTGTCGCTCCGGCCGATATGAGAGCCTGCTCGCCAGTCTTCGTCGCCGACCAAATTCGCTGCCCCGTCCTGCTCGTGCACGGGGAGGATGACACTACGGTGCCGATCTCCCAGAGCCGAGCGATGGTGGCGGCCAACGCTGCCATCCAGCTGCAGACCGTTGCGAGTGCGACGCACTTCTTCACTCCCGAGCAATACCGTGCCGGTCGCGCGCAGGTTGTCGCCTTCTTGCGAGGTTGCCTCCGTCCCGTAAAGGCGTGAGGGGAACGGCTATCCCCTCCCAGGTGCAAAGCAGCGCTCTGCCGCTTAGCTTGTGACCACCCCAATGTCCCGCCGGCAGAACCCGCCAGGCCACTGCACCGCATCCACCGCCGCGTAGGCCGCCATGCGCGCAGCGGCGGCGTCGGGCGCCAACCCCACCAGCGTCAGCACGCGGCCACCCGCCGCCACCACCTGGTCGCCGCGCATTGCAGTGCCGGCATGGAACACCATTGCGCCCGGCACGGCCGCCGCGCGATCCAACCCGGCGATAACGCTTCCCCCTTCTGGCGCGTCCGGGTAGCCGCGCGCTGCCATCACCACGGCGCAGGCGGCGTCGGCGCGCATGCGCAGGTCGAACGCGGCCAACTCGCCCTGACAGGCCGCCAGCAAGGCAGGCAACAGGTCGCTATGCAGGCGTGCCATCAGCGCTTGGCATTCCGGGTCGCCGAAGCGGACGTTGTATTCGATCAGGCTGGCGCCCGACGCGGTCTGCATCAGCCCGGCGTACAGCACGCCGCGGAAGGGCGTGCCGCGCCGCGCCATCTCGGCCAAGGTCGGGCGGATGATGAGGTCCATCGCGGGCGCCGGGTCGAAACCCTGCGCGGGGGAGATCGCGCCCATGCCGCCGGTGTTGGGCCCGCAGTCGCCGTCGCCTGCGCGTTTGTGGTCGCGGGCGGTGCCGATCAGGATGGCATCGGTGCCGTCGCAAAGGGCAAACAGGCTGATTTCCGGGCCCGAAAGGCACTCTTCGATCAGCACCGGGCCGTCCTGCAGCCAGCGTTCGGCGGCGGCTTCGGCTTCGGCTTCGGTTTGCGCCACCACCACGCCCTTGCCGCCCGCCAGCCCGTCCGCCTTCACCACGATGGGCGCGCCGCGGCGGGTGATGAAGTCGCACGCCGTGGCCAGGTCGGTGAAGCGCTCCCAGCGGGCGGTGGGGATGCCGGCAGCTTCCGCGATCTCCTTGGCGAATGCCTTGCTGCCTTCGAGCTGCGCCGCGGCAGCGGATGGGCCACAACAGAGGATGCCGGCCGCAGCCATGGCGTCGGTCAGCCCAAGCACGAGGGCGGCCTCGGGGCCCGGCACCACAAGGTCGACCGCGTTATCCCGGGCGAATGCGACCAGGCCCGCGATGTCCGTGTCGGCAATCGGCACGGTGGTCGCCAGCGCGGCAATGCCCGGGTTGCCGGGCGCCACATACAGCCTGGTGAGCAGCGGCGAGGCGGCAAGCGCCCATGCCAAAGCGTGTTCCCGGCCGCCGCCGCCTGTCAGCAACACCCGCATTTTTGCCGCTCCTCTATCCAAGGCTCAGTTTGCTTGGGGCCCGGCGTAGCATAGTTTGCCGGCATGGATACCCAGCCCCCCAATGCCGCTAGCAACGTTCCCGAATACAGCGTCAGTGAGATCGCCGGCGCGGTAAAGCGGACGCTGGAAGGCGCGTTCGGCCGCGTGCGGGTGCGCGGCGAGCTGGCGGAGGTGAAGCGCTATGCCTCGGGGCACACCTACCTGTGCCTCAAGGACGAAGGCGGCACCTTGCGGGCGATCATCTGGAAAACCGCGGCGCGCACGGTCGGGCTGAAGCCGGAGGACGGCGTGGAGGTGATCGCCACCGGCCGGATTTCCGCCTGGGGAGATAAAAGCCAATACCAGCTCATCATCGAGCGGCTGGAATACGCCGGCGCCGGCGCAATGCTGGCGCGCATCGAGGCGCTGCGGGTGAAGCTGGCGGGCGAAGGGCTGTTCGAGCGCAAGCGGAAGCTGCCGGTGCTGCCCCGCTTGGTGGGGGTGGTGACCTCGGCCCAAGGGGCGGTGCTGCACGACATCCACACCACCATCGCCCGGCGTTTTGGCCGCCCGATCCTGCTGTGGCCGGTCGCAGTGCAGGGGGCGGCTGCCGCGGAGCAGATCGCGGCCGCTATTGCCGGCTTCTGCACCCTGCCGCGCAACGGCGTGCCCCGGCCGGACGTGCTGATCGTGGCACGGGGCGGCGGCAGCCTGGAGGACCTGATGGCCTTCAACGACGAGGCGGTGG
>CAXTRX010000100.1:1660-11561 GCA_964246785.1 uncultured Acetobacteraceae bacterium | reverse complement strand
CCTTCTTGCCCGTCCTGAGGCGCGCCGAGGCGGGCCACATCGTCAACGTGTCGAGCATCTTCGGCATCGTGGCGCCGGCGGGCCAAGTGCCCTACTCGGCCAGCAAGTTCGCCGTGCGCGGCTTTTCCGAGGCGCTGCGGCATGAGCTGGAGGGATCGAGCGTCGGCGTCACCGTGGTGCATCCCGGCGGCGTCCGCACCTCGGTCGACGCCAGCGCGCGTAGGACCGGCCTTAGTGAGGCCGAGGCGAATTTGCAGCGGCACGTCTCCAAAGCGCTGCTGCAACTGCCGCCGGAAGCCGCCGCCGCGGAGATCGTTCGAGGCCTGCTACGGCGCGAAAAGCGCGTGCTGGTTGGCCGTGATGCCCGCCAAATCGCCCTCATCCAGCGCTTGTTCCCGGTTGATTACTGGGCGCCGATGAGCCGCATCATCAAGCGGAAAGTAACCAATTCAATGAAAGGCCTGGCTCCACAGCAAACAGCCCGGCAGCAAACTGAAAGTGTGGAATAATGGCTGACCAAGAAGTTTTGGACGACTACGCGCCCGCGGTCGCGCCTGCCAAGATCGAGCACCTCGACGTGCTGATTGTCGGCGCCGGCCTGTCCGGGATCGGTGCCGCTTGCCACCTGCAGAAGCGCTGCAAGGGCCTGACCTACGCCTTGCTCGAGTCGCGCAGCACAATCGGCGGCACCTGGGACCTGTTCCGTTACCCCGGCATCCGCTCCGACTCGGATATGTTCACCCTCGGCTATTCGTTCCGGCCGTGGTCCGAGGCCAAGTCGATCGCCAGCGGCGCCTCAATCCTCAACTATGTCCGCGAGACAGCCGATGACTTCGCGGTCAGCCCGCGCATCCGCTTCAACCATCGCGTGCGGCGGGCGTCCTGGTCCTCCGCGGCGGCGCGCTGGACGGTCGAGGCCGAGCGGACCGACACTGGCGAACCCGTCCGCCTGACCTGCGGCTTCTTGCTGATGTGCAGCGGCTATTACGACTATGCTGGCGGTCATATGCCCGAGTTCGCGCATAGCGACCTGTTCCGGGGGCAGATCGTGCACCCGCAATTCTGGCCGCAGGACCTCGATTACGCCGGCAAGCGCGTGGTGGTGGTCGGCAGCGGCGCCACCGCCGTCACCATCGTGCCGGAGATGGCCAAGACGGCGGCGCACGTCACCATGCTGCAGCGGTCGCCCACCTACATCGTGGCGCGCCCGTCTGAGGACAAAGCTGCTAATTGGCTACGCGCCCGCCTGCCCGCCAAGCTGGCCTACAGGCTGACGCGGGCCAAGAACATGGCGCTCGGCATGTATTTCTACAATATCGCCCGCAAGAAGCCCGAGGAGACCAAGCAGCAGATCATCGCCATGGCGCGCCACCTGCTCGGCCCGGAATACGACGTCGACACGCATTTCACCCCAACCTATAAACCGTGGGACCAGCGCCTTTGCCTGGTGCCGGATGCCGACCTGTTCCACGCCATCCGCGACAGCCGCGCCTCCATCGCCACCGGGCACATCGAGGCGTTCACACAAGGCGGCGTGCGGCTGCGCTCCGGCGACGAGCTTGAGGCTGACATCGTCGTCATGGCGACCGGGCTCAAGGTCAACCTGCTGGGCGACGTCAAGCTCACGGTTGATGGCGAGCAAGTGGATCTATCCAAGGCGCTGGCGTACAAAGGATCCATGTTCAGCGGGGTGCCCAATCTCGCCTCGGTCATCGGCTACACCAACGCCTCCTGGACGCTCAAGGCCGATATCACATGCGAGTATGTGTGCCGGCTGCTCAACCTCATGCGGCGGCGGCACTACGCGGCGGCCGTGCCGCGGCGGGGCCCTGCGATTGAGGAGGAACCGTTCTTCAACCTGACATCAGGCTACGTGCAGCGCGCGATTGGCATGATGCCAAAGCAGGGGTCCAAGCGGCCATGGCGGATGCATCGCAACTACGCGATGGACGCTTTGGCCTTGCGCTACGGCCGTGTCGCCGACGGCACGATGGAGTTCGTCAAGCAGTAGAACTCACGCGACAACAGCAATAAGAAAAATAGGGAGGATACCACGATGTCGTCCAGTCAATCCCTTGCGGTGCCGGGCTCGCGGTTCGGCATCGGGTGGAACCGCCAGTTGGCGCACTATCCACCGCGCGGCGTCCGGCTGAGCCTGCTGCTGCTGGTCGTCGCCATCACCGTTTCGCTGTACTACCAGCTTTATGTCGGCGGCGGTGTTGCGCCGTTGATGTTGAGCGCGCTGCGCATGCCGTTCGGCTTTTTCGTTGTAGCCCTTGCGCTGGGCAACCTGTGCGGCGCGTTCGGCTCGCTCCTGGCTGGGCTCGCCGACCGGTTTGGACGGGCCAACCTGGTCATCTACGGGCAACTCGCCATCGCATTGATGACGCTGTTCGTGCTGCCAAACGTGACGACGCCCCTGCAATTCGCCGCGGCCTCGATGGTGGTGGCTTTCGTCGAAGGCATCGTCCTGGTGACCACGCCGGCATTGATGCGGGACTTCTCGCCGCAGGTGGGCCGCGCGGCTGCCATGGGCTTTTGGACCGTGGGCCCGGTGCTGGGCAGCCTCATGGTGAGCGGCATCAACACGCTGACCCTACCCAGCCTGCAAACCTGGCAGAGCCAGTTCCACATCTGCGGCGTTGCCGGCCTGGTCATGTTCGCCATCGCGTTCATTGCGTTGCGGGAATTGGCGCCCGGCCTGCGCGACCAGCTCATGGTGAGCGAACGCGACCGCCTGCTGGTGGAATTGCGCGCCAAAGGCCTTGATGTCGAGGCGAGCCTGCGCCGGCCGTTGCGCCAGATCCTGCATCTGGACGTGATCGCCCCGGCATTCGGCGTCTCCACGCTGCTGATCTTCTACTACACCGCCGTGGCGTTCGGGACCATCTACCTCGTCACCGTGTTCCAGTTCTCCCTGGCACAGGCCAACGCGCTCGCAAATTGGACCTGGGCCGCCAACGCCGTCTCCCTAGTCGGCGCCGGCGTGGTGTCCGACCGGTTGCGCGTGCGCAAGCCATTCATGCTCGTGGGCGGCGTTGGTGCCATCGCGTTGATGGCCGTCTGGCTGGCACTGGCGGGCCAGCACCCCTCGTTCGCCCTGTTGGTCGTGATCAGTTGCGGGCAATCCGTCCTGGTCGGCTTTGCTTACACCGCCTGGATGGCGAGCTTCACGGAAACCATCGAGGCGCGCAATCCGGCGCTGACTGCCACTGGGCTGGCGGTCTGGGGTTGGTTGCAGCGCTTGATCGTAACCGCGTGCTTTCTGGCGCTGCCGCATGTGGTCAACAGTGTCACGCCGCTGATTGAGGCTCCGGGCGTCATCGCGGCCTACAAGGCGACGGTGGCCGCGAACACGGCGCCGAGCCCTGCCCTGCTTGCTCGTCTTGCCGAGGTGAAGCAGGCCGTGGCTGAGTCGCCGGGGCAGTGGCAGGTTTGGTACTGGGTGTGCATCGCGGGTGTTGCGCTGTTCGTCGCCACCATTTTCACGATGCGCGGCCGCTGGAGCCCAGCAGCCGCCAAGGCCGACGTGGACGCCCATGACCGCCTCGTGACGCAGGAACTGAGCCTGCTTGCCTCATCGCCCATTCTGCGAGCCACTTCGTAGCGTGGGTGCAACCACCGGCGCCGGCGGGGCGAGCCCCGCCTAGGGCCATCGCACCTCAGGCGGCATGCTCATCAGGATCGCCTCCACATTGCCGCCCGTCTTGAGCCCGAAGAGCGTGCCGCGGTCGTGCAGCAGGTTGAACTCCACATAGCGGCCGCGGCGGACCAACTGATGGTCGCGGTCCGCGGCGCTCCAGGAGGCGTTCATCCGGCGGCGGACGATGGCGGGATAGGCGCTCAGGAAAGCGCGCCCGACATCCTGGGTGAAGGCGAAGTCGGCCGCCGCACCCTGGCGGGCCAAGTTGTCGTAGAAAATGCCACCCAGGCCACGTGGCTCATTGCGGTGCGGCAGGAAGAAGTAACGGTCGCACCAGGCTTTGAACTCGGGGTAATATGCCGGGTCATGCGCGTCGCAGGCCGCGCGGAAGGCGGCATGGAACTCCGCCGCGTCGTCTTGCGCCGCCCTGGTCTCCGGCCGCATGGGTGTGATATCGCCGCCGCCGCCAAACCAGCCCTTGGTGGTGACGATCATGCGCGTGTTCATGTGCACGGCCGGCACCAGCGGGCTTTGCAGATGCGCCACCAGGCTGATCCCGGCTGCCCAGAACCGCGGGTCGTCTGCCGCCCCCGGCATAGCGGTGCGGAACTCGGGGCTGAACTCGCCGGACACGGTGGAGACGTTCACTCCCACCTTTTCGAACACCCGGCCATGCATCACGGCCATCGCCCCGCCGCCTGACAGCCCAGGGCGGGACCAATCGGTCCATACGAACCGGCCCGGCGGGCGCTCCTGCAACACACCGCCCTCGTCTTCGATCGCCTCAAAAATCGTGCAAATCTCATCACGCAACTGGGCGAACCAAGCGGCCGCGGCTGGCTGCAAACCGACATGTTCAGGCTGATCATAGACTTGCGACATTTGCAACCATTCCAATTTACGGGACTGCAGGGGCTAAGCTGTGTTGCAGGTGCGTCAGGTAACCCCTAGAACATCGGCGCCGGGATTGAGAAGGGTTGCGATAGCATGTCCACTACGTCCGCCTCCGAGATGCGAGACACACTTGCCCATGTCGGCGAACGCGGCGCCGGGGCGGTCGGAACAAAGCGTGACTTCCTGAAGCTTGTGGCCGGGGCCGGGGCGCTGGTCGGGCTGGGCGCGATCGTTTGGCCAATGGTGGACAGCATGAACCCGGCGGGTGACGTGCTGGCGCTGTCTTCCATCGAGGTCGACCTGGCGCCGATCACCGAGGGCATGGGGATCACGACGGTGTGGCGCGGCAAGCCAATCTTTGTGCGCCACCGTACCGCCGACGAGATCAAGACCGTTGAGGCGGTGCCGTTGAACCAGCTGATTGAGCCGGTCAGCGACCAATCGCGCATCCAGGCGGGCCACGCGCAATGGATTGTGGTGATCGGCATCTGCACCCATCTCGGCTGCGTGCCACTGGGCAACAAGCCATCTGACCCTCGGGGCGATTACGGCGGTTGGTTCTGCCCCTGCCACGGCAGCCAGTATGATGTGTCCGGCCGCGTCAGGCATGGGCCGGCGCCGGCGAACCTGAATTTGCCCCCGTATGCGTTCGAGACCAACACCAAGATCAAGATCGGCTGAGGAGCCTCAAATGGCCGGATTGCACAAGAGCGACGTCAAGAACCCAGTGCTGAACTGGGTCGACACCCGTATGCCGATCATCACATTGATCCAGAAGGAATACGGCACCTTCCCGACGCCGAAGAACTTCAACTACTTCTGGAACTTCGGCGCGCTGGCAATGATCAACTTGGCGATCATGATCGCCACCGGTGTGTTCTTGGCGATGAACTACACCGACAACACGGCGCTCGCCTTCGACAGCGTCCAGCGCATCATGCGCGACGTGAACTACGGCTGGCTGTTGCGCTACGTGCACGCCAACGGCGCCTCGATGTTCTTCATCGTGGTGTACATCCACATCTTCCGGGCGCTGTACTACGGCTCCTACAAGGCGCCGCGCGAACTGCTGTTCATGCTCGGCGTGGTGATCCTGCTGCTCATGATGGCAACTGCGTTCATGGGCTACGTGCTGCCCTGGGGCCAGATGAGCTACTGGGGTGCGACGGTCATCACCAACCTGTTCTCTGCCATACCCATCGTGGGCAACAGCATCGTCACTTGGCTGTGGGGCGGGTTCTCGGTCGATAATGCCACGTTGAACCGGTTCTTCTCGCTGCATTACCTGATGCCGTTCATGATCACGGGCGTCGTGTTCCTGCACATCGTGGCGCTGCACATCACCGGCTCGAACAACCCGCTTGGTATCGACGTCAAGAGCCCGCAGGATACGATCCCGTTCCATCCTTACTACACCGTGAAGGACAGCGTCGGCATTTGCGTCTACTTGCTGGTGTTTGCCACGCTGGTGTTCTTCTTCCCGAACTATCTTGGCCATGCGGACAACAACATTCCGGCCAACCCGCTGGCGACGCCGGCCGAGATCGTGCCGGAGTGGTACTTCCTGCCGTTCTACGCTATCTTGCGCTCGGTGCCGAACAAGCTCGGCGGCGTGATGCTGATGTTCGGCTCGATCGCTGTGCTGTTCCTGCTGCCCTGGCTCGACACCTCGCCGGTGCGGTCGGCGCGGTTCCGTCCGATCTACCGCCAGCTCATCCTGGTGCTGGTGGCGTCATTGGTCGCGCTGGGCTTTGTCGGCGCGCATCAGCCAGTCGGCCTCTGGGTTGTGCTCGGGCGGGTAGCGACAGCCTACTACTTCCTGCACTTCCTTGTGCTGCTGCCGCTTCTGGGCAAGTTGGAGAAGACGCTGCCGCTGCCTGAAAGCATCAGCCGGCCAATCCTGTCCAACCGCAACATGGGCGGTCCCGGCGGTGGCGGCGGCCCGCTGCCGCAAGGCGCCACGGCCAAGCCGATGGAGAAGGCATGATGCGGCTTGCTGCTTGGTTGGCCGCTGCAGCTTTCGCCTTCCCCGTCGCGGCTCTCGCCCAGGGCATGGAGGCGGAGGCACTGCCGCCGGTGAACTGGAGTTTCGCCGGGCCGTTCGGCACCTACGATCGCGCCTCTGAGCAGCGGGGCTTGCAGGTGTGGCAGGCGGTTTGCTCCAACTGCCACTCCATGAAGGAAGCCTATTACCGCAACCTAGAAGGCATCGGGCTGACGGATGACCAGGTCAAGGCGTTCGCGTCCAACATCACCGTGCCCGGCGGCACCGACGACAACGGGCAGCCGATCGAGCGGCAGGCATTGCCGGCGGACCATTTCAAGTCCCCGTTCGCCAACGACAAGGCGGCGCGGGCGGCGAACAACGGTGCCCTGCCGCCGGATCATTCGCTGATCGTGGGCGCACGCGAGGGTGGTGCGACGTATGTCTACAACCTGCTCAACGGGTATCGTGATCCACCCGCCGGTATGAAGATGGCGGACGGGATGAACTACAACATCTACTTCCCCGGTCGGCAGATCGCGATGGCGCCCCCGTTGCACGATGGCGCGGTGACCTACGCCGATGGCACACCGGCTACGACGCAGCAGATGGCGCGGGACGTGACGACGTTCCTCACCTACATGTCTAACCCGGACATGGAGCAGCGCAAGCGAATGGGTGTTCGTATCGTGTTGTTCCTGATCGGGATGACGGGCGTCACCTATGCCGTGAAGCGGAAGGTGTGGGCGGACATCCACTGATGTCCGCCACCGTGCAGCCGGTGATTGGCATCATCGGCGGTTCGGGGCTTTACGATATCGCGGGGCTTGAGGACAAGGCGTGGCGCCGGGTCGGTTCGCCTTGGGGCGAGCCTTCCGACGAACTGTTATTCGGCCGGATGGCTGGCGTGTCATGCGTGTTCTTACCCCGCCACGGACGCAACCATCGCTTGTCGCCGACCCACCTGAACTACCGCGCCAATATCGACGCGCTGAAGCGGGCAGGCGTCACCGACCTGCTGTCGCTTTCGGCCGTCGGCAGCCTGCGCGAGGAGTATCCGCCGGGCCATTTCGTGATTGTCGACCAGTTCATAGACCGGACTTTTGCCCGTGAAAAAAGCTTCTTTGGCGACGGGATCGTGGCGCATGTGTCGATGGCGCACCCGGTATGCCCCCGTTTAGGAGACGCGTTGGAGGCGGCCGCAACGGGGCTTGGCCTGCCAGTGAGCCGCGGCGGCAGCTACCTTGCGATGGAAGGGCCGCAGTTTTCCACCTTGGCGGAAAGCACCCTTTATCGAAGCTGGGGCTGCAGCGTGATCGGCATGACCAACATGCCCGAAGCCAAGCTCGCGCGGGAGGCCGAGCTTTGCTACGCGACCGTGGCGATGGTGACCGACTACGATTGCTGGCACGAAGACCACGGCCATGTCACCGTGGACCAAATCCAGGCCGTGCTGAGCGCCAATGCCGAGGCAGCTCGGCGCCTGCTGGCGGCGGTCGTGCCAACTCTTGGACAGCCGCGTGGCACTTGCCCGGCCGGGTGTGACCGGGCGCTCGATTTTGCCCTGGTGACGCCGCGCGAAGCCCGGAACCCGGAACTGCTTGCGAAGCTGGACGCGGTGCTAGCCCGCAGAAGCCAGGTGGAACTGCTCCAGGCTTAGGACCTTACCAGTGTGGCGGTCGGCTACGCATCAGCTCCGGCCATTTCCTCGGCCACCGGCGCCGGCATCGGGCCCGGCTCTGGACGCACAATGACGAAGCCGCCTTGCTGCCGCCGGCTGGCCGGAGTGGCCATGCGAGCAAGCTTACGCACGACCCGTAGGCCAAGGCTCACGCTGTTGGGCATCGGCTGGCGGACGACGGCAACCTTGCGTATGTAGTCGTCCACTGTCCACATGGCTTGGCTGCCGGCCGGGAAGTAAATCACATCGCCCGCGGTGACATGCCGAACGCCCGAGTGATCGGTCAGCGTCATCCCGCCGGCGACGACGCTGACAATCTCATCAAGGTTGTAGGACCAGTTGAAACGCCCGGCGGTGCAATCCCATACCATCGTCATGGTCGAGTTATCGTCGCTTGTCGCCAAGACACGAGAGCGGGCGATGGGGTTGCCTTCTAGGATCCAGCTTTGCGGAATTGGCGAAGGGCTCAGCGGGACTTTCGATGATGCTACGAGAATATCAACATCGCTCACGGCAAACCCCTCGGCTAGTTAGGATAGTGGGCAAATCTAACCATGATTTCGCCTTGCCACCCAGTGCGTCCAGCCAGATGGACGTTAAATCCGGCCCAGCACCAGCAGCACGATCAGGATCAGGACGATCAGGCCGATGCCCCCGGTGGGCCCATAGCCCCAACCTGAGCTGTAGCCGTAGCCGCCGCCGCCGAGCAGGAGGATGATAAGTATGATGACCAGAATCGTACCCATGGATGACAGACCTTTCGGCGTTGCATGGGTGAAGCAACGCAGGCTTGGCCATGTGGTTCTCACGGCCTTGTGCGGTCAAGTTGCTTTATGCGAGTCTCAGGCGCGCCATGCTGCAATGCGGTGAGCTTCCTCGCGGTCAAACTGGTGTCGATGGTGGCGGCACCGACAGGCTTGCTGGTAGCCCTTGCTGCGATGGGCTTGCTGCTGCATCGCTGGCGGCTTGGCCGGGGGCTTCTGCTGCTGGGCGTGGCCGGGCTGGTGGCCTGTTGGTTCCTGCCGCTGGAAGTCTGGGCCGCGCGCCCGCTGGAGGACCGCTTTCCCCGGGTTATCCTGGCGCCCGAGGCTGTCGACGGCATCATCGTGCTCGGCGGCGCAATCGAGGACCTGACCAGCGAGGACCGCGGCACCCCGTCGCTGACGTCGGCAGCGGATCGGCTGACCACCCTGTTCATCCTCGCCAAGCAATACCCGGCGGCCAAGCTGGTGTTCACCGGCGGATCCGGCCATCTCGAGCAGGGCATCACCAACGAGGCTAAGTTCGCCCGCATCCTGCTGGCGCAAATGGGCATGGATGTGGCGCGCATTACGTTCGAGAGCCAATCGCGCACCACCTACGAGAACGCCGTGATGTCGCGCGCGCGGGTGCATCCCGAGCCAGGGCAGACCTGGCTGCTGGTGACGTCGGCGATCCACATGCCGCGCTCCGTGGGCGTGTTCCGTCGCGCGGGGTGGGACGTGCTGCCCTATCCGGTGGGGTATCGCACGCGCGACCGTCTCACGGCGTTGACCGGCTCATTGGGCGACAAGCTCTCGCTGCTGGATTGGGCAGCGCACGAGTGGGAAGGGCTGCTGGCCTACTGGCTGGCGGGCGAAACCAGCGCGCTGTTCCCCGCCCCCTCCCCTCCGCCTGTTCTCTCTCCCACTGGGAGAGGGTCGGGGTGAGGGGCCAACGC
>CAXTRX010000100.1:0-1650 GCA_964246785.1 uncultured Acetobacteraceae bacterium | reverse complement strand
AGCCAGGTTGGAGCGGCGCCTGGTCCATCAGCCAGTGATATTGCGCGTGGTAGAGGAACTGCCCAACCTGGCGGGACGTGACGTCGATGTAGCTGGGGTTGAACAACACCGCGAACAGCGCCCGGTCGGTGATCTCGCGGTCAATCGCCGGCCAGCCGGCCGGGTCGCCGCTTTGCGCCACGGCCTGCATGCGCGCATCGAGCGCCGGGTCACACAGGCCGCTGAAGTTGATCGAGCCGTCGCTGCCCGGGTGGTAGGAGGCGCAACCGAACATCAGCGGCAGGAAGTCGCTGGCGCTGGGATAGTCCGCATACCAGGTGGTGAGGCTGATCTGCACGTGGTTGGCGCTGTTCTGAATGTAGGTGAACTGCAGGCTGCCGGCGAGCGTCAGCAGCCGCGCGTCGTAGCCGAGGTCGCCCAGCACGCTCAGCAGGTAGGTGCCGAGCGCACGCTGCACCGCCGAGGTGTCGGTCACCAGGGTGACCCGCATGCCGGCCGTGCCGCTCGCCCGCACCAAGGCTTGCGCCGCCGCCAGGTCGTGCGGGAACGGGCAGTAGGGCGCGTAACCCGGCAGGCCCGGCGGCAGGATTTGGCAGGATGGCCGCGCCAGGCGGGGGCCGCCAAACAGCTTGACCGCGGCATCCCGGTCGATCGCCAGGTTCACCGCGCGGCGCACCCGCACGTCATCGAACGGCCGCTCATGCGTGTTCATCGGCAGGAACCAGAGCGCGAAGGACGGATTGATGTGCACCTGGCTCGGATAGGACGCGCCGAGCTCGCCCAGCCGATCCAGCGGCGGCGTGTCGAACATCCAATCCGCCTGGCTGTTCTCGACCTGCGTGACCTCGGCTTCGTCTTCCAGGCCGAAATGGTATTCGATGGCATCCGGGATGCCGGCGGGCTGCGCGTCCGGGTTCCAGGCGTGGAAACGTGGGTTGCGTTCGAGCCGCACGCCATGCGCCGGGTCGACGTGCGCGATCCGGTACGGCCCAGTGCCGGCGATGGGCTGCACGCCCGCATCATGGTCGGGGGCCGTCGCGGGCAGCACGCTGGCATGCGGCAGCGCGAGCTTGAGCAGGAAATCCGGGTCGGGGCGGGTGAGCGCAATGCGCAGCGTGCCCGCAGCGTCGTCGGCGGTGACGCCCGAAAGGGCGCAGGTGGCAGGGGTGTTCAGGCACTCGTCGGCCCCGGCGATGCCGCCATAGAAGCTGCCAGCGGTTGGCGCCATGATGCGAAACAGGCGGCGCAGCGAGGCGGCGGCGTCGCTCGGGCGCACGGGGCTGCCGTCGGCGAACACCAGCCCGGGGCGGATATGGAAGCTGTATAGCCGGCCGCCTTCGGTGGCGACCGGCACGCTGTCCGCCAGGTCGGGCACGAGATCGAGCCCGGGGCCACCGGGAACCCGCCGGAACGCGACCAGGCCGTCATAGACGACGGTGAATAGTTGCCAATATTGCGCGGTGTAGTTGATCTGCGGGTCGACCGTCCCAGCGCCGCTGCTGGCGAGCAGGCGGAGGGTTCCCTGCGCTTTCACGCCGGCGGCAAACAGGCAGCAGCCGAGCGCCAGCCAGGCCAACTTCATGCTGGTCGCCGGCTTACTCCGCCTTACCCGGTTGATGCGTTTCGGCGCTCGTTGATCCAGAGTGTCGG
>CAXTRX010000099.1:0-11671 GCA_964246785.1 uncultured Acetobacteraceae bacterium | reverse complement strand
ATTGAGAGCACGGTGGCGTTCTCGCGCGCGCTGGCCGATTTGGGCTGTGCTGCGGTCCATGTGTCCAGCGGTGGAGTGTCGCCGCGGCAGTCGATCCCGCTCTCGCCCGGTTATCAGGTGCCGTTTGCCCGCCGGGTAAAGGCAGCGACCGGGCTGCCCACGATTGCGGTGGGGCTGATTACCGAGCCGGAACACGCCGAAGCCATTGTTGCTGGGGGCGATGCCGATGCGGTGGGGCTGGCCCGCGCCATCCTGTTCGACCCGCGTTGGCCTTGGCGTGCGGCGGCGGCGCTTGGTGGGCAAGTGACCGCGCCCAAGCAATACCTGCGCTCGCAGCCCCGCCTGTACAAGGACCTATTCACGCCGCTGGAGTCCATAAAGCTGTAGCAGAGCCGACAGGGGTCTCGATGTGAGCGAGCCGCACTCCATCCGTCGCAGCCCAGCGCTCCTGGTCCGCCGGCTGTTCTACCTGCTGCGGGGCGGGTTCCTCATCCGGCCCATGGCCATCGCTCTCCTGCTCGGCGTGGTCGGCGCGGCGTTCTCCTCGATGGAGGAGCAGTATCCCTGGTTGAGCGCCTGGGTGCCGAGCGTGCTGTTCCCAAGCCGGTCTGACCCGCAGGTCGCGCAGGTGATCCTGGCGGGCATCGCAGCTTCGATCATGACCGTGGTCTCCATCGTCTTTGCCATCCTGCTGATGACGCTCACGCTGGCCTCCATGCAGTTCTCGCCGCGCATCCTGGTCAGCTTCGTGCGGGACCGGACCACGCAATGGACGCTCGGGCTGTTCCTCGGCACCTTCGCCTACTGCACGGCCGCACTTCCTGCGGCGCGGCTGAAGCCCGAGCCCTTCGCACCCGTGGGCACGGTGGCGGGCGCCATGATGCTGGCGCTGCTCTGCGTCGGATGGCTGATCTTCTTCATCCAGCACATCAGCGAGGCGATCAGCGTGAACCACATCGCCGACCGGATTGCGCGGGAGACGGAGAGCATCATCGACGAGAGCATGCCGCACCGCCGCACCACCGGCTATGTGGTGCAACCGCTCGGGCAAGGCTGGGCCGGCGAGCAAATCCCGATCCTGGCTGCTGTGTCGGGCTATATACGCTATGTCGAGGTGAACCGGCTGGTCGCATCCGCCAAATCGGCCCGCATCCAGGTTCGCGTGCTGCGCCGGGTCGGACATTTCGTGCCGGCTGGAGTGCCGCTGATGGTGGTCAACCGCGCCGACCGGCTCAGCAGCGGGGTCGCTTCCGCGTTGCTGGCCGCCTTCGACATGGGTCCGACGCGCACGCTGCAACAGGATGTTGAGTTTGGCGTGCTGCAGATTGTGGACATCGCACTCAAGGCGATCTCGCCGGCAGTGAACGACCCAAGCACCGCCATCACCTGTCTTGACCAGCTCAGCCGTCTTCTGATCCGCTGGATTGCGCGCCACTTGCCCGAAATTGCGCTGTCTGATCCGCCGCATGTGTTGCGGGTGATCATGCCGGCAATCGAGTTGGAGGGGCTGCTTGATACGGCGTTTGAGCAGATCCGCCACTACAGCATGGCGGACTTGCCGGTGAGCGCCCGCCTGCTCCGGGCACTGGACGATATCGCGGTGAGCACCGACGATGCGGCAATCCGTCGCAGCCTCGTGGCGCGGGCGCAGCGGGTTTACGAGGGCTGCCGCAGCCGGTTGGAGGAGCGGGACCTGGCCAAGCTTCGCCGCCGTCTTGGCGAGATCGAGGCGCGCGTCGGGCAATCGGCGGCATTGCCGGCCGCTGCCGGCGAATAATTTGGCGGCTTGAACGCCTCTTTAACGTTCTCGGCGCAATAATCGCCCGCGGACAGGGAGCAGCGATGGGCTGGCGCAATCCCTGGGCCGATGGAGGCGTCTGAACTGAAGCTCTACCACAACCGGCTTGTCGTCCGCCCTGTCGGCACCGTCAGTTCGCCTGCGGTTCCGTTCCGCATGGAGCGACCCGGCGGTGATCTCGGCCGGGCGACAGCAGCGGGCATGGTTTGGCTGCTGATGCAAACGCTCGGCGGCCGCGTCGTGGGTTTCCTCTCGCAACTCGTCGTGGCCGCAATCCTCGACCCTCGGGATTTCGGCGTGCTCGGGCTCACCTTCACGGTGACGGCGCTGGGGGCGATGCTGGTCAACTCCGGCATCGAGTCCGTCTTGTTGCAACGCCATGGCTCCATCCGGCTGTGGATCGTTCCCGCAGTCTGGAGCACCGTGGCGCTTGGCTTGCTGGGTGCGGCTCTGGTCGCGATCGCGGGGCCGGTTGCCGCACTGCTGTATCACTCGCCGGGCATCCCGCTGCTGGCCTTGATCGTCGGGCTCAGCATGCCGCTGACGGCGGCAGGAACCGTGCCGATGGTGCTGCTGCGGGCCCGATTTGCCTTCGCCCAGATTGCCACAATCAACTTCTTCGAAATCGTCGGCATTCAGGGCGTGACCATCCTGATGGCATATTGCGGCTGCGGTGCGCTGTCCTTCGTGGTGCCGCTTCCTCTCGTCGCAGCGTTGCGCACCTTCTATCTTTGGCGGCGGACCCGTCCCAAATGGCGCGGCGGCTGGCGGCAAATCCGGCGCGCGCGCTACTTGGTCGGTCGCAGCGCGGCCGTGTTCGCCACCGCCATCCTTCAAGCGGCCATCAGCCAGGGTGATTACATCGCGCTTGGGCTTTGGGCGAGCGAGTCGGCGGTCGGCTTGTATTTCTTTGCGCTGAAAATGGCGTCCCAACCATTGCTGCTGATGGCGTCGAGCCTGACGAACGTGCTGTTTCCCACCCTGTCCACGTTGCGTAACGTTCCGCAGCAACAAGGGCAAGCGGCGCTGCGGGCTGCTAAAATCCTCGGTCTGGCCATCATGCCGGCGGCGTTCCTACAGGCGGGGCTAATTGGCCCGGCGATCCACCTGTTTTTCCCCAATCACAAGTGGGACGACAGTGTCCTGCTTATGCAAATCCTGAGTGTCGGGCTTGGCTTCAACGCCACGGCGCTGATTGCCGCAACGCTGCTCACCTCTCGCGGCGGCTTTCGGGAGCAGCTTCGCTACACCGCGATGTGCGTCCCCGTGTTTTTCCTGTTTGCGCTGCTCGGGGCCTGGAACGGCTTGGCCGTGGGTGTGGCGAGCGGCGTTGCTGCCTACTACATGCTGGTGACGCCGGTTTATAGCCACCTGGTGTTTCGCAGATACGGCGTGCGCTTCCGGTCCCTGGCTTGGCTCTATCTCATGCCGAGCGGGCTGGCGACAGCAGCCGTGGGCGGTGCGCTGCTGATCGCCGATTTGGCGCATGTAACCGACAACGTTGCGCGCATCGTTGGCGTGACGATAGTCGCCGGGCCAGCCTATCTGCTGCTGCTGCGGCTGGTTGACCGGCGCGGCTTTGGCGAGATTGAACTGCTCGTGCGGCGCATGTTGAAACGCCCGGCCAAACTGGCCGCCTGATCGTCAACTGCTTGGCCGCCATTCCGGGCGGATTGGCAAGCCGAGCGCGCGCAGCAGGCCAAGGCGCTCGGACCCAAGTTGCAGGCAGACGGGCACTGTGAGGCCAGCGGCGGTTCCGGCAGCCAGGTGCAGCCATACCGTATGCAGGTGCAGAACCTTGGCCAGGGCGATCCGCATCCCCGCCGTTCCGAGCACGTGGACGACGAGAATGGTGAGCGAAATCTGGCCAAGGACAGCGATCAATCGCAATGCTGGCAGCCGTCGCTCGGCTTTCGCCAACCGCCCTGCACAACCAAACACTGTGGCACTGCCAACGAGCGCCACCGGGACTTCGTAGCGATAGGCGGAACCGAGTTGCAGCAGGGCCAGGCTTAGCGCAATCGTCGCGGCGGCCATCGCAATCAAAGTGCCGGGCGCGGACAGGCGTGCGATGACTTGGGGGCGCTTGACCCACACCGCACAACAGTGCCCTAGGCACAAATAGAACAGGCCCCAGGAGCTCAGTTGGACAATGTCGACCGGAATGAATTGGCCGGCGACGGAAACCGCCGCTGTGACGCCCAGGCGCATGGGCGGGGTGAGACGGCGAAGAGCATAGACCACCAGGCTGGCCGCAAACAGCGCGTAGAGGAACCAGAATGGCGAGAGCGGACGGTACAAGTAGGTGTCGATGCCCAGATGTGGCGGCCCCATGTTGGTCAAGCCCGACAAGCTGATCAGAAGGGCCGCCTCGATGCTCATCCAGAGCAGGTAAGGCCAGCCGATCGAAGTCAGCCTGCTACGCAGGAACGGCATAAGATCGTGCTGGAAAGCTTTGGTGGACACCGCGCCGGAGAGGAAGAAGAACAGCGGCATGTGAAAGCCGTAGACGATGAAATCAACCACGCGAAGTGGGCTGCTGATGGCGACATAGCCTGCGTCCTGCAGGCCCCTAAAGCAATGGCCATAGACCACCAGGATGATCGCCAAACCGCGCGCGTAATCAATCCAAGCGACACGGCTTGCGCCACGGAGGCCACCACCAGCGGCAGAATGAGCTTTGAGCAGGCTCTCAGGTGCAGCGGCGCCAGCGAGCGAAACGTCCTGCGGCGACACGCCACCCCCAGAGCTTAAGTTCAAGGCCGCGCCTCAGGGCCATGTTAAGGCTTCATACACCAGTATGAGAGATAGTAGAAGCGTCAAGCGTGGCCTGATCTGTCCACGCTCTGAAGGGGTCGTGCTGCTCGATGTCCAACCCGCTGAAAGTGCTCTCCATCTCCCATTCTGCGGTTCACCGCGTCAGCGGGCGGATGCGGTATGAGATGCTGGCGCAACGGCGTCATGACATCGATTTGACGCTGGTGGCGCCGGACCGTTGGCAGGAATACGGCAAGCCCATGCCGTTGGACCCGCATGACGGCCCGCTCGATTTTCGCGTCGAACGCATACGGCTGCCGTATGTGCCTCGCGCCGGCTGGTACTTGCACCACTATGCTCATCTCGGGCGGGTCCTCAGCGAGCTTAGGCCGGACGTCATCCACCTGTGGGAAGAGCCTTGGAGCCTGGTCGCGCTGCAGGCCATCCTGCTGCGCAATTGGCGCCATCCGCGCGCGGCAATCATGCTGGAAACCGATCAGAACATTTTGCGCCGGATGCCGGCGCCGTTCGAGCAGATGCGGCGCTACGCCTTGGGCCAGACGGACCTGCTGATCGGCCGCGGCGCTGAAAGTCTCGAGGTATCGCGCCGGTGCGGCTTCAAAGGTGAAACGGCCATCGTCGAGTACGGTGTGGCGCCGGGTGTGTTCGGCCGGCAGTATCGGGCGGCGGCGCGTGCAGCGTTGGGCGTGTCAGGCTTCGCGCTCGGCTATGTCGGGCGGATCGTACGTGAGAAAGGCCTGCACGATGTGCTAGAGGCCATGGCCGCCTGCTCGGAGCCGGTGACACTGCTTGTGGTTGGTTCCGGCGCCGACGAAGCGGCGTTTACGGCTCGGGCGGCCGAGCTGGGGCTTGCGGAGCGGGTTCGTGTGCTGGCACCCCGGCCGTCGGCCGAAGTGGCCCGGTTGATGAACGGCTTGGACGCGCTTGTGCTCATGTCACGAACCACCCGGACCTGGAAGGAGCAGTTCGGCCGCGTCATCATGGAGGCGCATGCCTGCGCCGTTCCCGTGATTGGTTCTTCATCGGGGTCAATTCCCGGCGTGGTGGCAGATGGTGGTTGGATTGTACCGGAAGGTGATGTTCCGGCGCTCGCCCGCCTGCTGACGCGGCTGGCAACCTCGCCGGAGGAGGTCGCAGCAGCCGGGTCAGCCGGTCACGCCCAGGCGCAAACCCGCTTCGCCCTCGCCACCGTCGCGAACGATCTGGCTGATGCGTTTGTCGCAGCAGCATCCTGCCGTCGGCCGCGATCCCAGGGCTCAGCAAAGCCCGCGCGCGGCTTGGAGGTCGCGTGACCAAGCCGCGCATCCTGTTTGTCTCCCCGGTGTCTGACTTCAAGGGCGGCGCCGAGGTGGTACTAAGCCACATGCTGGCCAACCCGCATATTGAGCCCGTTCTCGCCGTACCGGAGGAGGGCGCAATCTCGGATGCTGCCCGGGCGCAAGGTTTAACGGTGTGCTGCTATCATCCGACAGCGATGCTGCACGTGCATCGCCCACCACGCCTCTGGCCGATGCTTGCCGCCGTAGCCGATGCGGTGCGGTGCGCGTTCCGGCTCAAGCGGATCGCTAAGGCACATCGTTGCGCACTGATCCACAGCAACGGCCTAAAGGCGCATGTGCTTTGCGCAATCCTGGGGCTCACTGCTCGTATGCAAACCGTTGTGCACCTGCATGACATCCCTTACCGCCGTTCCGAGCGAATGCTTTGGCAGGTGATTGCACGTTGCGTCACCCAGGTGGTGATTGTGTCAAGGCCGTGCTTCCCGTGTGCAGCACTGCCGAAGCATGTGTCGGTGGTCCATAACGGTGTCGACATGCCCAGCGAATTGCAGCCTTGGCGTCCTTTTATCGGCCAATTGCGGCTCGGATTTGTCGGCCGTTTTCATCCAAACAAAGGCATGGACGTTCTACTCGACTGGTTTGCGTCCATTCGCGCCCACGGCATCGACGCGGCGTTGATCATTCGCGGCCGCCCGGATCCTGATTTGCCTGAGTATTGGTCTCGCATTCAGGACCGCATCGTCGAAGCAGGATTAAGTTCACACGTGAGATATGATGGGTGGGTGACCGGGGAGGCCACTTACGCTGGGCTCGATATGCTGTTGGTCACCTCAAAAACCCCTGATCCATTGCCGCTCGTTGTGCTTGAGGCGATGAAGGCGGGCGTTGTGGTGGCGGGGTATGCGGCGGGTGGTGTGCCAGAGATGATCGAGGATGGCTCGACTGGGTTGCTTGCGACTGATCCAGAAGACCTGGCTGCAAGAGTGGCCATGCTTTGGGCAGACCCGGCTCGGTTTGATCGGCTGCGTAAGAATGCTCACGAGCATGTCAAAACAAGCTTTAGCATGGAGCTTTTCCATCGCGAGTTGCAGCAGGTTTATGGTGCTGCCTTGAGCACCGACATATCGGCAGCCGCAACTCAGGAACGCGTCGATCTTAGCATGTTGGAAGACGTTCGGTGAGCCGCTGCCGGCTGCCGCGGCTTGTACGAACGAGGGATGACATCATTAATCTCGCCGGGTCTGTCATGTCTTCGCGCAACGTCGGTGCTTTGACGCACAACGCCTCACTGGTCCATCGCCAACCCGTGCTGACCGACAGCGAGCCAGCGAATTGCGTCAATGAGTAACATTGAGGGCGCAAGCATCTCCGCTGCAACTACTAGGACTTCTATCTCCCGCAACAATCCTTAAATGTGCGCCCGGCTTGCAGCGGGAAGGCTTGCAGCCAAAAACATCTTCTATAAACCACCTGCCAGGTTGTTTGTGGCTTAGCTCCCTGTAATGGAAAAATGATGAGACGTAAGCGGACGATTATCTTGGTTGTAGCCGGTTTCTGCCTGCTCGATGCATGTGCCACTGCGCCTCTTGGCCCAACTGTTCAGGTGTTACCACCGCCGAACAAGCCCTTCGAGGTCTTTCAACAGGATCAAGCTGTGTGCACGCAGTATGCCTCAAACCAGGTGGGCGGGCAGGCTCAGCAGGCCAACAACCAGGCGTTTGGCGGCGCTTTACTCGGGACCATCCTGGGGGCTGGTCTGGGTGCTGCCATCGGCGGTGGACGGGGTGCTGCGGTCGGTGCGGCAGCCGGTGCGGGCGTCGGCACCGGCGTCGGTGCGGACAATTCAACGCGGGCGCAGTATGGCATTCAGGGTCAGTATAACATCGCATACGTGCAGTGCATGGTATCCAAGGGCAACCAGCTACCAGCACCTCCTGCCGTCGTGGTGCAGCCTGCTCCCTATCTTGTCCAGCCAGCGCCTTATGTCGTGCCCGGTCCTCAACCAACACCGTATTGAAGCCGCGGGCGGCGAACCTTGGCGGTTGGCGGGATGATGGTGCGACGGCAGACAAGCCAGTCCCATCATCCGCTATTGGGTGTAGTCGGGCTCGCGGCGGGCAAGTAGCCGCTTCAACGCTGAGAAGTGATAGTCATAGGGCTTTGTTCCGGGCGGCAGGCCGTCGTTGCCAAACTGGGAGCGGGTGAAGTCCACCACGGCTTGGGGAACATGATGCAGCGGCTTGCCAGTGGCCATCGCCAGCATTTGTGTCTGGCAGGCCCGCTCGAGAAAATACAGCCGATTGAAGGCTGCAGCCACGGACCCGCCGCATACGATCACGCCGTGATTGGCCAGCATCAACACGGGCTTGTCGTCCATGATTTCGGCCATGCGCTCACCCTCGCTCATGTCGAGGGCGAGGCCGCCGTAGTTGTAGTCGTAGGCCACCTCGCCGGCGAACCCGATCGCGTTCTGCCCGATCATATGGAGCGTCATGTCCTCCAACTGGGTAAGCGCAGTGGTGAAGGGCATGTGGGTGTGAAGCACGCAAGCGTGGCCGCGCTTGTGGATTGGGGCATGGATGCAAAGCGCCGTGCGGTCGGCCAAGCCATCGCCACGCAGGACGCGGCCGTCAAGATCGACCTCGAGCAGGTCACTGGCGCGCACCTCAGACCAGTGCAGCCCATAGGGGTTGAGCAGGAAACGGTCGGTGACGCCGGGCAAAGCGAGGGTGAAGTGGTTGTCGATGCCCTCGTGGAAACCGTTGAGCACGGCCAGGCGAAGGCAGGCGGCCAGGTCGATACGGGCTTGGTGCTCGGTTTGGCTGTCGGAAGACATATGGTCCAACATGGTGAACTCCTCTAGATGGAAGGCCGGCTGGTTGCGGCTTGCGCGATGAAGCCGGCCGCGCGCTCGGCCAGCATCATCACGGCGGGCTGGATGTTGGTGCTGGGCACCAGCGGGAACGCCGAGGCATCAGCGACCCGCAAGCCTGCAATGCCGCGGACGCGCAGCCAAGGGTCTAGCACGGCTGCATCATCGCCGCCCATGCGGCAGGTGCCGCATGGATGATACACGGTGGTGGCGGTGCGGCGGATGAAGGCGAGCAGGGCCTCGTCGCTGGTGTCGTCCGGGGACGGCGCCAACTCCTGTTCCACCAAGTCGGCAAAGGGCGCCGTCCGAGCAACGCGCTGGCCGAGGCGCGCGCCGGCGACGGCCGCATGCTGGTCAGCCGGTGCGCTGAGGTAGTTTGCCTGGATTGCGGGACGGTCCGCCGGGTCGGGGCTGCGCAGGCGCAGGTGGCCTCGGCTATCCGGCCGGCACTGGTTCCAGTTGATCATCATGCCGGGGTGACGCGCCAGCACGTAGCCCACGGCTGGGGCAAGGCTGAAATTGATGAACTGAAACTGGATCTCGGCTTCTTCCGCATCGGGCGTGCAGCGGGCGAACAGCGTGGCTTCGGTGGCGCCCACGGCCAGCGGTCCGGTGCGCTGAGTCAGATATTCGAGGCCTGTGGCGGCGCTGCGCAGCTTGCTGGCGCTGATCTCGTTGAGTGTGCCGGCCGCTTTGGTGCGGAAGATCAGGCGTGCGATCAGGTGGTCCTGCAGGTTCTGGCCCACGCTTGGGCGGTGCAGCGCGACGGGAATGCCGACCTCCCTGAGCATGGCGCCATCGCCGATGCCCGACAGCATCATCAAGTGCGGCGACCCGATTGCCCCGGCGCAGAGCACGATCTCGCGGTCAGCGGCAAAACTCTGGCGTCCGGCAGGGCCATCCACCTCCACGCTGGTGGCGCGCCCGGCCTCGATGACCAAGCGGCGAGCGGTGATGCCGGTGATCACCTGCAGGTTCGGGCGGGAGCGCGCGGCCCGCAGGTAGGCCTGGGCGGTGCTGACCCGGCGGCCACGGCGGACGTTCATCTGCACCGGCCCCGCGCCCTCGGTCGGTCCATCGTTCACGTCGGTCACGCGGGGGAAGCCGGCTGCCCCACAGGCGGCGATGAAGGCGGCAGCCCCGGTGGACAGCCGGCGCGGTTCACTGACCGGCACCGGGCCGCTTTTACCGCGAGTCTCGCCCGCGGGTCCTTCCCAGCATTCCAAGGCCTGGAAGGTGGGCAGCACGTCGGCCCAGGCCCAGCCGCGCGCGCCGGACTGCGCCCAGCGGTCATAGTCGTGCGGGGAGCCGCGGAGGAACACCAGGCCGTTCACCGAACCCGACCCGCCGATAACTCGCCCGCGTGGCCACACAATGCTGCGTCCGTCCAATTCGGGTTCGGGTTCGGTGGCATAGCCCCAATCGAACCGTCGGGATTTCATCAGCCGGGCGTAGCCAGCCGGGACGTGGATCCAGGGGTCCCGATCGGGCGGGCCGGCCTCAAGCAGGGTTACTCGATGGGCGTCGTTCTCCGATAGGCGCGCGGCCAGGATGCACCCGGCGGTCCCGCCGCCTACGATCACGTAGTCGGAGCGGAGTGTTCCGGTCAGGGGTTGGGTTCCGTGGGCGCGGGTTGGCTGCCGGTGTAGAACGCCGGCCAATTGCGCTGCACGACCGAGCCGTCCGCGCGATAGGCGTAACAGGTGTTGAGCATCGTGGGCTTGGCGTGGGTGGGGCGCTGCGCTTCGCGGGCGAAGCGTTGCGTCGATAAGGTTTGAAACGCCACGGTTGCCATCGGCTGCATCAATTCGCGCAGGTGAGTGCAGCCATGCACGCCGCCGACCCGCTCGGCGACCGCGCGGAGAAACCCGGAGCGGATCTGCAGCCCCACCAGCTTGGCATAGGCAGGAGCGATCTCGGGGCAAATGCTGTAGGGCGCATAGTCGGTGACGGCTTCGAAGGCCACGATGGTCATGCTCTCATCCACCGTCATGCGCATGGACATGCCATGCAGCGGTTCGCCGGGCGGGACGGAGCCACGGTCTTGCAGCTCCAGGCTGTGGCTTTTGGTGTCGGTAAGGTGCGCTTCCACGTCGAACAGTCCGTCCTCCCGATGGTAGCCGTTCAGCTCGATGCGGCGGGTGTGGAGGTGTTCTCGCGGGGTTTGGCTGGGGCTTAGCGGCATGGACTGTCTCCTGTTCGGCGCTGCAGCATATAAGCGCGCCACAGCGTGAGCGTCGCGCCACAGCTTGAGCGCCTCGCAAGGAGCGGCAACGGCGTTCAGTTGCGGAAGCGGGCGAGGCGCACGGCCGTGTGGCCGCGGCTGGCGCGTAAGCTGGGCATCACCAGCATGCAATCGTCATGCGGGGTGCGGATTTCCGCCGCACCGTCCACGGCGATCAAGGTATTGCGGTAGGGTACCACCTCGCCGCCGCGGAACGGCCGCAAGAAGGCAAAGGCGGAGGTGGCGGCGGTGATTGCCATCGTGACTTCGGCCACGCGGACTTGCTTCGGCGAGGCAAGGCCGGGCTGCATCCCGGTATAACGCAGCAGTCCGTCAACGCTGGCCTGGGTGGTGGCGATGGTTTCCGCCTCCCAATGCTGTCCGGCTTCCACCAAAACGCCGGCGGCGCCGCCCGGCCCGGTAAACCTCGGATAGTCGATCAGCCCGGGGCCGCTGGCCTGGCCATGGTCGGCCACCACGCGCGGCGGGATACCGATGCCGGCGGCCAGTTGGCGGCCCTTCTCGCTCGGGCCGCTCAGAATGAGCGGGTCGGATGGCCACAGCATCGAGTGCAGATCGAGCAAGATGTCAACGGTATCGATCACCGGGCGAATGGCGCGAGCGCGGTCGAGTTCGACCGAGCGGCGGGGACCATCAAGCATCGCCGGCTCCCAGACGCGATTGAAGTCCTCGTCGATGAAGCGGGAGGTGGTGGGGTG
>CAXTRX010000098.1:8867-11800 GCA_964246785.1 uncultured Acetobacteraceae bacterium | reverse complement strand
TCGCCAGCGTGTTCGCCAGCCCGGCATTGCCTCCAGCAACGGTCACCAACCGGACGTCAAGCTCCGGGCTGGCCAGTGCCAGAAACAACGCGATCGCGTCGTCCGTGCCCGGGTCGCAATCGATGACGACCGGGCGAGCCGCCGTCACGCCCACTCGCCAGCCCGCATCACCGGCTCGGTGGCGCCCCCGGGCAGCACGCCGTCGATGTCGATCTGGTTAGAACCGATCATCCAGTCGATGTGGATGAGGCTGGTGTTGGCGCCGCGCCGGGCCAGTTCGTCGTCGCTGGCCTCGGTGCCGCCCTCGAGGCAGGTGCGGTAGGCCTGGCCGATGGCGATGTGGCTGGCGGCGTTCTCGTCGAACAGGGTGTTGAAGAACAGCAGCCCGCTGGCCGAGATCGGCGACGAGTAGGGCACCAGCGCCACCTCGCCCAGCCGCCGCGCGCCCTCGTCGGTGTCCAGCACCTTCTGCAACACGGTCTCGCCGCTGCTGGCGGTGGCCTCCACAATGCGCCCGGCCTCGAACCGCACGGCGATGTCACGGATCAGCGTGCCCGAGTAGGACAGCGGCTTGGTGCTGCGGACGTGGCCATCCACCTGGGCGCGGTGCGGCGTGGTGAACACCTCCTCGGTTGGCATGTTTGGGTTGCAGGTGATGCCGTTCTTGGCTGTCTCGCAGCCGCCGAGCCAGAGATGCCCGTCCGACAGGCCGATGCGCAGCTCGGTGCCCGGGCCGCGATACTGCAGCGCCTGGTAACGCTTGCCGTTCAGCATGGTGGTGCGGGCGCGCAGCTTGGCGTTGTGCTCCGTCCAGGCAGCAATCGGATCGGGCGTGTCGATGCGGCAGGCGGCGAAAATCGCGTCCCACAGCTTGGCCACGCCCTGCTCCCGCGGCACATCCGGGAACATGGTGGCGGCCCAGGCCGCCGTAGCATAGGGCACGATGCTCCAGTTGGTGGCGAAGTTGGTGATCAGCTCCATCGCCGGACGGTAGGCAGCCGAACGGGCGCGGTTGGCGCGGCTGACCCGGTCCGGATCCTGGCCTGCGAGCAATTGCGGGTTCTCCCCGGCGATGGCCAACCGCGCGGCGCCGGCTCGGTAGGCGGCGGCCATGCCCGCGAACAGCCAGGCCGGCGCGTAATCGAACGCCTCGGCGGGTGCATGCTGGTAGCGTGCGAGGGACGTGACGTCGTCCGAATAGATGGTGGTGACGAGGGAGGCGCCAGCGCGATAGGCATGCTCGGTAATGCGGCGCACCAGCGGCAGCGAGTCGAGCGGCGCGGTCAGCACCACCTCTTGCCCCGCCCGTAGCGAAAGCCCCATGCGCACGGCGACTTCGGCCAGCCGGTCGAGCCGGTCCTCATGGGTGGTGGCGAGCGGCATGCTGTCCATGGGCAAGCTCCTGCAAGTGCGGGTGATGGACCACAGAGTTGGCGTCAACCCGCAAATAGGGCAAGCACGCAAACCGCGTCGGAGACCTCGCCGCTTGGCCAAGCCCACCCACCGCTACGTTTGCCAATCCTGCGGCGCCGTCACGCCGAAATGGGCCGGGCGCTGCGAGGCTTGCGGCGAGTGGAACACCATCGTCGAAGAGCCGGTGGAAGCCCGGCCCGGCGCCATCAAAGCAGGCAAGGCCGCCCGCATCGAGTTCGTCGGGCTCGACGGCCATTCAGACCCGCCGCCGCGCGCCCAATCCGGCATCGCCGAGCTCGACCGCGTGCTGGGCGGCGGCCTGGTCGCGGCCTCGGCCGTGCTGGTCGGGGGCGACCCTGGCATCGGCAAATCCACCCTGCTGCTGCAGGCCGCCGCCAGCCTGGCCCGCTCAGGGCGCCGCGTCCTCTATATCACCGGCGAGGAATCCATCGAGCAGGTCCGGCTGCGTGCCCGGCGCCTCGGCCTGGCGGATGCGCGGCTGGAACTTGCCGCCACCATCAACGTGCGCGACATCGCCGCCGGGCTGGAAGCCGCCGCCGATGCCGCCATGGTGGTGATCGACTCCATCCAAACCATGTGGATGGACAGCATTGACTCGGCGCCCGGCACCGTCAGCCAAGTGCGCGCCTGCTCGTTCGAGCTGATCCGTCTGGCCAAGCAGCGCGGCTTTGCCCTCGTGCTGGTCGGCCATGTCACCAAGGACGGCGCCATCGCCGGTCCCCGCGTGCTCGAACACATGGTGGACGCGGTGCTGTATTTTGAAGGCGACCGCGGCCATCAATTCCGCATCCTGCGCGGCGTGAAGAACCGGTTCGGCGCCACCGACGAGATTGGCGTGTTCGCCATGACCGAGACCGGGCTGGCCGAGGTGGCGAACCCCTCCGCGCTGTTCCTGGCCGAGCGCCGGGGCAACATCGCCGGCTCCGCGGTGTTCGCCGGGCTGGAGGGCACTCGCCCGGTGCTGGTGGAGGTGCAGGCGCTGCTCGCCCCCAACGCCGGCGGATCGCCGCGGCGCTCCGTTGTGGGGTGGGATGGCGGGCGGCTGTCGATGCTGCTGGCGGTGCTGGACAGCCGGGCCGGGCTGCGGCTGTCCGCGCATGACGTCTACCTCAACGTGGCGGGGGGCCTGCGGGTAAGCGAGCCTGCAGCCGATCTCGCCGTGGCCGCCGCACTCGCGTCAGCCGCAACCGAGACGCCCACCGATGCCGGCACGGTCTATTTCGGCGAGGTGGGGCTATCGGGCGAAGTGCGGCAGGTCGCCCAATCCGACGCGCGATTGAAGGAAGCGCAGAAGCTTGGTTTCGCCGCCGCCTGCCTGCCTCGCCGCTTGGCGCAGGGTGGCGGCAAACCAGTGGCGCTGCCTGGTTTGCGGCTGAACGAGATCGGCCATCTGACGGAGCTGGTGGCAGGTTTCACCGGGAAGGCTGCCACGGCACGATCGCAGACCCACTCTCCTTCTGGGAGAGGGTCGGGGTGAGGGTGGCGGCATGCGAAAAAAA
>CAXTRX010000098.1:0-8857 GCA_964246785.1 uncultured Acetobacteraceae bacterium | reverse complement strand
TACGTGCGATTGCCGCCCTCACCCCGGCCCTCTCCCAGAGGGAGAGGGAGAAGCAAGAGAGGCGGCGGAGCTACCGCATCGGTGGCGCGTACATCAGCCCGCCCTTGGTCCACAGGTTGTTGATCCCGCGCGGCACGCCCAACACCGTGATGTTGCGATCCCAGATTTCGCCGAAATTGCCCACCTGCTTGATGGCGTTATACGCCCACTTGTTATCCACCCCGAGCGCCTTGCCAAGGTCACCCTCCATCCCGAGCAAACGGCGCACATCGGGGTTGGTGCTGTCGGCGAACGTGTCGATGTTCTTGCTGGTGATGCCGTCTTCCTCCGCCGTCAGCTCCGCATATTGCGTCCATTTCACGAGGTCGAAGAACTTGTCGTCGCCCTTGCGCACCGATGGCCCCAGCGGCTCCTTGCTGATGATCTCCGGCAGCAACGTCAGTTGGCTCGCCTTGTCCCCCTGGGTGGACCGGAACGCGGCCAGCGCCGAGTTGTCGGTGGAGTAGGCGTCACACCGGCCAGACATGAAGGTGCCCTGAATTTGGTTCACGTCCTGGATTTCCACCGGGGTGAACTTGATCTTGTTGAGCCGGAAGTAGTCGTTGATCGCCAGCTCGGTGCTCGTGCCGGGCTGGACGCAGACGGTGGCGCCGTCCAGCTCCTTGGCCGACTTTACCCCCGACGCGGTTTTTACCAGGAACCCGGTGCCGTCGTAGTAGGTGATCCCGGTGAACTCCAGGCCGAGATTGGCCTCGCGCCCAAGCGTCCAGGTGGTTTCCTGGATCAGCACGTCGATTTCGCCAGACTGCAGCGCGGTGAACCGGTTGGTGGTGGTCGTCGGCACGAACTTCACCTTGCTCGCATCGCCCAGGATGGTGGCTGCGATGGTGCGGCAGGTGTCGGCGTCGATGCCGCGGATCACGCCCTGGCTGTCGGCCAGCGAGAAGCCGGCCACACCGGTGGACACGCCGCAGGCCAGCATGCCGCGGCTGCGGATCGCATCCATCGTGGGGGAGCCGGACGCCGCCGGAGCAGGGGCCTGCGCATAAGCGGCGGCGCTCGTGGCCAGCATGGCTGCCAGTGCGGCAGCTCCTCGAAGACGGGTCATCGGCAAAACTCCTCAGAGCGTGAACCGCGTGTCGCCGGTTGTGAAACGAGAGTCAATGATGTCTTGCCCGACTCGCCCCGCCCCGCCATGTCTGGCGCGATGCTGCACCTGATGAAACTGGCGGTCGGCGTGCGTGACCCGGCGCATTTACGCAGCCTGCAGTTCGAGCGCACCGAGCGCGACCCGCCGTTGCAGCACCGCACCCGGCAAATGCCGCGCCGGGCGGAGGAGATCGCAGCCGGCGGGTCGATCTACTGGGTGATCGGCGGGGCGATGCTGATCCGGCAGCGCATTACCGGCATCGAGACGGCGCTGCGGGAGGATGGCCATGCCTGCGCCGCCCTGCTGCTGGACCCTGACCTGGTGTTCGTCGCAGGCCGGCCGGTGAAGGCGTTCCAAGGTTGGCGCTACCTGCGGCCGGAGGATGCTCCGCCTGATCTTGAGCTGGATGCGGCCGAGACGGGCATGCCGCAGCATTTGGCGCAGAAGCTGCGGGAGTTGTGTTTGTTGTAGAAGACCTGTCGTCGCGAACAGTTGCGTGGCGATCCAAGGTCACGCAACGGCCAGTATTCGCATGGCCCTGGATCGCCACGCCTCGCTCGCGATGACGGGTTAAAGCATCTGCAGCGGGACGGGTCGGCGAGGTGGCGGGAACGCGGCGTCGATCGTCGCTATGTCGGTATTACTGAGTTCCAGAGCGACCGCAGCGGCGTTGGCGCGCACATGGGCCGGGTCGGAGGCTTTTGGGATCGCCATGACCCCTGGCAGCCGGATCGACCAGGCAATGGCAACTGCCGCGGGGGTTGCAGCATGGCGGGCCGCCACCTCGGCCAAGGCAGGGTGGGAGAGCAAGCTGCCGCCCTGGCCGACGGGCGAGTACGCCATTACCGGGATGCGCCGCTCGGCACACCAGGGCAGCAGGTCGAACTCGATGCCGCGGGCTTGCGGGTTGTAGAGCACCTGGTTGGTCGCGCAGCCGCCCGGGCCGAGTTCCGCCATGTCCTCCGGATCGAGGTTGGAGACGCCCCAGCGGCGAATTTTGCCCTCCGCCACTAGACGTTCAAAGGCCTCCACCGTCTCATGCAACGGCACCGAACCACGCCAATGCAGTAGATAGAGGTCGAGCCGGTCAGTGCCGAGGCGCTGCAAGCTGGCTTCGCAGCTACGCGCCATCGCCTTGCGGCCGGCGTTCTGCGGATAGACCTTGCTGACCAGGAACACCTCGTCTCGGCGGCCCGCGATCGCCTGCCCAACCACTCGCTCGGACCCACCGTCGGCATACATCTCGGCGGTGTCGACCAAGGTCATGCCAAGATCCAGGCCAAGCCGGACCGCATCCGCCGCCTCGCCCGGGGTGCGCTCGCCCTCGCCAAAACGCCAGGTGCCTTGGCCTATCACAGGGATGGGGGTGCCGTCTGGCAAGGCTATGGTTCGCACGGCAAGGCTCTCCGCGGTTCAGGCCTGCCCGGCCATTGCGCGCTGCAGGATGGCGGGCAGCTCCGCCAGGGAATGGATCAGCACGGCCCCGGTTGCACGCAGCGCCGGGTTGTCGCCCTGGGGCGAAAGGCCGACGCAAGCCATGCCAGCGGCGCGGGCGCCTTGCGCGCCGGGCACGCTGTCCTCCACCACCAGGCAGGCTTCCGGCGGCACAGCTTCGGCGGCGGCGGCATGCAGGAACACGTCCGGGGCTGGCTTGCCGAGCAGCACGTCCCGCGCGCTATGAGCCCGGCCGGCCATCATCTCCGCCATGCCGTTCTGGGCGAACTTCACGTGCATTTCTTCGTGCGACGAATTGGACGCGACGCGGAACGGCAGCCCCAGCGCGGTGACTGCTGCCAGCGCCTGATGCGCGCCTGGAATGGGGCCCACTCCCTCGGCAAAGCCTTGCACCAGCCTGTCCCGCAGCCCGTCCACCCAGCCCTCAGGCAGGCGCCGGCCCAGCTTGGGCTCCATGATACCGGGGATGTCGCTCAGCCGCAGACCGACGAACGTCGCGTAAGCCTGCTCGGTCGTCATCGGCCAGCCCAGTTCGGTCACTGCTTCCGCCACCATGCGGTTGGACGCCGCCTCGCTGTCGATCAGCACGCCGTCGCAATCGAAAATCACCAGCCGCAACGGCAGCCGAGTCACGCCACGCGTTCCGGAACCGCCTCGGCCACGGGCGCCGCCATTCCGGCCCGGGCATGCGGGCAATCGCCATGTTGCTTGGGGCAGGTGCGCGCGCCTGCCCAACTGCATAACCCCGGCCCGTGGCCCAGGCTCTTGCGCACAAGCGACGCCAGGCTGGCGATGAACCCGGCGTCCGAGTTCTGCGCGGGGGCGCGAAAGTAGCCGGGGATGCCTTTTTCCTCGGCGAACTCGCGGTATTCCACGTCCAGCTCCACCAGCGTCTCGGAATGCTCGGACACGAAGGCGATCGGCACCACCAGCACCGCCGTTCCGTCCTGCGCGGCCTGCTCGATGGTGTGCTCGGTGCTTGGATCGAGCCATTTTTGCGGCGTGGCGCGGGACTGGTAGCAGACCGTCCAATCCAGCCCGGGGATGGCCAGCGCCCGCACGGTGGCGGCAACGGTGCGTTCCACCTGATACTGATAGGGGTCACCCCGCTTGACGATGGTTTCGGGCAGGCCGTGGGCGGAGAACAGCACCCGCAACGGCGCGCGGCCCGCTAGGTCCGCCATCGCCGCGTCGTAGGCCCGGCGCACCCCGGCGGCGGTGGCTTCAACATAGCCGGGGTCGGCGTGGTAGCAGCACAGGGTGGTGACCGGCGCGGCCAAGCCCACCACCGCGGCGGCCTCGCGCCAAGCGCTGAGCGAGGATCCTGTGGTCGTGGTGGAATACTGCGGATACAGCGGCAGCAGGACGACCTGGTCCGGCGCCCAGTCGCGCACTTGCCGGGCCACTTCGCCGCTGAACGGGTGCCAGTAGCGCATCGCGGTGAAGCAGCGCACGTCGAACTCGGGCAAGGCACGCTCGAGCGCGCGGGCCTGCTCCTGCGTCAGCCCCAGCAGCGGCGAGCCGCCGCCCAGGATCATGTAGTTCGCAGTGGCCGGCTTGGTGCGGGCATAGGCGATGATGCGCGCCAGCAGCGGGCGGACGAAGAACGGCACGCGCAGGATGGCCGGGTCGCGGAACAGGTTCACCAAGAACGGGCGCACCGAGGCGGGCTTATCCGGCCCACCCAGGTTGAACAGCACGACGGCCAAGCGGGTCGGTTTCATGCTTGCAGAGTTGGCGGAGGGTGAGGCGGCGTCAAGCATTGCGCACGCTCTTGACCAGTTGGGCCACGTGTTCGGGCGGCGTTCCCGGCACGATGCCGTGGCCGAGGTTGAAGATGGCCGGCCGGCCGCGCCAGGCGTCGAGGATGCGGCTCGTGGCTAGCGCCTGCGTTGGGCCGCCCACCACCAAGGCCAACGGGTCGAGGTTGCCCTGCACCGCCACGGTGCGGGGGATCGCCGCTGCGGTCAGCGCCGGGTCCGCCGCGGTGTCCACGCCGACAGCCTGGATGCCGGTGACCGCCACATATTCGGCCAGCAGCGCCCCGGCGAGGCGGGGAAACCCGATCACCGGCGTGGCGGGGTGGCGCTGGTGAACCAAACTGACGATGCGGCGGGTGGGCTCCATCACGTGCTGGCGGAACAGCGCGGCGGGCAGCACGCCGGCCCAGGAGTCGAACAGCATGACTGCGTCCGCCCCGGCCTCGATCTGCATCGAAAGATAGCCGGCGGTCTGCTCCACCAGCAGGTCGGTCAAGGCGGCAAACAGCGGCGGGTCGGCATAGGCCAGCATGCGGGCGGCGGCGAATTCCTTCGAGCCGCGGCCCTCGACCATGTAGCAGGATACCGTCCAGGGGCTGCCGGCGAAGCCGATCAGGGCGCATTCGGCCGGCAGCGCCGCCCGCAGCCGCCGCACCGTCTCGAGCACCGGGCTGACCGCGTTGGCAACCCGCGCCGGGCTCAGCCGGGCGAGCGCGGCCGCGTCCCGGATCGGCTCCAGCAGCGGACCTTCGCCTTCCTCGTAACGCAGGTCCTGTCCCAACGCCCAGCACAGCAGCGGCAGGTCGCTGAACAGGATGGCGGCGTCAAAGCCGTAGCGGCGGATCGGCTGGAGCGTGACCTCGGTGGCGAACTCCGGGCTGAGACATAGGTCCAGCATGCCGCCGGCCTTGGCGCGCACGGCACGGTATTCGGGCAGGTAGCGCCCAGCCTGGCGCATCAGCCAAATCGGCGGCGGCCACACCGCTTCGCCAGCCAGAACCCGCAGCAGGGGAGATGTCATGCTGATCACTATAAACCAATAAGAAATCTTAAATAGGTTGAGGGGATCAGTTGTGCCTGTGGATAAGGGGGTACACGGGAGCGCGGCCGAACCCCTGCCATTGATCCACAACAACCGAGGCCGCTAAGCGGTTGCTGGCAATGGCGAGCCTGCGGTTGTCCAGTGCCGCACACCCGAGCCGCCATAATCGTCCCGCGCCGATGGCGGCGAACTGCTTGTCCCCGCTTGCAGCCTCCGGCGTTGCATAATCCGCTGGCGGCACGGCTTATCCCCGCTATCCTCGCATCCATGGCAACGCAGCGGCTCAACCTCCACCTGGTGTCGGACGCGACCGGCGAGACGCTGAACTCGATCTCGCGGGCGACCGTGTCGCAGTTCGAGCAGGTCTCGATCGTGTACCATCGCTGGAGCCTGATCCGGACACGGTTCCAACTGCATCGAGTGATTGAGGGCATCGAAGCCGAGCCTGGCCCGGTGTTGTCCACCTTGCTGGACGCCGGGTTGCGGGAGGAGCTGGAGAAGGTCTGCACCCGCCTGCAGATCGACCTGGTGAACGTGCTCGATCCGGTGCTCAGCATGCTGCAGGAGCAGATCGGCGAGCAGGCGGCCTCCCGCCCGGGCCGCCAGTACGTGCTGGACGCGGATTACTTCCGCCGCATCGACGCCATGCATTTCGTGCTCGCCCATGACGATGGGCAGGCGCAGGCGGGCATCCAGGAAGCCGACGTAATCCTGGTCGGCGTGTCCCGCTCGTCCAAGACGCCCACCTCGTTCTATCTCGCCAACCGCGGCGTGAAGGCGGCAAACGTGCCCCTGGTGCCTCGGCTGCCGGACCCGCCGGGGCTGGACCTGCCGCGCTGCCCGGTGATCGGCCTTACCTTGGACGCGGCGGCGCTGATCGAGATCCGCCGCCACCGCTTGCGCCTGATCGGGCAGTCGGGCGCCATGCGGCAGGACAAGAGCGAGTATATCGACGCCGAAGCCGTGCGCGACGAGCTGCTGTGGGCCCGGCGCATCTGCAACCGCCGCGGCTGGCCGGTGATCGACGTGACCCGGCGCTCGATCGAGGAGACCGCGGCAACCGTGCTGCAGCTTATGGAAGCCTGGCACGCACGGCAGAAGCACGCGCCAACGCCGCCATGATGGTGCCGGGTGCGCCGCCGGTGATCCTGGCAAGCGGCTCGGCGGCGAGGCGTGGGTTGCTGCAATCGGCTGGGCTGCGCTTCGAGGTGCGGCCGGCTGATGTGAACGAGGCCGCCATTCGCGACGCGCTGCGAGCGGGCGGAGAGAGCCATGGCGCGGCCTTGGCGCTTGCCACGGCAAAAGCACGGCAAGTGATGGAGCCTGGTGCCCTGGTGATCGGCGCCGACCAAATGCTGGTGTGCGACGGACGCTGGTTTGACAAGCCGCCGCACCTGGCGGCCGCCCGCGCGCACCTGCAGGCTTTGCGCGGCCGCCGGCACGAACTGGTGACGGCGGTGGCATGCTGGCGCGACGGGCGCGAGCTGTGGCGTCATGAAGCGCGCCCAAGCCTGGTCATGCGGCGGTTTTCGGACGCGTTCCTCGACGCCTACCTGGCCGAAGAAGGCGCGGCTTGCCTGAGTTCGGTCGGCGCATACCGCCTGGAAGGCCCCGGCATGCAGTTGTTCGAGCGCATCGAAGGCGAGCACTCGGCCGTCCTCGGCCTGCCGATGCTGCCGTTGCTGGCGTTCTTCCGGGACAGCGGCGTGCTGCTGGAGTAGCGGCCTTGGTTTTGCAAGGCCGGGCTTGTATTCAGCGGTGGGGGCAATCGATGAAGCGTAGGACCTTCCTTGCAGGGACTGCCGCAGCCGCGGCGCTGCCCCGTCCCTCCCTGTCTCAAGGGGCCCGGGTGCTGAAGTTCATCCCCGAAGGCAACCTGGCCAACCCGGATCCGATCTGGACCACCACGACCGTGGCTCGCAACCACGGCTACATGATCTATGACACGCTGTTCGGCGTGGACTCGCGGCTGAACCCCAAGCCGCAAATGTGCCAGGGCTTCGACCTCTCCGCCGACAAGCTGACCTGGACCTTCCGCCTGCGTGATGGTCTGAAGTTCCATGATGGCGCACCGGTGCGTGGCGTGGATTGCGTGGCTTCCATCAAGCGTTGGATGGCACGGGATGCGTTCGGGCAGCGTTTGGCCGCGCAGCTCGACAGCATGGCGGCGCCGGATGACCGGAGCTTTACCGTCAAGCTCAGCAAGCCGTTCCCGCCGCTGCTCACGGCGTTTGGCAAGGCGGCGGCCAATGTTTGCTTCATCATGCCGGAGCATGTGGCGCAGACCGATCCGTTCACGCAGATTACCGACTTCACCGGCTCCGGCCCGTTCCGCTTCCTGCGCGACGAGTGGAAGCCCGGCGAATTGGCCGCCTATGCCCGCAACGAGGCTTACCTGCCGCGGGACGAGGCGCCCGATTTCACCGCCGGTGGCAAGCCGGTGTATTTCGACCGGGTCGAATGGAACATCATCAGCGACCCGGGGACTGCGACACCGGCCATACAGACCGGCGAGGAAGATTGGTGGCAGGTCCCGCTGCCCGATTTGCTGCCGGTGCTGAGCCAGGCGCCCGGCGTGAAGATCGTGCCGATGACACGCTTCGGCAGCGTGGAAATCCTGCGCTTCAACCAGCTCTGGCCGCCGTTCAACACCGTGAAAATGCGCCAGGCGGTGCTGCACGTGGTGAACCAGAAGGAGTTCATGGAGGCGGCGTTCGGTGACGACGCAACCCTATACAGGACCGGTGTGGGTGTGTTCACGCCCGGCTCGCCAGCCGCCAGCACCGTCGGCATGGAGGCGATCAACGGGCCACGCGACATGGCAGCCGCCAAGAAGCTGGTGCAGGAGTCGGGCTATGCCGGCGAGAAGGTCGTCATCCTCTCTCCCACCGACTACCCGTTCCTGCAAGCGTTCTGCCAGGTCACCCGCGACCTGCTCACCCAGCTTGGCGTCGCGGTGGATTACGTGGCAGCGGACTGGGGCACCGTGGTGCAGCGCCGGGCCAACAAGGCGGCGCCCGACAAAGGCGGCTGGAACATGTTCTGCACGGGGTGGGAAGGACTGAACGTGGATGACCCGGCGGGCCACTACCCCATCCTTGGCAACGGCCAGAGCGCCTGGTTCGGCTGGCCGACCAGCCCGCGCATCGAGCAATTGCGGACCGATTGGTTTGACGCGGCCGATGACGCCGCGCGAAAGCAGGCGACGGACGCGATCCAGGCGGCGGTGTGGGAGGAAGTGCCGTATGTGCCGCTCGGGCAGTTCTTTCAGCCGGCGGCGATGAAGACGTCGGTGACGGGCGTGCTGGATAGCCCGTTTCCGATTTTTTGGAACGCACGCAAGGGTTAGAGCATGTTCCGTTCACTCCACAAGCTCTAGGGTCGAAACTCAATTGTGGCTAGTGAAACGGCGACGCGATGTGATTGACGCTGAATGTCAGCGGAGCAAAT
>CAXTRX010000097.1:0-12147 GCA_964246785.1 uncultured Acetobacteraceae bacterium | reverse complement strand
CGGCGTCACCGCCCGCCGCAAACGCAACGTGCGCCGGGTCGCGGAGCTTGCGGCGCTACGGCAGAAAAAGCGCGACGCCGGCGGCCCGTCGGCAAGCCTGACCTTGCGAGCGGCCGAAGGCGAGGTTTCGGGCAAGCAGGTCATCGTCGCCGAGCACGTCCGCAAGGCCTACGGCAACCACCTCATCGTGCGGGATCTGTCGCTGCGGGTGATGCGGGGCGACCGGCTTGGCGTCGTGGGCCCGAATGGCGCCGGCAAGACCACGCTGCTGCGGCTGCTGACGGGGGTCGACCAGCCGGATAGCGGCACGGTGACGCTCGGCACCAACCTGCAGGCGGTGACGCTGGACCAGCAGCGGGCGGCGCTCGACCCGGCGCATACGCTGCAGGACACGTTGACCGGCGGCGATGGCGACCAGGTGACGGTGGCTGGGCAGAAACGGCACGTCGTGGGCTACATGAAGGACTTTCTGTTCCGCCCTGAACAGGCGCGCACCCAGGTGGGCATGCTGTCAGGTGGCGAGCGAGGCCGGCTGCTGCTTGCCTGCGCCTTGGCCCGCCCGTCCAACCTGTTGATTTTAGACGAGCCGACCAACGACCTGGACCTCGAAACGCTGGACCTGCTGCAGGAGCTGCTCAGCGAATATGCCGGCACCGTGCTGCTGGTGAGCCACGACCGCGACTTCCTGGACCGGGTGGTGACGTCCACGCTGGCGCATGAGGGCGAGGGCCGCTGGGTGGAATATGCCGGCGGCTACAGCGACATGCTGGTGCAGCGGACGCCCGCCCTGGCCGAGCCGGAGCGTCGCCGCGCGGCCGGACCGCAGGCCAAGGCGGCGGCAAGCCGGAAGCTGTCGTTCAAGGACCGGCAGGCGCTGGAGGCACTTCCGGCGGAAATGGAGGAGCTGCGCCGGCGGATTGGCCTGCTGCAGGGCAAGCTGGCGGAGCCGGGCCTGTATAACCGCAGCCCCGCGGTGTTCGGCAAGGCGACCGAGGCGCTTCGCCAGGCAGAATCGGCGCTGGCGAAGGCGGAGGAGCGTTGGCTTGAGTTGGAGCTGCTGCGGGAGGCTCTGGAGGCATAGACCCGCCCTCCGTCCCTGTCGCGATAAGCCCTCTCCCCTTGAGCAGGGCGACTCCATTTGGCCCTTCTCCTCCTCTTACGGGCGGGAGAAGGTCGGGACGAGGGTGCGAGAGCTGGCAGATTGTGGCGTTACGGTGCTGAACAGGCTCTTTGTTTGACAGGCTGATTCACGCTTCAGGTCGATCCAACCTGAAGCGATCAGGCTTTAGCTGAAACAGGTTCACTCCGAAACGGGGTGTCGCAAACCGCCTCCCACGGCCCGCCGAGATAGCGCCACATCGCGACGCCGGTGGCCTTGATCGGGTCGGGCGGCGACCGCCCACTCAGCTCGGCCAAGGTGCTGCGCGCCTGCTCGGGAGCCACCTTGTTCTGCACCGTCACGTGCGGCGACCAGGGCGCGCTGTCCTGGGGCGTCAGGCGGCACGGCACACGATGGAGCAACGCGCGGCGGAACTGCTCGGCCTGAGGGGCGCGCAGGCGGAACGCGACACCGCGGCCGAGGCTGCGTGCACCCGCAACCGCCACGGCAAACACCGCCGTCTCAGCGCACAGCTCCGCCAGACACCTCGCGACGGCTGCTTCCTGCTCGCCCGGCAAGGCATGGAACAGCGTGACATGCGCCCCGACCTGCAGCCGGTCGGCAGGAAAGTAACTGCGGCGCAGCGCGTCGAACCAGGCTTGCGACGCCGGGTCCAGCACCAGGGTCAAGATGAGCGGCGCATTAGGCATGCTGATCAGGTGAGGTGAACAACCGTCTGCGGCAATGACGCCGGCCCGCACTCCTTTACGTCTGCCTCTTTACATCCGCTTTGGCACACCCCTGTCTAATTGCATGCTTGCAGAACAGCGCCTGGTTCCCCCGATCCACCCCATCCGGTCCTCCGACCCCGGTGCGCTCGGCACCATGCGGATCTTGCAACGCAACGCGCTCGAGTTGTGGGGCCGGCGGGCCTATGAGCGGCCGGCGATGGTCGGCAGCTTCCTCGGCCGCGTCCAAGTGCTGATGAGCGATCCCGAGGGCATCGGGCATGTGCTGGTGCGCAACGCGGCCAATTACACCCGCCCGTTGGTGTCGCGCCGCATCCTGGCGCCGCTGTTGGGCGAAGGGCTGCTGCTCAGCGAGGGCGCCACCTGGCGGCATCAGCGCCGCACCATCGCCCCGATCATGGCCCCCCGGTCCATGCCGGTGCTGACCTCACACGTGGCCACCGTCGCCGCCGAATGCCTCGCGCGGGTGCGGGGGCAGACTGACGTGGCGCTGCTGGGGGAAATGCAGCGCACGGCCCTCGAGATCGCTGGGCGCTCCATGTTCTCGCTGGAGATGGATGAGCACCGCGGCACCATGCGGGACTTGCTCACCCGCTACGCCACCCAGCTCGCCCGCCCTTCCCTGCTCGACCTTATCTTGCCGCCCTCCATGCCCAGCCTGAGCGACCCGGCGCGCCGCCGCTTCCGTTTGGAGTGGAAGGGGATCATCGACCGGATCGTGGAGCAGCGCGAGCAGATGCCGCCAAAAGATGGCCCGCGCGACCTGTTCGACATGCTGATGGCGGCGCGCGACCCGGAAACGGGCGAAGGCTTCAGCCGCGACGTGCTCGGCGACCAGGTGGCGACGATGATCCTCGCCGGCCACGAGACCACCGCGCTCACCCTGTTCTGGTCGATGGCGCTGCTGGCCCAGTCGCCATTGTGGCAGCAGCGGGTGGCGGAGGAAGCGGCCGCCCACCCGTATGACGCCACCAACGCGGCCGAGGCGTTGCCGCACCTGGTCGTCACCCGCGCGGTGGTGAGCGAGGCCCTTCGGCTGTATCCGCCCGCCTTCATGATCACCCGATCGGCCATCGCGCGCGACACCGCCAACCGCACGCTGGTGCCGCGCGGCGCCACGGTGATAGTCGCACCTTGGGTGCTGCATCGGCATCGCACTCTGTGGGACGATCCCGATGCGTTCGATCCAAGACGCTTCATGCCGGACGCGCCGCCGCCGCCGCGCTTCGCCTATCTGCCGTTTGGCGCCGGGCCGCGGGTATGCGTCGCGGCGCAGTTTGCGTTGGCCGAAGCGGTCCTGGTTTTGGCCAAGCTGCTCGGAACGCTTAGCGTCACCTCGCCCGACGTCGCCCAAGTCCGCCCGTTTGCGATGGTGACGACCCAGCCCGACCGGTTGGCTCATTTCACGCTATTGCCGCGCACCTAACTGGTATCACTGCGCGCGTTCCCAGCCGCTGCTCTCGACAAGGGCGGCGTGACAGCGAACAAGAGCGGCTGAACCAGGAAGGACTGCAATGAACCGCACCACAGCGCATGGGTTGGAGGTCGCCACCGAACTCTACCGCTTCATCGAGGACGAGGCGCTGCCGGGCACCGGCGTCGCCTCCGAGGCATTTTGGAGCGGTTTTGCTGCCTTGGTCACGGAGCTGATGCCGGCAAACCAAGCCCTTCTGGCGCATCGGGACCGGCTGCAGGCCAAGATCGACGCCTGGCACCGGGACCACGCCACAGCCGACATGAACTATTCCGAATACGAGGCCTTCCTGCGCGAAACCGGCTACCTGCAACCCGACCCGGCGCCGTTCGCCGTCGAGACCGCAAATGTCGACGCCGAGATCGCCTCCATCGCCGGCCCTCAACTGGTGGTGCCGATGAGCAACGCACGCTACGCGCTGAACGCCGCCAACGCGCGCTGGGGCAGCCTGTATGATGCGCTCTACGGCACCGATGCGATCGGCGACGCCGATGGCGCCGAGCGCGGCGGACGGTTCAACCCGCTGCGCGGAGCCAAGGTGGTCGCCCGCGCCAAGGCGTTCCTTGACCAGGCAGTGCCGCTGGCGAGCGGCTCGCATGCCCGGGTGGCGCGCTATTTCGTGGATGCGCACCAATTGCAGGCTGAGCAAGCCAGCGGCGGCACACTCGGCCTGGCCGATCCGTCGCAATTCGCAGGCTATCGCGGCGATGCCGGCAACCCGACTGCAGTGCTGTTCAAGAACAACGGCTTGCACGTCGAAGTGCTGATCGACCGGACGCACTTCATCGGCAAGGGTGATCCGGCGGGCGTCGCCGACATGGTGATCGAGTCCGCCATCAGCACCATCATGGATTGCGAGGACAGCGTTGCGGCGGTGGATGCCGAGGACAAAGTGCTGATCTACCGCAACTGGCTCGGGCTGATGCAGGGCAGCTTGTCGGCCACCTTCGAAAAGGCTGGCCAGCAGCTTGAACGGCGGCTGAATGCCGACCGGGAGTTCACTGCACCGGGTGGGGAACGGGTGCTGCTGCCGGGGCGCAGCCTGATGCTCGTGCGCAATGTCGGCCATCACATGTTCACCGACGCGGTGCTGACGCAAGCGGGCGAGGAGATCGCCGAGGGCATGCTGGACGCGATGGTGACGTCACTGATCGCCATGCACGACTTGGCGCCTTCAGCCCGCCGGAACAGCCGCGCCGGGTCGGTTTACATCGTGAAGCCGAAAATGCACGGCCCGGACGAGGTGGCGTTCAGCAGCGATCTATTCGGGCGGGTCGAGCAAGTGCTTGGCTTGCCGCACGCGACGTTGAAAATGGGCATCATGGACGAGGAGCGGCGCACCAGCGCCAACCTGGCGGCCTGCATTGCGGCGGCGAAGGACCGGGTGGCCTTCATCAACACAGGCTTCCTCGACCGCACGGGCGACGAAATCCATACCTCGATTGAGGCAGGCGCCTTCGTCCGCAAAAATGACATCAAGGGCACGCCCTGGATCGCTGCTTACGAGGCCCGCAACGTCACCATTGGGCTGGCGGCCGGGCTGCGGGGGCGGGCGCAGATCGGCAAGGGCATGTGGGCCGCCCCGGATCGCATGGCTGAAATGCTCGCGCAGAAAGTGGGGCATCCGCAGGCGGGGGCGAACACCGCTTGGGTGCCGTCGCCGACCGCCGCGACCCTTCATGCGCTGCACTACCATCAGGTCAACGTCAGCGAGCGGCAGTCCGCGCTGGCTGGTGCCGCGCCGGCCGCTTTATCGGAGCTGCTCACCCTTCCGCTCGCCCGCGCCACCAACTGGGCGCCGGACGAGGTGCAGGCCGAGCTGGACAACAACGTCCAGGGCATCCTCGGCTATGTGGTTCGGTGGGTCGATCAGGGTGTGGGTTGCTCCAAGGTGCCGGACATTCATGATGTCGGGCTGATGGAAGACCGTGCCACCCTGCGCATCAGCAGCCAGCATATTGCCAATTGGCTGTTGCACGGCGTGGTGAGCCAAGCACAGGTGATGGAGACGCTGCGCCGCATGGCGAGCGTGGTGGACCATCAGAACGCCGGCGACCCGGCCTACCGCCCTATGGCGCCCCGCTTCGACAGCCCCGCGTTCCAAGCCGCCTGCGACTTGGTGTTCGAGGGCCGCGCCCAGCCGAACGGCTACACCGAGTTCATCCTGCACAAGCGCCGCCGCGAGGCAAAGGCGGCAGCTTGAGCATTCCCCCTCCTTGTCCCTCTCCCTCTGGAAGAGGGCCGGGGTGAGGGGGCCATATCCCATGACCGTGCCGATAGCCCCTCACCCAACCCTCTCCCAGAGGGAGAGGGCTTCGGAATCCTAGTTGAAGTAGCGCAGGGTGACGGTGATTGCGCCTCCAGCAGGGCTGAGCCTGAAGGCGGCGGCGTCGAAGCTGGGGGGGCCGAAACGCATCGGCGCATCGTTGGAAAAGCCGATCCCCTCGGTCGGAAGGCCAAACAGGTTGCGGTCGATCTTGCCGTTCTCGTTCTCGTCCTGAAACGCCTGCGCCGCATAGACACCTGGGGGCACCCCGGTGACACGCACCGTGACCGAGCCGGTCGCCGCCTGGGTGCTGCCGTGGTAAGGGCAGGTCTCTTGCAGAAAGTGGTCCCGATCGCAGACCGCCACCAGGACGTGACCCTTGGCGGAACGCACCCCCATGACAGTGACATCAACCGTGCTCATTGCGCCACTAGGTTCCCCGCCCGCCGGCAGTGCCATGAGCAGCAACCCTACGCAGCAACTCGCCGAGTGCCAAGTCACTGGGCTGGATACGTGCGGCCCCGCCAGGTCGCCGGACGGCCGCGCAGCGAGCGCAACAGCGCCGCCCATTGCACCACCAGCAGTGCCGCCACGCCGACCGGGTGCAGCAACGCGCTCAGCACGGGCTGACGGAAGCGGGCTGCCAGCACCAGGCGCAACCCGACCGAGAGCACCAGGGCAGCCACCGCCGCGGCCGAGGGCACGGTCAGCACCAGCAGCAGCGGCAGCACGTGGCCGCCAGCCAGCAGCAGCGTCCAGACGATGATGGCGCCGGGCTTGGCCATGCCCTCGGTGGCGTTCTTGCCCAAGCCCTCCCAAAGCTGCGCGGCGGACGAATACATCCGGCATTCGGCAAAGCGCGAGGCATCGAACAACCCGGTCATCTGCCCGGCACGGCGGAAGGCGCGGGGCAGCGTCAGGCCATCATGCAAGGAAGTGCGGATAGCGCCATGGCCGCCGGCTGCTTGGTAGGCATCGCGGTGGACGATGAAGAGTTGTCCGCACCCGGCGCCCAATCCGGCGGCCAGGCTCCGGCGCATCTGGCTGATCGGCAAGTAGCCCAGCAGCAGGAAGTAGATCAGCGGCAACAAAAGCTGCTCCGACCAGGTGACCACCACCTGATGCGGGAAGCCGCTGGCGAGCCCGACCTGGTTGCGCTGCATGAAGCCGGCCATGCGGGCCAAGGCGTCGGGCGCCAACCGCACATCGGCGTCCACAAAAACGAACAGGTCATGCCGGGCGGCTGCAGCCAGGGCGGCGCAGGCGTGCTGCTTGCCCGACCAGCCCGGCGGCAGCACACCCCCGCGCAGCACCCGCAGGCGTGGGTCGGCGATGCTGGCAAGCAGTTCGGCGGTGCCATCGGTTGAGTTGTCGTCCAGCACGATCAGTTCCACGGTCACTCCCTGGCTGGCGAGCACGGCTTGCGCGGCCGGAACGATGTTCGCTGCCTCATTGCGGGCCGGGATGAGAACTGAGATCGGCAGGGGCTTGGAGACCGGCTTGGGCGTGCGATACAGCAGGAGATTGGGCAGGGCGATCAGGACGGGGATCAGCGCCAAAACCAGGGCAAGCAGGCCCAAGCTGGCCATTACCGCTCGCCTTCGTGACTGGGATCGAACCTACGGCCCTGCAGGGCTGCGCGGGACCACCGCCAGGCATCGTAAATCCCACCGATTCCTGCGCCGCCGCGTATCAGCGGCAGAAACAGGGCAGGATCGCGTGTGGCCGCCTCGCGGGACAAGGTGTCCATCGTTTGCGTCAGGCTTTGTTCCAGGCGTTCGAGCCATTCTGCGCCGCTCGGCTCACTGCTGGATTGCAGCGGTTCGCCAAACCGGACCAGGGCCTCGGGGCGGCTTTCGTTCCAGAAGCTGTAGTCGATGGCAAGCGGCAGGATGGTGGCGCCAGGCACCCGGCGTGCCAGATGGGCGAGGCCGGGACGCAGGCGGATCGGCCGGATCCGGGCGTCGGTAAATGCCCCCTCGGCGGTGATCCAGAGCATGGCGCCGGGCCGCTTCAGCACAGCCAACGCGGTGTGGAGGAAAATGGCCGCGCCACGCCGGTCGTCGAGCGGGACGCCGAACACGCCCATCCGTTCCAACACGCCGTATTTGCCGAGGGCGGCCGTGTCCATCGGGCCGAACCCAGCGTAGCGGCGGAACAGCATGTTGCACAGCAGGATGTAGAGCGCTGGGTCCCACCAGGATGGATGGTTGGAATAGACGATCAGGGGAGTGGAAGGTGTGAAAAGAGGAACGCCGCTGCGGGACAGGCGCACGGCGTGGAACTTCCGGCTCATGTACCAGCGGATGTAGAGGGCAAAGAGGCGGAACAAGCGCTCCGACCGGCGGCCGATGATGCGTTCAGGCTCGTCGCGGTCAGACATTTAGGCACGCCCTCTCCCGTGTTTCACGGAAGAGGGCGTGGAGTTGGGAGGAAATCGGGGCGTCACCCAGGTCACGCGCGGAGCGGGGCGGCGTTGCTGGTGCGGTCGCGGTCGAGGCTGTCGGCGGCGATCCAGCCGGACATCAGCACCATCGGCATGCCCGGGCCCGGATGCGCGGCGCCGCCGGCCAGATACAGCCCGGCAAGGTCGCGCGAGCGGTTGCCGGGCTTGAACGCGCCGAAGAACTTGCCGTGACTGGCCAGGCCATAGATCGCGCCATTCAGCACCCGGTAGCGCTCATGGATGTCGGCGGGCGTTAAACTACGCTCGAACACGATGCGGCTTTCCAGGTCCGGCATCCCGGCGCAGCGGGCGAGTTTTTCCAGGATCACCTTGCGGTATTTCGGCAGCATCTCGGACCAGTCGTGATGCGGACGGAGGTAGGGCGTGTGCACCAGCACATAGAGCGCCTCACCACCGGGAGGTGCCACGCCGGGTTCGGTGCGGGCGGTGGCTGCGATGTAGCAGGTCGGGTCGGGAGCGGGCTCGCCCTTGTGGTAGATCCAGTCGAACTCTTCCTCCGGGTCGCGCGAGAACACGAAGTCGTGGTGCGACAGGTGGTCGTAGCCGCGGTCGAGGCCCAGATACAGCACGACGCCGGAGCAGGCGGGCTCACGCGTCCAGCGCTTGCCAAAGCTGCGCGCCGGTTCGCCGCCGACCAGCTCGCGATAGGTGCGAACGCTATCCATGTTGGACACCAAGGCGCTGAGCGGCACGGTTTCCCCCGCTTCGGTCTCGACCGCGCTCACCGCCCCCCGGTCGGACACGATGCGGCGGATGCCGGTGGAGGTGCGGATTTCGACGCCCAAATCTTCCGCCAGCTTGGCCAGCGCCACCGGGACGGCACGGGTGCCGCCCATAGGATACCACACGCCGCCATCGGTCTGCATATGCCCAATGGAGCATAGCACCGCGGGCGAGTTGTAGGGCGAGGAGCCGACATACTGCACGAAATGGTCCAGCATCTGCGCCACCCGCGCGTCCGGCACGCGCTTGCGGATCTCCTTGGCGACCGAGCTGCCCATGCGCAGGCTCATCACGTCGCGCAGGGTGGCAAGATCCATGTTCTTTTTGAAATCAAGCGTGTCGCGGATGTCTTCCACGCTGCGCCAGAAGAAGAACCGCTCGCTCACGCTATGCAGCCCGTCGCTCATGCGCAGGAAATCTTGATAGCCCTCGCTGTTGCCCGGGGCGAACGCGTCGAGGTTGGCGACCATGGCGGCGGTGTCTTCGGTGAGGTCCAGCACGGCGCCATCGTCAAAGAAGCAACGCCATTGCGGGTCGAGCCGGCGCAGGTCCAGCGCCGCATCCAAATCCCGCCCAGCCTCGGCGAAAATGCGGCGCAGCACAGCGGGGACAGTGAGGATGGTGGGCCCCATGTCGAAGCGGAAGCCCTCTTCCTCAAGCACCGCCGCCTTGCCGCCGACCCACTCGTTCTTCTCAAACAGGATTACGCGATGACCGCGCGCACCCAGCACGCAGGCGGCAGCGAGGCCACCGAGGCCGCCACCCACCACGCCGACAGGGTCCATGGTGCTCATACCGTCTCCACGATGGCTGGTTCGTAATTGGGCGCCGCCATCAGCGACGGGCCCCAATGCGGTTGCAGTCCGAGGTCTTCCACCATAAGCCTGCTGGTAATGCGCGCACCTTCAAAGATGACCGGCAGGCCGCTGCCAGGATGGGTTCCACCGCCGACGAGATAGACGCCGTCGAGGTCCTCGAAGCGGTTGCGCGGGCGCCAGTGCAGCATCTGGCGCAGGTTGTGCGCCAGATTGAAGGTGGCGCCGCGGAAGATGTTGAGGTCCGCTTCCCAATCGGTGGGGGTGAGCACCTGCTCGAACACGATGCGCTGCTCGATGTCATGGATGCCCAGTTTCTCCAACTGGCGGAGTATCAGCGCGCGATAGCGGAATTTCTCTGCCGCCCAATCGAGCCCTGCGCCAACCCGGTTGCCCACTGGAACGAGCACGTAAAGGGTGGAGCAGCCAGGGGGTGCGAGCGCCGGGTCGGTCACGCACGCGTTTTGCACGTAGAACGAGGGCTCGCTTGGGGGCGCCTTGCCGTCCTCGATGTCGGCCACGAAGCGGCGGTATTCGCGGCTGAGGAAAATGGTGTGGTGCGACAGGTTGGGCAGCTCCCCCTTGATGCCCAGGTAGAGCATGAAGGTGGAGCAGGAGAACTTCTTGGTGGCAAGCTTGCGGTCGGTCCACCGGCGGCGCAGGCGGTCGGGCACCAAGGTTGCCATGGAATGGGCGAAGTCCGCATTGACCACCAGGGCATCCACCGCGGTGTGCCCGGTGTCGGTGCGCACCCCGGTGGCGCGGCGGCCGGCAAAGGTGATTTCGCGGACCGGTTCGGCCATGCGGAAGCGCACACCCATGTCGCTTGCCACGCGCGCCATGGCCGTCATCACGGCGCCGCAACCGCCGCGGGGATGGAACACGCCGAACTCGTATTCCATGAACGAGAGGATGGTGAACAGGCTAGGGCAGCGGAACGGCGACATGCCAAGGTATTTGGATTGGAACGAGAAGGCGAGCCGGACCCGCTCATCGCCGAAATAGGTCGCCAGATCGCTGTCCACGGTGCGGTGCGGGCGCATCAGCTTGAGCGAGCGCAGCATGTCGGGGCGGAGCAGGTCGAGCGCGCTGTGGAACGGCGACTCCAGGATGGGCTTGAAGGCGGCCAGCTTGGCGCGGTTGTCCGCCATGAAGCGCGGCAGGGCGGCGGCATCGGCTTGGGCAAAACGGCCGATCTCGACGGCGAGCCGCTCGAGATCGTTGGTGGCACGGATTTCACCGCCGGACTCGAACACCAAATGATACTGTGGGTCGAGCCGGATCAGCTCCACCTCGTCCTCCAGCCGACGCCCGCATGCGGCGAAGATATCGGCCAGCACCCTGGGATAGAGGAAGAAGGTCGGTCCAGTGTCGAACCGGAAGTTGCCCGCTGGGCTTTGTGCCTCGATGGTAGCGGAGCGGCCACCCACCTTGGCATGGCGCTCGAAAACGGTGACGTCGGCGCCGGCCTGGGCCATGAGCATGGCCGCGGCCAATCCCCCCGGCCCGGCCCCAATGATGCCGACCCGGCGTTGCAAACCCTGCCTAGTCAAACCCTCTTATCCTCCGCTGTGCTCGTGAGCCAATGCGACTCAGGTGGTGCCCGCATGGAGCCCACCGTGCGACCTTATGTGACAATCCAGGCGGATGAGCCACGTCCCATCCATGAACGACTTGGTGTGGAGAACGCTCTTGTCACGGTTGCGTCGTCGCGCATTCTCTGCGGCCTCGCTGCAGTGTCGGCAGATCGGCCAAGCTGCCACAGTGGCGGCATGTGCGCGATTCTCTCCGACCATCCCGCCTCACCACCTACATTGGGCGTCACCCGCAGCCTCACCGGGCGCCGCTGGACGTCAAGCAACGGCGCCGAACGCCAAGGGCTGCACATCGCGCAACGCGAGGGGGTGTCCGAAGTCGTGGGCCGGCTGCTCGCTGCGCGCGGCGTGGCGGCGGAGGCGGCGCACGACTTCCTGGCGCCCACCCTGCGCGCCCTGCTGCCCAACCCTTCCGTGCTGACCGACATGGACCGGGTCGCCGACCGCCTGGCCCATGCGGTGCAAACTGGCGAGACGGTCGGCGTGTTCGGTGACTATGACGTGGACGGCGCGTGTTCGGCCGCCATCATCGCCAGCTTGCTGCGCGGCTTCGGCTGCCCCGTGCTGCCCCACGTGCCGGACCGTATGACCGAAGGCTACGGCCCCAACGCCCCCGCGCTGCTGTCCCTCGCGCGGAGTGGCGCCACACTGGTGGTGTGCGTGGATTGCGGCACCGCGGCGGCCGAACCGCTCGCCAGCCTGGCCGGGATTGCCGACGTGATGGTGCTGGACCATCACACCGCGGAGGGACCGCCGCCGCCCGTGCTGGCAACGGTGAACCCGAACCGGCTGGACGACACCTCCGGCTTGCGCAGCCTGTGCGCGGCTGCGGTGGCGTTTTTGGCGGCGGTGGCCACCGTGCGCAGCCTGCGCCGGGCCGGCTGGTTCGCCCGCCGCCCCGAGCCCGACCTGCGCGATATGCTGGCCCTGGTGGCGCTGGCGCCGGTCTGCGACGTGAT
>CAXTRX010000096.1:0-12374 GCA_964246785.1 uncultured Acetobacteraceae bacterium | reverse complement strand
GCCTGCCAGCCACCTTGTTCAGGAGGTGCTGGCCGTCCGCTATGGCGTATCGCGCCAGCCGATCCAACAAGCGCTGCTGCTGCTGAAAAGCGACGGCATCGTGCAGGACGCCGGGCGACGTGGGTTGATCGTGGCGCCGATCGACTTGCAGATGATGCGGTCACGCTACGCTGTGCGGGCGGTGCTCGACGTGCTTGCGGCCTCGCTGGCGGCGCAAGGCTGTGCGGCTTCTGCGGCTACTGCCGCCGCCGTCCGTCGCGATGGTGAGCGGATCGTCGCGGACGGGATGCGGGCGGTGCAGGAGGGCGACGTGAAGGCGATGGTCGCACATGACATCGCTTTCCACGCCTTCGTCTATGACGTCTCCGGCAACCCAATGATCCGCCCCACCGCGCAGGTGCTGTGGCGCTACTTGCGGCGCGTGATGGGCGAAGTGCTGCGCCGGGCTGGGCCACCGCACAGCATCTGGGAGCAGCACGGCGACATTTTGGACGCGATCGCCGGCGGCGACCCGGACGCCGCCGCCGCGCGCACCCGCTATCACATTGAAAGCGCGGCCAACCGGTTGACCGGACTAGGGCCGTCTAAACTGGGCTCGCCCGAACCACAACAAGATCAGGGAAAACGAAACCATGCAGCACGCCGCCGGCGCGCCTGAGGGGGATCACCAGACCTGCGCCGCCTGGATCGCCCGCTTCCTGCAGGCGCGGGGCGTCGATCGGATCTTCGGCCTGCAGGGTGGCCATATCCAGCCGATCTGGGATCATGCCGCTCGGCTCGGCATTCGCATCATCGATGTTCGCGACGAGGGCGCGGCCGTCCATATGGCGCACGCCCACGCGGAGCTGACCGGCCAGCTCGGCGTCGCCATGGTCACCGCCGGCCCGGGTGTCACCAACACCATCACCGCAATTGCCAATGCATCGATTGCGCGCATGCCGGTGCTTTTGATCGGCGGCTGCCCGCCGCGCCCGCAGGTCAATATGGGGCCGCTGCAGGACATCCCGCATACCGAGATCCTGCGGCCAGTGACGCGCCTGTCGCGCACCGCCCGCGTGGCCGAGCAGGTGTTGCGCGAGCTGGACGAGGCGATGGCGCGGACAATGGGCGATCTGGGTGAGCCCGGCCCAGCCTACATCGAGATCCCAACCGATGTGCTCCGCATCGATATTCCACCGGCGCTCGTGCTTGATGAATGGCTTGTGGCCAAGCCGCCGCGGGTGATGCCACCCGACCCAGTGTCGGTCGCGGCGGCCGTTGATGCGCTGTGGTCGGCTCGGCGGCCGATCGTCATCACCGGCCGCGGCGCGCGGCTTGCGGGCGACGCGTTGGTCCGCCTGCTCGATGCCTCGGGCGCGCTCTACCTCGATACACAGGAAAGTCGCGGCCTGGTTCCCGCCGACCACCCAGCCGTCGTGGGTGCCGCGCGCGCGGCGGTGATGGCCGAGGCCGACACCGTGCTGCTGGTTGGCCGAAAGCTCGACTATCAGCTCGGCTACGGCTCACCGGCGGTGTTTCCCAACGCCCGCTTCATACGCATTGCCGATACGGCGGGCGAACTGATCGACAACCGGCGCGGCCAGCCGGAGCTGCTCGCATCACCCGCGCTGGCGCTGCAGGCGATGGTGCAATCGGCCGGCAACCGGCGTCCGAATGTCGATCAGGAATGGACAGAGGGTTTGCGCCGCAAGCAGCGCGAGCGCACCCGGCCGCCCCGCACGGCGGACGCGCCGACGGCGGACGGCAAGATCCACCCGATGCAGATTTTCGACGCAATCGACCGCATTGCCGCACCTGACCATATCGGGATTGCCGACGGCGGCGATCTGCTGAGCTTTGCGCGGGTTGGGCTGAAATCGCAGACCTACATGGATTCCGGCGCCTTCGGGTGCCTGGGCGTCGGCGTGCCCTATGGCATTGCCGCGTCCCTCGCCTATCCCGGTCGGCAGGTGATCGCGGTCAGCGGCGATGGCGCGTTCGGCTTCAATGCGATGGAAATCGACACCGCCGTGCGTCACGGCGCAAAGGCGGTGTTCATCGTGTCCAACAACGCCGCGTGGAATATCGAGCGTTACGACCAGGACGTGAATTACGGCGGCCGCGTCGTCGGCACGTTGCTGCGTCACTCGGACTATGCCGCCATGGCGCGTGCGTTGGGCGCCCATGGCGAGCGGGTGGAGCACGCGGCTGACTTGCCGGCGGCGCTGGAGCGGGCGCTGGCCCATGCGCCGGCGGTGATCGATGTCGTGACCTCGCAAGCGGCGGTCTCGTCGGACGCGAAGAAGGGTCTGGGTTACGTGCCTGACTACCAGCCGCTGGACGCCTGGAACGAAGCCGAAGTGAGACGCCGCCAAAGCTGAAGGAGCAAATCCGCAGAGGGCGTGCCGACATAAAAACAAAGGGAGGAAGTCGTGCAGCAAACGATGAGTATCGGCCTCGGTGCCGCCGAAGCAGAGATTGAGGAACGAACCTATCGCAAGGTCACGATGCGCATCGTGCCATTTTTGTTCATCTGCTATTTGGCCGCCTATCTCGATCGGGTGAATGTCGGTTTTGCGAAGCTGCAGATGCTGCACGAGCTGGACCTCAGCGAAACCGTGTTTGGTTTCGGCTCCGGCATTTTCTTCCTGGGCTATGTGTTGTTCGAGGTGCCGAGCAACGTGATCATGCTGCGCGTGGGCGCGCGGGCCTGGATCGCGCGCATTATGATTACCTGGGGGCTGATCTCGGCGGCAACGGCGTTCGTGCACACGCCGCTGAGCTTCTACGTCCTGCGCTTCCTGCTTGGCGTGGCGGAGGCCGGGTTCATTCCAGCCATTCTGCTGTATCTCACCCAATGGTTCCCCGCAGAACGGCGCGGCCGCATCACGGCGATCTTCCTCGCGGCCATCCCGACCTCCAGCATCATCGGCGGCCCGCTCTCCGGCTGGATCCTCAATGCCGCCAGCGGCGCGCACGGGTTGAGCGGCTGGCAATGGCTGTTCCTGATCGAGACGATCCCGTCTTTGGTCCTGGGCGTGTTGACGCTGCTGCTGTTGACGGACCGCGTCGCCGACGTGACCTGGCTGGACGCCGAGGAGAAGCGCTGCGTGGCCACCAATATCGCGCGCGAGAACGCGACAAAGGCGGCGCACTCCAATCTTCTGCAGGCGTTCAGCGACAAGCGGGTCTGGCTGCTCGGCCTGATTTATTTCGCCATAGTCTGCGGCATCTACATCATCAGCTTCTGGTTGCCCTCCCTGATCAAGCGAACGGGCGTCGTCGACCCGCTCGCGATCGGATTGCTGACGGCAATTCCCTACATCGCGGCTATTGTCGCCATGGTGGGCGTCAACACCAGCGCGGACCGGATGCGCGAGCGCCGCTGGCATACGCTGGTGCCGACCATTGCGACTGGCCTGGGCCTGGCTCTGACGGCGTTCGCCAGTGGCAGCACTATTCTCGCGATGGTAGGGCTGACCATTGCGGCCGCTGGGGCATCGACGGCGCAGGCGTCGTTCTGGGCTCTGCCGAGCGCCTTTCTAGGCGGCGCGGCGGCAGCGGCTGGCATCGCACTGGTCAATTCACTTGGGAACATCGCCGGGTTCATGGCCACATACCTGGTGGGTTGGATGACCGATCTCACGCACAGTTCGACCGCCGCCCTGTATCTGTTCGGCGGCATTGTGGTGGCGGGTGGCACGCTGATTCTGGCGATCCCCGGAAAACTGGTGAACAAGTAACGATCGCAGGAGACGGTCATGGACGCGCTCACCTTAGGCACCCTGTACGAGTCTCTGCGGCGGACGGTCAGCCAGTGGGGCGACCGGCCTGCCTATGCCGTGCCGCCGTTGCCGGGCCGCGCCTATCATCCGGCCGGCGTGGAATACACCTGGGCGCAGACCTGGGACGAAGTGGAGGCGCGCCGACGGCATTATGCCGATGCGGGCTACGGACCGGGCCACCGGGTGGCGATCCTGTTCGACCAGCGGCCCGAGTTCGTGTTCCATCATTTCGCGCTCAACGCGCTTGGCTGCAGCACGGTGCCGATTAGCCCGGATTATAAGCGGGACGAGATCGCCTTCCTGCTCGAACACTCGCAAGCCTGTTTGGCGCTGGCGATTAGTCCGCGGATTGCCGATCTGCAAGCTGCTGTGGCTACTCTCCCAGCGCCCATTGCGGTGCGAGAGTTCGATGATCTCACGCAACCCCTGTCGATGCCCAAAATCCCTGCCGTCGCAGGCGTGCCGGATGGGACGACCGAGGCGGCGCTGCTTTACACCTCCGGCACCACTGGGCAACCGAAGGGTTGCGTGATGTCCAACGAATATTTTCACACCTTCGGCGGCTGGTATCTCGCGCGCGGCGGTCGGCTGGCGATGCAGGACGGCATTGAGCGGCTGTACAACCCGCTGCCGCTGCATCACGCCAACTGCCTGTCGATTTCGCTGCCGGCGATGCTGCTGTCCGGCGGCTGCCTGGTGTTCCCGGATCGCTTCCACGCAGGCACTTTCTGGCGCGACCTGGTCGCGTGCCGGATTACCGCCGTCCAGTTCCAGGGTGTTATTCCCAACATCCTGTTGAAGCTGCCCGTGTCCCCGGATGAGCGTGCGCATACGGTCAAGTTTGCGCTCTGCGCCGGCGTGGAGCCGAGCCAACACCAGCTTTTCGAGGCGCGGTTTGGCATCCCGCTGGTGGAAATGTGGGCGATGTCGGAGACCGGACACCTCACCACCGACCATGTCGAGCCGCGACAAATCCACACGCGCGCGATCGGCCGCTCCGAACCGGGTTTTGAGGCGCGGGCGGGCGATGAGAATGATGACGAGCAGCCCGATGGCGTGCCCGGCGAGTTGTTGGTTCGTCACAGCGCGGAGACGCCGCGCAAGGGCTTCTTTTCCGGATACTTGAGGGATCCTGCGGCGACCGAGGCGGCATGGCGCAACGGCTGGTTCCATACGGGCGACGTGGTGGTGCGTGACGAGACCGGCATGCTGTTCTTCATGGACCGGCGGAAAAACATCATTCGTCGCTCTGGCGAGAACATCGCAGCCGCAGAGGTCGAGGCCTGCCTAGTGGCGCATCCGAAGGTCCAGCAGGCCGCCGTCATCGCCGTGCCGGACGAATTGCGGGAGGAGGAGGTGATGGCCTGCGTCGTCCCCGCGGCAGGCGAAGAGAGCGGCGAGGTGCTGGCGCGCGCATTGATGGACTGGTGCCGGACTCGGCTGGCGTATTTCAAGATGCCGGCTTGGTTTCTGTTCATGGACGAGTTGCCGACCGGCAGTTCGCAGAAATTCGCCAAAATCCGGCTGTTCACGCCGGGCGCCGACCCTCGACAACAGGACGGCGTGCTTGATTTGCGCGAGCTGAAGAGGGGGGCCAAGGCATGAGACGGTCGAAGTGGAGGCCCACCGAGGCCCCCAATCCCAGAAATGGACCGCTTCAGCTCGAGCCTGTCCGCCTATGCTTCACAGGACCCCAACTCGCAGCGTCGGCCGTAAGGCCTTTGCGAGCTCAGCCATCGACCCAGCGCTCAACCCGTGCCGCGTCTGCGGTTTGTCCAATCGCGTCATCCAGTTTGGTCCAGACCGCGACGCCCAAGTCGGTTTGGGCCAGAGTGATGTTGGGTACGTAGCAGCTACGGGGGCCGGTGCTAGGTCGCCCAAGGATCTGCACTTTTTTTCCCGGAGCAACAATGTCACGGACCAAATATGCCAGATCGCCCAGCGAGATTGCCTGGTCTGAGCCGACATTATACGTCCGGCGCGATTGCCCACGCAGCAACAGGGTCAACAGCCATACGATTAAATCGCCGGCGAATAGGTAGGATCGCAAGGGGGTGCCGTCGCCCTGCACGATGATTGCGTCCTCATGCAGCGCGTTCTGGATGAAATTGCCCACAGCATAGTGAATATTAAGCGGTAGATAAGCGCCGACAAATGAAAAGCAGCGGGCGATAGTGACCGATAAATCGTGGCGGTCGGCGTAGCAGGCGCATAAGAATTCAGCCGCGCGCTTGCCGTGGCCAAGTCCGGCCTGCGTATCAAGAGTGAATGGCGCTCCCAAATGGGTTTCAGCCACAGCGCCGATGGTTTGTGACAGTCCGCCATAGACAGACCCTGATCCCAGCATAAGGACCCGTGTCTTTTCGCCGGCGACGGCCACATCCAACACGCGGCGGGTACCGTCGAGCGCCGTCTCGAACTTGGTCAATGGATCCTCGCCGTCGAACGTGGCCTTTGCCGACGTCGCGGCGCCGTGGATGACATAGGCGAACCCGGGTCGAGGCGAGACAAAATTGCGAACGTCGCCTTGATGCAAATGCAAGTGTGGTGATGCAGCGAGATGCGGCGCCTTGGCACGGAATGCTTGGGTGTTGCGAGTCAGCACGACGACCTCGAGTTCAAACCCCAAACGTGCTTGGGCGCGGACAAAGCTCTCTAAAATCCAGCGTCCAAAAAAGCCGGTGCCACCTGTCAGCAGGATGGGCTTGCCGTGAAACTCCCACCAAAGTGGGCCGACTCGGTCGACCGCCTGATCTACCTGCACGGCGAAGGGTCCCGACATGGTCCTGCTGTCAAATTCATAGTCAGACGGGCTGGGTGTTCTCGCAATGGCAACCATAGCCTGCTTCACCTCGGGCGACCTGGCATCATCGAGTAATTCTCAGCAGCTAGAGCTCGCCAACTAGGTCTACAAGCAAAATATTCAGAAGGTGTTAACCGCCTCCGACCTATTATCCACGCGGCCTTGAAAAATTTGGCAACGCTGTGGAGCTTCGAGCATGAGCGCACTTATTGACCTCGCGGTCAGTGATTTGAGTCCCGCGGAGCACAAAAAGCGAAATGACCTTCGGCTTCGTAAGCCCTACGTGGCGGCCAAGCTCGCACGGATCGCCGAGATGGAAGAGCGGGGAGAGATCAGTCCAGTAATCCGCCTCGAAAAAAGCTACCTCTGCAACTTCCAATGCACTCACTGCTCAGCTGAGTATTATATGGACCGCCACCTCAAGAAGACGATCGGCACGATCGACGAGCGGCCCAAAATCAGCCTTGATGACATCCGCAAGCTCTCGCGTGAGGCCGATGAGATGGGTCTCGCCCGCTTCGTGATCACCGGCGGTGAACCGCTTGTCATGAAGGATTTCGACGCGGTCGTCGCCGCGATCGATCCGGAAAAGCACTATATCGTGACCGATAGCAACGGCTGGTTCCTGGATGATAACTTTGCCCGCCACCTGAAGTCGATCGGGGTAGAAAAGGTGCAGCTATCGCTAGACAGCTTCATCGAGGCGGAGCACGACGCATTCCGCAACAAACCCGGCTCATACAAGCGGGTGATCCGGGCAGTTCACGCATCGATCGATGCCGGTCTGAGCCTGCTTTTGTCGACGGTATTGGTGAAGGGCCGTGCTAAGACCGACGAGTTCCGAGAGATGTGCAAGTTCGCCACCGACCTTGGCATTGGGCTTTATGTATCTTACGCCAAACCAACGGGATCCTGCACCAACCACCCAGAGTTCGTCATTGATAAAGAAGATGCCGACATTGTGCGAGCGTTGGAGAAAGAATACAACGTATTCACTCATATGACGCCGTCCTATGGATCTTTTAAAGGCTGCATCACCGTCAAGGGCATAATCACTGTAACTTCTACATTTGAAGTCACACCATGCCCTTACATCGACTTCTCACTCGGCAATCTTCGTGAGACTTCGCTAAAGGACGTTCTCAGTCGCGGAATGCGTAATCCGTGGCTTGGCCCACATCGGCCAGATTGTCTAATTGGCGAGGACCCCGACTTCATTGCAATCCACACGGAAAAAACCCGCGGCGTCACTCACCTACCTCTACCCTGGGGGCAAGGCTTCTCGGATCAGGACGTTCTGGTTTCTTAATCCCGGTTGTGGGCCTGGACTGCTAAATTCCCAAAGAGGATCCGGTCACATGATTTTAGCCGAAGCACTATCGGCCCCTGCCGCACGTCTGTTCGACGACCGGGGTCGGCGTCTCGTTAGGGATCTCAATTCAGCCGCTCACAGTGCGGTGCGCGGCCGGTTTGTGTGCAGCCAACCGACTATCGACTACGTGAGCATCCACGACCGGATCAGCCGGCATTTGAATTGCGTGGGCGTCATCTCTGACGCTACGTTCCAGAACCGCGCAGAGACCATCTTGCAGACGTTGCGCGACGACAGTCAGTGCGCGGACATAGTGAACGCAGTGGTTGTGCCGTTTTTCCTACCACAAGTCCACCAAGCCCTGAGCCGTGATATCGGCAGCGACATTGAGGAAATCTATCTTCCAGCTATCGATCGATCATTTAGAGAAACCTTCCCCACCCACGATTTTATCAATCATCACAAGGCTGGTCTGACAAGCAAGCTCCACGTGGTGCCGGGCTCCCGCCATGAAAGTCTGCTGCAGGCCATGGAGAGCGAGGTTGTCGTCGGGTGCTTGTTTATAAGCCTGACGGAGTTTTCCCTACCTGCCGCCGTGGAACAACTGCGGGATTTGCCTCAGCATATTCTCCTCGCCGGGGGGGCCGATGTCAGCGCGGCTCTTATTGGGTCACCTGAACTCCTGTTGCGGTTGGACGGGTACCCGCCACTGATCTGGCTGGCTGCCCTTGGCGCCGAGATTGAGACAGCAGGCTACCATTTTGAAGCGTACGGGTATGACTTGACCTTCAATCGACGAGTACATTTTAATCAGGCGGCCGAATATTGGGCAAGTGGATTGACAGTCCTGAGTTCTTGATCACGAGAGAACACAATGGAGGATCGATCCTGTCAATCGACAACGATAAGCCGCTCTCCTTGATCGCTAACGTACACACGAACCTGGAACACTTACTTAAATGAACACCGTCGTGTTTTTGACCGGCGAGAGTGTCGGCGCCTCATTACGCTTGATCGGTCGATCCTAACCGGCCTTGTTTAACAACCAAGGATATGATTTTGTTGAGATTGACTTGTTGGACACGGAAAATCTGGCGCAAAATCTCAATCGTGTGATTCAAAACCAGCCCGTTGAGTTTGCGTTCGCCTTTATGGGGTATGGAGCAGGTTTGACGGTTAACGATAAGAATGGACAAATCCGCAACCTCTGGGAGGCGATCGGGGCACCTTTTCTGGCGTTGTTCGGTGACTCGCCAGCTTATTTCTTTGATTGTCATGTGGCTAAAAGTCCCAATTTCGCCTGCCTATACGGCTTTCCCGAGCATCAAGCGCTTCGGCGGCGTCTGCCAAAGATCAACGGCCCTATTGGTGGTTTTCAGCCATTACTGCTTGATCCACTCAATCGGGACGAGCTAGACTTCCGGCAGAAGGCTAACGGCCAACTATTGTTCCTTAAGAATGGCAATGATCCCGGGAAACTTTGGAATAGTTGGAGTGTGCTTAGGCGCCGACCGTTGCGAGCCCTTCAGGATATCGCCAGTCATTTGGTGGCAAACCTTGCAGACGAGGCGGGGAATCAGATCGATGACGTCATCACGGCGTATTTCGCGGGTGACGGTCTTGACATATCTACGTTACCAAAACTGCGCTTATTCTTTGTTGCTCAGCTTGATGACTATTTGCGCCGTTTTAAATCCACTATGATGGCAGAAGCGCTGATGGACTTCCCCGTGCAAATACGGGGCGTAAACTGGGAGCACGTCGATTTTTCGGGGAAGCGTGTCAGCTACGTAAAGGGTTGTAGCTATGCGGAATCAAGCAGCTTGATCCGCGAGTCACTGGGTTTAATCGATATGTCGCCTAACACAGGGCTTGCTCCGCATGACCGGCCATGTAGAGCGTATGGTGCCTACACTCTATGTGTGACCAATGAGCAGGAGTTCTTGCGCCGCAATATGCCGCACCATGCAGCGGTCAGCTTTAAGTTTAGCCGTGAATCGTTCCAAGAAAAGATTGCTGACGTGTTGGAGCATCCTGCCCGGTATGTCGACATTGGGATTGAAGTCGCGTCGGCGTTCCGCGAGGCCTGTCCGCCTGAAGCCGCAGTCAGCCAACTGATCGACACTGCCGCCATGATCAGGCTTGACCAACAACGTGAGCGCTCACCTGACTGGCCCGGTTTTTTTGTCTGGCCACCCAGGTCATTGGCGTAACCGGGAGAGCTTGCGTCTGGCTTGATGGTCATCGCCACTCGCGAGGCTAGAATGGGTTCACCATCCGCCTTCCTCCAGGGTAGTGGCTCTCTGGCTCGCCTTCATGGAGCGGAGTCTCTTGACGGCGCACCGAGCCTCAGAGCGAGTTCTGGTTACGGACCGACGCAGCCGCCCAAGCTTGCTCGGTTTCGAGGAGGGAAGCGGGCGCCACCCGTCAAGCCCCTGTGAAAAACGACCTGATCAACCCTGCCGCATAGTTCAGATGCGCATCGGTCAATCCAGGGAATAGGCCAATCCAAAATGTGGAAGTCATGATCTTATCACTGGTCGCAAGGTCGCCCACGCTTCGATAGCGCTGGTCCTTCATATAGGGCTGCCGTGTGAGGTTGCCGGCGAATAGCAACCGGGTGCCAACCCCGTGCTTATTTAATTTACTCACCAGGTCCTTGCGCAGGCTAGGTTTGTCGCTGCGCAAGGTAATCGGAAAGCCAAACCAAGATGGTTCGGTCTTCGGCGTGGCCTGCGGTAGGATCAGGTCGCCTTGCACGCTGCTAAGCGCCTCTCGGAGGAAGGCGAAGTTGCGTGTGCGTGCGCAGATGAAACCCTCTAGGCGAGTGAGCTGCGCCAGGCCGACAGCCGCCTGCATGTCGGTAATCTTCAAATTGTAGCCTAGATTTGAATAGGTGTATTTGTGGTCGTAGCCCTCGGGCAAGTCGCCAAGCTTCCAGCCAAATCGGCGGCGGCAGGTGTCGTCGACCCCCGGGTCGCAATAGCAATCCCGCCCCCAATCGCGAATCGATTCAAGTTGGCGCTTCAGCTCCGGTCGGTTTGTGAAAACTGCCCCGCCTTCGCCCATGGTGATGTGATGCGCCGGGTAGAAGCTGAGTGTGCCCACATCGCCGAATGCTCCAACCATCTTCCCATCGTAACGGGCGCCCAAAGCGTCGCAGCAATCTTCGATGACTAGTAGGTTGTGCTGCTGTGCCACCCGCATGACTTCGCCCAAGTCGAACGGATTGCCCAACGTATGCGCCAGGATGATCGCCCGTGTGCGAGCGGTGACAGCGGCCTCGAGTAAAGCCGGTTGCACGTTATAGGTCGGGATGTCGGCGTCGACGAATACGGGCACCAGGCCGTTTTGCAGCAGCGGGTTCACCGTGGTCGGGAAGCCGGCGGCGCACGTGATAACCTCGTCGCCTGGCCGCAGCGCGCGATCACCCAGCCGCGGTGAGCAGAGCGCAGCGACGGCCAGCAAGTTGGCCGACGAGCCGGAGTTGCAGGTCAGCACGAACCGACGGCCGACGAATGCGGCCAGCTTCGCCTCGAAGGCCGTGTTGTAGCGACCAGTGGTCAGCCACAAATCAAGCGAAGCATCGACAAGGTATTGCAGCTCCGGCTCCCCAACAACCTTGCCCGAAACAGCGACCGGCGAGCGACCCGGCACAAAAGGCTGGGGGCCATGAACCAGGCGTGCATACTCGCCGGCTAGGTCGATGATTTTTTGTCGCAATGCCGCGACTTCCGTCGGCTCGTTCTTAGTTAGCATGGCGAACCTCGCTAAATTACCGTACCCGCATTTTGGGGATGGTCGGCATTACCCGGTCTAACGCAGGGTGGTTAGCGACTCGTTAAGATCGCGACACGAGCATTGCTACGCGTGGGTGTAGCCGGTGGTCATGGATGGGAGTCACTTTGCAGTCGGCTAGCTAGGAGCCGCTCCAAGGAAGGCATTTAAATCAACCTTTAATACTTGATGGCCTAATAAGGCTAAGTTTCATGAGGGTGCTCGATTGGCAAGGCTCAACTCTGCCGTAGGCTATTTTGGATCGAAGCCTCGGCCCTCTCGCTTTGACCGGCTCACCCGTTCGATCGGGCGGTACTGCCCATGAAGGCCGTTATCCTCGCCGGTGGTTTAGGGACTCGCTTCTCCGAGGAAACGGCGATGAAACCAAAACCGATGATCGACATCGGCGGGCGCCCCATCCTTTGGCACATCATGAAGATGTATAGCCAGCATGGCATTGAAGACTTTGTTATCTGCTGCGGTTATAAAGGTAGCGTTATCAAAGAATTCTTTGCGAATTACTCTCTGCAATCCTCTGACGTGACGTTTGATCTTCGTCGGAACACCGTGCAGGTCCACCAAAACAGCTCAGACAACTGGCGCGTGACCCTCGTAGACACCGGCGAACATACTATGACATCCGGGCGCCTCCGGCGTGTCCAGCACTTCGTCGACCCAGACGAGCCATTCTGTGTCCCCTATGGCGATGCCGTCTCCC
>CAXTRX010000095.1:10974-12401 GCA_964246785.1 uncultured Acetobacteraceae bacterium | reverse complement strand
CTCTGCTACGCTGTGGCGAAGGCGCGGACGAGATCTGGCTGCGCTGCGACGGCGGCCCCCATGGCTATCTCTCCGTCGCCGCCCATGGCCATGCCGACGCGCTCTCGGTGGAATTGCGCTGCGGCGGCGTGGAAGTGCTCGCCGACCCCGGCACCTATTGCTACCACGGCGAACCCGAATGGCGGGCGCTGTTCCGCGGCACGCCGGGCCACTCCACCCTCACCGTGGACGGCCAGGACCAGGGCGAGACCGGCGGCCCGTTCCTATGGCTGAACTCGCCACGCTCGACCTTGCGCTGGTTCGACAGCGCGGACGGCGTGCAGACCTGGCAAGCCAGCCACGACGGCTACCGCCGGCTTGCCGACCCGGTGACGCATCATCGCCGGGTCAGTTTGGACGAGAGCACCCGCACTGTCGCCATCACCGACTGGCTCGACGCCGAGCAGCCGCATGACGCGCTGCTCGCCTACCAGCTCCATCCGGGCGTGGCGGTTGACCTGCAAGGCCACCACGCGGTGCTGCAGTGGCAGGGCGGCCAGGCGCGGGCAACACTCCCGGCCACGTTGCAATGGACGCTGCATCGTGGCCAAACCGCCCCCCCGTTCGGCTGGTATTCGCGCGGCTTCGGCCATCGCGAGCCCGCCTTCGTGTTGGCCGGTCGTGGCCCGCTCGCCCCCGGCTTCCGCCTGCAAACCCGCTTCACCATAGCGTCGAGGGCCTGAGCCCATGCCCAGCCGTCCTCGCCGCGTGCTCATTGTGGTGGAGAACCTGCCCGTGCCATTCGACCGCCGGGTCTGGCTTGAGGCCACCACCCTTGCTCGCCATGGTGCCGCGGTGAGCGTGATCTGCCCCAAGGCGAAGGGGTTTACCAAGGCCTACGAAGTGCTGGAAGACGTGGCGATCTACCGTTACCCGCTCCCGTTCGAGCCGTCGGGCGCAATCGGTTTTGCCGCCGAGTTCGCCTGGTGCTTCGCCGCCACCACGCTGCTCAGCCTTAGGGTCGCCCTATGGGGCCGCGGCTTTGACGTGCTGCACGCCTGCAACCCGCCCGACACGTTCTGGCTGCTCGGCCGCTTCTGGCAGCTATTCGGCCGCCGCTTCATCTTCGACCATCACGACCTGGCGCCCGAGATGTTCAGTGCCAAGTTCGGCCGCGACACCGGGCCGTTGCATCGCGCCCTGCTTTGGCTGGAGCGCCGCAGCATGCGCACCGCCAACGTGGTGATCACCACCAACGACAGCCATAAGCGCGTCGCCATGCTGCGCGGCGGCCGTGACGCCGCAGACGTGTTCGTCGTCCGCTCCGGCCCCGACCTCGCCCGCTTCAAGCTGCATGCGCCAGACGAGTCCTATCGCGCCGGCAAACCGCATTTGCTGGTCTATCTCGGCGAAATCTGCCAGCAGGACGGCGTGGACCACATGGTTCG
>CAXTRX010000095.1:0-10964 GCA_964246785.1 uncultured Acetobacteraceae bacterium | reverse complement strand
CCTATGCCGAGGCGGAAGGGATTGGTGGCTTCGCCCGCTTCACAGGGCGGGTGAGCGATGACGAACTCTGCCGCATTCTTTCTTCCGCCACATTGGGCATCGACCCCGACCCGAAGACGCCATGGTCCGACCAGAGCACGATGAACAAGGTGATCGAGTATATGTTCTTCGGCTTGCCCGTCGTGGCCTTCGACCTGCACGAGACCCGCGTGTCCGCCGCCGAGGCTGGCTGTTACGCGCAGGCCAACTCGGACATTGCCTTGGCCGCCTCAATCGACGCGTTGCTCGATGACCCGGTGTTGCGCGCCACCATGGGCGAGTGTGGCCGCCGCCGCGTGCAAGAGGCATTGGCGTGGGACCACTCCATTGCCCCGCTGCTGTCTGCCTATGATCAGGCGCTTGCCGGCAAGCGCTCCCTATCCGCCACCGGCCGCCGCCGCTTCAGCCGCCAATAGGCTTCCTCCAACGCCGGCAGCGCCGCCGCCGCCGTATAGCGTCGCTCCACCGTCGCCCTCGCCCGCTGCCCCAGCTCGCCGCGCAGCACGGGCGAATGCGCCAGGCGCTCCACCGCATCGGCAAGGGAGCCAGCGTCACCAACCGGCACCACCATCACGCCGCCGTCCGCCGCCATCTCAGGCACCGCACCCACCGGCGTCGCCACGCAGGCCATGCCCGCCGCCATCGCCTCCACCAGCGAGTTTGGAAAGCCCTCGCCATGCGACGGCAGCAGGAACACATCGCTGGACGCCATGGCGGCCAGCACCGCCGCATGGTCCGCCGGGCCCTCGCAGGTCAGCCACGCCAAGCGCAATGCGGCCACCCGCGCCGCCAGCGATGGCGGCGCCGCAATGATGTGCAGGCGCGCCAAACAGCCTCGTGCCTGCAATATCTGCGCGGCTGCCACCACCTCCTCCACGCCCTTGCGCCGAGCCTCCAGACCGGCAATGAACAGGCAACGCGGCGCCTGTCCCGTCGGCCGCACGGTCACCTCGGGAAGCGTGCGCGACCAGTTTGGCAGCAGCACGATCTCACCCGTCCGTCCTGCCGCACGGATGACGTCCCGGGCAAAACCCGACTGCGCAATCACCACGTCCGGCAGCCGCAACACCATGGCGATCAACCATTGCTCCAGCCGCGAAGCACCGGCGTGAAACACGTCGAACGCCCCGCCGATGCGGAACAGCACCGGCCGCCGCAGCAGCTTGGCCATTGCCGCGTACAGCGCAGCCTCCCAAAATACCTGGTAATCGCAGGCCTGGATCTGCACGAGATCGACGCGCTGCCGCAGCACCGCCGCCGGGAACGATGCCAAGTGCCACAGCGTCACCAGGACACCAGCCGCAATCCGCCGCACGCCGCCCCGCAACATCGCACGATAGCCCCAATTATCGGTCACGTTCCGCTTGGGTGGGCGGGTGGTGGTGAACGGGATGAAACGTACCTGCTCGGCCAACGGCGAGGCCATCAGGTTCAGCATGAACGTTGTGACGCCACCTTTAGTAGGCGGCATCGGTCCAACCAGCAGGACGCGCGGTCGCATCGCCGCCTACCGCCGCCGCGCCGCGACGATAATCATGTTGCTGGCAAAACGCAGCGGCAGCACCTGACCGAGCAGACGATTGACCCGGTCCGCGCACGCGAAATGCGTGCCCTCCAGGAAGTCGAACCCTGCTTCATCCAGCTCGCGACGAACCTGCTCAACGCTACGGAATTGCTTGAGCAACCCGAAATACCGCGGTTTGCCGGTAAGCCGGTGCACCATGCGCACCAGCATGCGGCTAACCGACTGACGGTTCGACACAGAGAACACCAGCGTGCCACCCGGCCGCAGCAATTGCCGGATGGAGGCAAACGCCGCCGGCAACGAGTCGAGATATTCCAGCGCACTTGATGAGATAACCGAGTCGGCCTTGCGCCAGCTCAGGGCGTCTGCGATGGGCAGACGGTGCTGCTCGAACCGCACGGTCTGCAGCCGCTGGTCGGTCGCGCTCTGCCGGGCGATCTCCAGCATGCCGGCTGCCCCGTCCACCCCAACCACCTCAAGGCCCCTTCCAGCAAGTTCGCAGGCTAAAATCCCGCTGCCGCAGCCAAGATCATACGCCAAGCCAGCCCTGCCGACGTGCCGCCCGATGTAGCTGCGCCAGACCTGCACCCGCTCCAGCCGGTTGGCATCGGCACGGTAACTGGCATGGAAGCTTGGAGCGACTTGCGAGTAGTACGAGATTGCATCGGCCGGTGCAGTGGACATGGAAGCGGCGCTCCAGCGTGAATGAGTACTAGCGCGTGCTGCTTATCGACGCCGAAATCAGAACGCAAACGCAATTGATCTGGCCCACAATAAACTGCCGCGCGTTAACGCATTTTTAAGCCGCTGCCGATAACCTCCACTCAATCGAAATGGTTGTGGAGGCAATATCGTGTCGGCGTCCGCGCAACATGCAGTCATCTCCCCGCAGCAGCATATCATGCCGGATGCGGCATGGCCGGCTTGCGAGGACGCTGTGCTCCCTGGGGACGGCTCTATGCGTTGGCTTGGCATGCTGCTGCTTGGCAGCACCACCCTCATCTCATTGCGCGCCATCTACTGGGTAGGCGACGTAATTCTCACCCACCTCTAAGCCCCTAACCACAGGCGCAACGAAAACGCCTGTTTCACAGTACATTAGTATTCCGTAATGGAGAGTGACCCGGTATAGCCAAAGCCACCATGCAACAGGAACCAACTCGTGGCAGATGAGGGCAGCAAACGCAGCTTCAGCGCCTGGGTGGACCTGTTTCGCTGGCTGGCAGCACTGTGCGTGCTTCTCACCCATACCGGCATTCGCATGCTCCCGCCGGTGCAGCAGATGCCGCATCGCTCTTGGCTCCATATCGCCTATGCCTTCGCCGCCGGCTTCGACCATCAGGCCGTCATGGTGTTCTTCGTGCTGAGCGGCTTGCTGGTCGGCGGCGCAGTCACCCGCGAAGTGGCCGCCACCGGAACGCTCGCGTTCGGGCGCTACCTGCTCAAGCGCGCGGTGCGCCTCGGCATCGTGCTCTGGCCCGCTCTCGCCGTCGCCGCGGTCGCCGACAGCCTCGCCATCAGCGGCGGCGCCGTCGCTATGGGCATACTGCCGCCCGACATCACCAGCAGCCTCTCCCTCCCCGTGCTCGCCTGCAACATGGTGCTGCTGCAAACAGCGGCCTGCGTCCAGTTCGGCGGCGTTGGGGCGCTCTGGTCGCTGTTCAACGAGGGCTGGTATTACCTCATCTTTCCAGCCGTGGCGCTCGCCCTGCTGGCACCTTGGCCGCGGACCCAACGGCTCGCTCTCGGCGCCGTGGCAGCAGCAGCACTCGCCGGCCTAACCGCCGTGCAGTTCACCGGTTCCCCGATCGGGCCCTACATGCTGGTCTGGTCCGTTGGCGCCGCCGTCGCCACGATGTCGCGCCCGCTGACGGCCCGCCCAAGCCGCGCCGCCTTGCTTTTCGCCATGCTACTACTCGCCATCCGTTTGTTGGTGCGCCGCAGTTTTGCCACCGATCACCCGATTGCGTCCGCCGAACTCGACTTGCTGCTCGCGCTCGCGTTCGGCAACCTGCTGCTAACACTGCGCTTCTGCAGCAACCTGCCAGCACCGCCTTGGCCCGCGCTGCAGCGCGCCCTCGCCGGCTTCTCATTTTCGCTCTACTGCACACACATTCCCATCCTGGTGCTCTGCATCACGGGGCTGATGCGCTGGGCCGGGCTGGGGTGGCAGATGCACGAGCTGGGCTGGAGGCCTTGGCTCGCCATCACCGCAAGCCTCACCGCCTGCATAGGGTTCGCCTATGCGTTCTCACGGCTAACCGAAGTACACACCGACGCGGTGCGTCAACGCCTCGCCGCACGCGCCTGGTTCCGGCCCCGGGCGCTGCAATGACCCGGCCGCCGCGCTGGCTCGAGCACGCTTACGCCTATCTCGGCATCGTGTACTACGAACAAGGCATCATCCAGGCCTTGCGCGCCGCACAGGGCGAAGAGCGTTTGCGGCCCGGCGGCTCCGACGCGGTCAGCACAGTCACGCAACTGCTGATCCTGTTCGTGCTGCTCGCCATTCTGGCGGCGCGTTGGCGTCGCTACGCGCCCTTGCTCCGCCACTTGCTGCTCTATGTGGCGATCGTGGTCTTGTGCCTCGCCTCGGTGCTGTGGTCCGACAACCCCCTGCCCACCATCCGGCGTGGCGTTTCGCTGTTCACCTGCGTCAGCTTCGGCGTTTACCTAACCCAAACCTTCCAGTTGCGCCACGCGCTCGCCATGGCCGGGCGATGCTCCGTGTTCCTCGGCCTGCTTTCGATGGCCGTGTTCGTCGCCGCGCCCAGCATCGGCCGTGAAACCGCGCTCGGCTACGAGCAGGCGATGCGCGGCGTGTTCTCCCAAAAGAACCCGATGGCCGAGTGCATGCTGTTGGGCCTGACCTGCTACGCCTTCCGCATGTTGGAGGAGGGCATGCGCCGGTCGCATCTGGCGTGTGTGGCCATACTGTTGCTGTGCATCGCCCTCGGCAGGTCCGCAACGTCGCTCGCCATTGCCGTGCTGATGCTGTCCGCCGCGCTGTTCCTGGGCCTGCGTGGCCGGCCGCGGCTGCGCCTGATGATGGGGTTTGGAGCTGGCTGGTTGCTGCTGTCGCTCATCGTGATGATGCTGGTGGCACCCGATCTCATGTTCGATCTCGCTGGCCGCGACGCATCGCTCACCGGCCGTGGCCCGCTCTGGCACGAGGTTTTGGGCGTCATCGCCGAGCGCCCGCTGTTAGGCCACGGCTACGCCGGGTTCTGGAACGAAGACTCCCGCCAGGTGCAATATCTCTGGCTCTTGGTGGGCTGGCAGGCTCCCGACTCGCATAACGGCTACCTGGATGTCACGGTACAAATCGGCTTGGCCGGCCTGGCGCTGTATATGGTCCTCTGGGGCCGCGTTACGGCTCGCGCCATGGCCTCCTACCGGCTCGGCGGCATGCCGGAAAGCCGCTGGATCCTGCTGTTCATGCTGGTCAACTACCTGCTGAACCTGGACGAAGGCCCGCTCCCGTTCCCTGACGAGTTCACCATGCTGATGCCCGGTGCCCTGCTCACCGTGGGCGTGTGGCATAGTGCGTGGCAACGCGAACTCACCGCCCTGTCGCAGCGCCGCGTGCCACGCATCCAGTTCGCCCGCAAGCAGGCTGCCGCCTCATGAGCGGGCCGCTGGTCACCGTCGTGATCCCGACCATAAAGCGGCCCGGCCTGGTGCTGCGCGCCCTAAGCAGCGTACTGGCGCAAACCCATGCCGCGATGGACGTGGCGGTCGTGGTCGATGGTCCCGATCCCGAAACCATGGCCGCACTCGCCACCGTCCGCGACCCCCGCCTGCGGGTGCTGCAAACGCCAGACCCCGCCGGCGCGGGGGCTGCCCGGAATTTCGCCGCCGCCTCCGCACGTGGTGATTGGATCGCGTTCCTCGACGACGATGACCAATGGCTACCGGACAAGCTCGAGCGCCAATTGGCCATCGCCGCCGGGCGCGAAGTGCTGGTATCCTGCCGCTCCCGCGTGCACACGGCGCGCGGCATCGAGGTCTGGCCGCGGACCCTGTACCGCGGGCAAATGCCGGTCGATGAGTATCTGTTCGATCGCCGGACCTTGTTTCGCGGCGACGCGCATGTCGGCACGTCCTCCTTCCTGCTCCCCACCGCGCTCTTCGCCCGCACCCAGTTCAGCACCGACCGGCAGAACGAAGACACCACCCTGCTGCTGCGCGTCACCAAAGCCGCTGGTGCAGCCATCGTCATGGCGCCGGAAACGCTGGTCGTGCTCTACAAGGAGGATGGCCGCCCCTCACTCGGCAGCCGGTTCGACTGGCGCGAGATGCTGCGCTGGGCCGACAGCAACCGCCACCAACTGACCCGGCGTGCCTATAGCGGCTTCTGCCTGATCTATCTCGGCTCGCAAGCCGCACGCCGCGCCGACTATCCTGCGTTCACCCTGCTGTTGCGGCGCGCGTTTGCTCATGGCGCTCCCACCCTGGGCCAATTGGCGCCGTTCCTGGCCTTTTGGCTGCTGCCGTTCAGCCTGCGCCAAAGCTTGCGCGCCCGGCTTACGTCCCGGTCCCGAACGCAACCCGCGTGCTGATCCGCCACGGCGCGGTCTATGTCGCGGCAAAGCTGGTGCCGGGCCTGATCGGCATGGCCGCGACCGCGCTGCTCACTCGGCTGCTCACTCCAGCCTCGTACGGGGAATATGGCCTTGCCTTGGTGGTGATGACCTTCGGCTCAGCCGCGGGATTTGACTGGTTAGGCCTGGCCTATCTGCGGCTAGGTGGCGCCGATGACGACCAAGCCCGTGCTGCGGCAACCACGCTGGCGGTGTTCGCAAGCCTGGTTGCCTTCACCGGCTTGGCGGGCGGGATCGCGTGGGCAGCCGGTTGCCTCAGCGGCCCAGGGGCAGCGCCGTTCGCCGTCGGGCTCGTGTTGATGTGGTGCTACGCCGGGTTTGAACTCGCCGCCCGGTTCCACGTCGCGCAAGCTCACCCTGGGCGCTACCTGTTGATGAACCTCAGCCGGGCGGTCCTGTCCGCCGCGGCCGCCGTGGCCGCAGCGTGGTGGACGCACAACCCGATGACCGCGGCTCTTGGCCTGGCCGTTGGCACCCTGGCAGGCGCCGCACTCGGCGGCTGGCCCTGCCGGGCCGCCAGCGTCGACCTGCGCCTCGCCCGCGCAATGCTGGCCTTTGGGCTCCCGCTCGCCGCCAGCCTGGCGCTCGCCGCGGTGGCAACCAGCGGGGCGCGCTCGCTGATCGAGGTCCTGGCCTCGGCTGAGCAACTCGGCTGGTACACCGCCGCGTTCCTGGTGGTGCAAAACACCTTGGCAGTGGTCGCTGCGGGAATCGCCTCGGCCGGCTACTCCCTGGTGGTGCACGCCGTCGAGCGTGGCGATGCGCCCGGAGCCGAGCGACAGCTCCGCGCCAACGGCAGCCTGCTGCTGATCGTGCTGTCGCCGATGGCAGTTGGCATGGCCATCACGGCGCCCGGCCTGGCCAGCTTGCTGGTTGGCCCTGCCTATGTCCCGATGGTCGCGGCGCTCACGCCGTGGCTTGCGGCGGCCGGCTATTTCGCCAGTCTTCGCGGCCACTTCCTCGACCACGCGTTCCAACTCGGCAAGCGCCCGGGGCTGCAACTGAGCGTCACCCTATTGGCGGCCGTCGTCGCGGTGGGACTGACAATGGCATTGGTGCCGCGATGGGGCGCATTGGGCGGGGCCGTCGCCCAATGCGTGGCGATGGCGGTTTCCTGCGGCCACGCACTGGCGACCGGTCGCCGCGCCTGGCCCATCCCGTTCCCACTGGCGACCACCCTGCGGGTCGCGGCCGCCTGCGCGGCGATGGCGATGGGCGTGCGCCTGGCGCCTGGCGGCTTAGCCGTGCAGGTGGTGGCCGGGATGGCCGGCTATGGCGCGGCGCTGATGCTGCTGGGCGGGGCCAGCGTTCTGCGCCCGCGATGGAGCGTCATGGCCGCACCAGAGGCATGAGCGACAGCACCAGCAACGCAGCCATGCTGATATTGAACAGCCGGGCGCGCGCGGGATGCCGCAGCAACGGCCGCAGCACCGTGCCACCGCTTGCCCAAACCGAGGTGCAGGGTACGCTCACCGCAACCAAGGCGAGAGCCAGCGCCATCAAGTCGGGCCCGAACGCATGCGCCGGAAGATACACTGTCACGGCGCCGACGATGATGATCCAGGCTTTCGGGTTGACCGCCTGGAACGCTGCCGCCTGCCAGAGCGTGAACGGCCGGCCGGCGGCCTTACCCGGCTCGACGCTGCCGGCGCGCGCTATCTTCCAAGCCAGCCAAAGCAGGTACAGCGCCCCTGCGTAGCGCAGCACGAAGTAAAGCTGCGGCAATGCCGCGAACAACTGGCCCAAGCCCGCCGCCACCAACACAAACATGGCGGCAAAGCCCAGTGTGACACCTGCAAGATGCGGCACGGTGCGGCGAAACCCGTAATTTGCGCCCGAGGCCAGCAGCATGGTGTTGTTCGGCCCCGGCGTGATCGAACTTGAGAACGCAAAGCCGGTGAAAGCCAGCAGCAAGTCCGCAGTCACGGGCCGGCTAAACCGGGCAGCCCCGCCCAACGCCCCTCGCTGGCCGCAAGCCAGGCCCGCACGGAAGCTGGGCTGCCAAACACCTCGGGCACGAACAGCCCGGCGCCGCCAAGCTGCCGCGCCACCGCCATGCCGTCCTGGTCGGTCACGTCATCGCCGATAAAGATCGGCAGCCGCCCGGCAAACGCCGGCAGCGCCATCACGCTGCGCACCGCGACGCCCTTGTCCACGCCGCGCGGGCGCACTTCCCAGGCCATGTGCGCCGCGAGCAGGACAAACGCGCCCTGCTGCGTCTGCAGCAAGCCGGTCAGCGCTGCTTGCGCGGCGGCACCCGCCTGCGGTGCCAGCCGGTAGTGCACCACGAAGCCCCGTGCCTTGCGCTCCAGCAGCGTGCCCGGATGCGCCGCCACCAACGCCTCCGCCGCCGCGAGCCAGTGCGCAGGGGGCATTGGCAAGTCGGGCCGCGTCACGGCTGCTCCTGGGGCCGCTCGCAAAGCTCCGCCGTGCTCCCCTGCCACCACCGGAACCACGCCGGGCATCAGCGCATCGATCTGCTCCACCGCACGCCCGGTGATCACAGCCAGTGCGCCGGTCAGTTCGTCGCGCAACCGACCCAGCGTTCCCGGCAACGTTGGCGGCACCACCACTGCGTCCGGCGTTGCCGCAAGCTCGAGCAGAGTGCCGTCCAAATCCAGCAGCAGCGCCGAGCGCGCAAACGGGGGCAGAGCGTCTATCAACGGCAGGCCACCAGGTGGATGTCATAGATCGGATGTTCAAACATCGACAACGCAGGTTCGTTGCCAAACATCCAGCCGTGGAAGCCAAGCACTCCCGGCCGGCTATCCTGGATGTCGAGGAAAGCCGCCGAGTCCGGCGCCATGCTGGGCGGGCGGACCAAGCAAGCGCGCAGCGCGATCGACAGCGAGGCATTGTCCGCTGCCTGCCCGACCCGCAGCGTGATGCTGGTGGCATGCGCGCTCACCTTGTCGAGGATTTGCAGGTCCGCCGTCCCGCGCGGCAGCCACTGGTCAGGCCCCGGCGCCTGGCCGGACGTAGCACCGCACAGCAGCGCCAGCACCGAACCCAACGCAGCGACCCGCTTCACCCCCGCTTCGGGCTCCGCAACGCACCCACCAGGCCGTGCAGGATGCCGCGCATGGCCGCCTCGTCAACACCCATCAAAATCGCGTCCTCAAACGCGTCTTGCATGATGTCCGCCAACTCCTGGTGGTTTTCGGCAAGCGTGCGCAGCTTCTCGCGGCAGCTTACCGGCGCCCCATCCACGCCGGGCCAGACGATGTCACTCGTTGTCGCGACAGGGTCAGTTCTCGTCATTGGGGCTTGCCCTTGAGCTGGTCCAATTGGTTTTGCGCCGCCGTTGCAAGATTGCCGACGTTGAATATGAACTTGCCGAGCAGATCTTCCAAGTTGGCGGCGGATTGCGTGATGGCGATCGTGCCGCCGTTGCCCAGCATCTTGCTGTCACCCCCCGGCGCCAAGGACACGAAATTGCCGCCCAGCAGCCCGCCGGTGGCAATCGAGGCGCTGCTGTCTTCCGGCAACTTGATGTCGGCTTGAACCGTGAACGTGGCAATCGCCTGATAGGTCTTTGGGTCCACCGCCAAGCCGGTCACGGTGCCAACCTTCAGCCCGGCGATGCGCACATCCGCCCCGGTGGCGATCCCGCCGATGTTGTCGAACGACGCATGCAGCGTATAGCCGCCGAGCGACGCGCGGCCGGTGTTGGCAATGGCATAAACCAGGAACCCGATGGCCACGACGAGAACCGCCGCACCCGCAGCGATCTCGATCACAGAACGCCGTGCCATCCTAGCTGCCGGGCGTCCAGGATTCGTAGTCGCCCGTGGCGGGCGGGCGATTGCCGCCGAGATAGTCGCTGCCTGGAGGCCGGTAGCCCTCCGGCGTGCCGGTCAGGTTTGGCAAATGCGGCTTCTGCCATACCCGCCGCACGGTTTCGGGGATCGGCGTATCCACTGTGTAATGGAGCCAGGCGTGCCAGTCGGGTGGGATCGTGCTGGCTTCCACTTCCCCGACATACATCACCCAACGGCGCCGCCGGCCAAGCTGGTTCAGCTTTTTGGCCTCGTAATAGAGGTTGCCCGCATTGTCCTTGCCAACCAGCCGGCCGGTCATTCGGGTCACGAGGCGCATCATCAGGGTCATAAGGCGTTATAGCAGCGTGGCGGGCATGGTCCAGGGCAGGTATCTACCCACAGTATTTTGTGTCTCATCGGTATCCAGGCGCCAAATACAGCTTTGCGAGTCGCTGCAGGAGCGATAGCGTGCGGGTCATGAAGATGCATCGCGCTTGGCATGGGGTGCGGCTGCGCCAGCTTGCGGCCGCCCCCGAGCCGGACTTGCCGCCCCGGCTGACGCGGTTTCCTGCCGCCTGGGAGGATGAGGCCGCCGCCGCGCTGGTGGCACTCGCTCCCGGCAGCGGACGGGTTTGCCTGCCGGATATGGCCCAAGCCTGGATCGCGCCGCTTGTCGCACGCGCTCACGACTCTGCCCGCCTGGGCCTAGCCGAGCGCCTGCACGCGCTGCTGCTGCGCCGCCGCGCCGCGCCCTCCGCCGGGGTATGGCGTGGCGACCCGGCGAGCCAGCCCGGTTTCGTGCTGAACCTCGCCGCGTTCTACGAGCCCGCCGTAGGAGTGGACGTCGCCGGCATCGCAGCGGCCGCCGCAACCGCCGCGGAAGCGCTCCTCCTGCTCGCTCCGGCCGCCCCCCGCTTCGCCGTCGCCATGAGCGACCTCGCCGGTCTGCTGGCAGCGCTGGGCCTCGACTACGGCAGCAGGCCGGCGCGGGACGTCGCGTGCTGCCTCGCCGGCCTGATACGCGCCCGGGTGGAC
>CAXTRX010000094.1:0-12469 GCA_964246785.1 uncultured Acetobacteraceae bacterium | reverse complement strand
GAATGGGGTGGGGGTGTCCATCGTGGGTCCTATGCGGCAGCGCAGCAGCTAGGGACTGAGTAGCGCCCCCGTCAATGATCCTCGATCAAGGTTAATAAGCGGTTAGGCTCGCTGCGTGCCGTTGGCGGAGCGGCCGCAACGCCAGCAGCGCCAGGAGAGCGGTGGTCACATCGGCGGCGATGGCGACGGCGAACACGCTGGTCCAGGATTGGGTCGACTGGTGCAGCAAGGAGGCCATCGGGCCGCCGAAGATCGCGCCGATGCCTTGCGCGACATAGAGGCAGCCGTAGTTGGCGGTGGCGTGCTTGGTGCCGAAGCTGTCGGTGAGGGTGGAAGGGAACAGCGAGAAGATTTCGCCCCAGCCGAAGAACACCACGCCCGACAAGACCACAAACAGCAACGGGTCATGCCGGGTGATGAGCCATAGCGTCATCGCCGCCGCTTCAAGCCCGAACGCGAGCGCCATGGTGGGCTCGCGGCCGAGACGGTCCGAGACCCAGCCGAAGAACGGGCGGGTAAGGCCGTTGCAGAAGCGGTCGATGGTGAGGGCGAGCGGCACGGCGGCCATGCCGAGCACCATGGTGCTGCTGATGCCGAAGTCGGCGGCAAAGGTGGCGAGTTGCGACGTCACCATCAGCCCCGTGGTTGCCATCAGCGTCATCATGACGAACATCAGCCAGAACAGCGGTGTTTTCAGCATCTCGCCGGTCGGCACATCGCGAGCGGCGGCGTGCTCGGCCGCGAGCGCGCGGGAGGGCGGCCGCCGCAGGCCGCGGGCGGCGAGGATGCCGACCGCGCCGAGCCCGAGCCCGAAGTTGAACAAGGTGGTTTGCAGCCCGGCAGCGGCCATGCTGCCGGAAATGGGAAAGGTGGTGAGGATGGCGCCCATGCCGTAGCCCGCCGCGACCACGCCGGCCGCAAGACCCCGATTCGACGGGAACCAGCTCACCATGAGGCCGACCACGCCGACATAGACGATCCCGGTACCCAAGCCGCCAAACAAGCCGTAGGTGAGATAGAGCCCGGCGAGGCTGGTGACTTGGGATGCCAGCACCCAGGACAGCCCGGTGAGCCCGGCGCCGAGTGCGACCAGGATGCGGGGGCCGAAGCGCTCGATCAGCCAGCCTTGAAACGGGCTGAAGAAGGTTTGCAGCACAACCAGGATGGAGAACGTGACCTGGATGGCGGCAGCGGAGGCGCTGAGCGCGCTGCCAAGCGGCTTGGTAAATAGCGTCCAAACGTATTGCGGACTGCTGATTGCCATCATGCAGATCAAACCCAGCAGAAGTTGAACCCAGCGCACGCTGGCTTGCGGCACGGCTTCGGTTTGGCGGGTTGTTGCTGTTGTCATGCGATGTTTGACGCAAAAACTATGCCGCTAGCCGCTTGAATTTACTGCTACAATGATATTGCACGGGGCCGGCCGAGCCGGGGAAGTTGGCACGAGCGGCGATGCGGTTGGCGGCGGGTCGACAGAATAAAATAGCAGCTTCTTGCGGCTTTGTTGCGATCATCGCTGGCGGCGGGCGCAAATCATCCCTAGGTTAGCCTTAGCTACACGAGGAAGAGTGTTATGCCGACCGGTACAGTTAAGTGGTTCAATACGACGAAGGGCTTTGGTTTCATCCAGCCTGAGAGTGGCGGCAAGGATGTGTTTGTGCACATCACGGCGGTTCAGGCGGCCGGGTTGCATGGTTTGGATGAAAATCAGAAGGTGACCTACGACGTCGTGTCTGAGCGCGGCAAAGAGGCGGCGAGCAATCTCAAGATCGCCTGAGTAGCTGATTTCCGGACCGTTTCGGTTTGCCCGCGCGATGCCGGGCCAGTAAGCGGTCCGGACCATGTCGAACTCCGGCTGAGGTAGCCCGAGGGGTCCTCACCAGCTAGACCTTCGGGCTGACCTGTGCCGCGGCTTCACGGAAGCGGGCATAATCACGCAGCCTGGTGTGATATTTGCGCCAGGCTGATGTGCCCTCGTAGCGTGCGAAGGGCGGCACCTTCTGCTTCATTGCGGGCCGGCGTGCGCGTGGTGTTTCCGCAAAGGCTGCAGCGGCAGTCTCAATCCAACCAGCCGATAGCGTGGCCGTTGCCGACAAATGCGGCGGTGCGGGGACATGCCGGCTTCGGATGGCTTGCCGCAGGGTGCGGAGCGAGACGCCAAGCTGGCGTGCGGCTTCGGGTAGACCAATCGGGGCGTTGTCGCTCATTAAACCAGTCCAGGTTGCTGCGCGCTGTCTCACCACTGCCGGGCTGCGATGGCAAGTGCTTGGAGCTTAAATCCGGCATTTGGATATGCTGCTTGACGCTGAGCCAAGCCGCGCGATGCTGCCGCCAGCGCAACGCGGAGCACCTGCCATGGACCTTGCCGACCTGTCCGCCACCGCGGCGCGCGCTCGGATCCACGCCGGGCAGATCACTCCCGCTGCGTTGATGGAGGCCTGTCTTGACCGCATTGCCGCGCGGGAGCCGACCTTGCGCGCCCTGGCCTATTTTGACCCGGCGCAAGCGCGGCAAACGGTCAGCCGGGCGCGGCCCGGTCCCTTGGCTGGGCTGCCGCTCGGCGTCAAAGATGTGCTGGCCACGGCCGACATGCCCACCGGCTACGCCTCCCCAATTTGGGCCAATTGGCAGCCCCGCGCGGACGCCGCCGCCGTGGCTTGGGCGCGGGAAGCGGGGGCTGTGGTGCTCGGCAAAACCGTGACCACCGAGTTCGCCACGCGCCAGCCGGGCCCAACCGTCAACCCGCACAACCCGGCGCATACCCCGGGCGGCTCTAGCAGCGGCTCCGCGGCCGGAGTGGCCGCTGGCTACTTCCCCTTTGCCTTCGGCACGCAGACTGCGGGCAGCGTGATCCGGCCGGCAGCCTTTTGCGGCGTGGTTGGCTACAAGCCCACGTACAACCTGATCGAGCGGCATGGCATGAAGCTGATGTCGTTCAGCCTGGACACGGTGGGCGTGATGGCCCGCACGGTGGCCGACTGCGCGCTGCTGGCCGGGGCGGTGAGCCGGCGCGACCTGGGCTTTGCAGCAGGAGGCCACCCAGAGCAGGCGCCGGAGCAGCGTTGGCGGATCGGAGTTTGCCGCTCGCCGGCCTGGTCCGCGGCCGATGCGGCGAGCCAAAGCTTGCTGCTGGAGTCCGCCAGCCGCTTGTCACGGGCGGGCGCGGCGGTGTCGGATCTCGAATTGCCTGCCATGTTCGATGGCCTGGCAGACGCGCACCAGGTGGTGATGAACGCCGAGAGTGCGCGGTCGATGGCGTGGGAGCTGGCCCATCACCGCGACACGTTGAGCCCCGGCCTGCGAGAGCGGCTCGAATGGGGCCTGGCGCACACGCCGGACGCGTTGGATGCGGCCGTGGCCACCCTCTCGCGGGCCCGGGCGGCGTTTGCCGGCACGATCGCGGACGTGGATGTCCTGCTGACGCCTTCGGCACCAGGGGAAGCGCCGGCTGGCTTGTCCTGGACGGGTGACCCGGCGTTCAACTCGATCTGGACGGCGCTGCATGTGCCTTGCGTCACCGTGCCAGTGGCCACCGGCCCGGCTGGCTTGCCGTTAGGTCTGCAATTGGTGGGCCCGATTGGCGCCGATGCGCGGGTGCTTGCCGCGTCGCACTGGGTGCTTTCGGCGTTGGGCTAGAGCCGGATTGCTTCAGGTTGAATCAGTCTGCAGCGTGCATCCGCGTCTCAGACAATAAGGTAGAGCAAATTCGGTTCGCCCACCAGAAGCGGACTTGCTCTAAGCGCCTGGATCGTGCTCCGCCAAACGCACGAAGGCGCTGAGCAGCGGCGGCATCTCCTCGGCGGGGGCGGGTAGCCGGTTGGGCGGAATGGTCAGGCGGTCCAGCAGCTGCCCGGCCTGCGTGTAGACGGCAAGCTCCAGCGCCTCGCCCACCACCGTGGGGTAGCACACGACCTCCTGCGCACCGGCCTCGCACTGCGCCGCAGCGACGAACTCGCGGATCTCTTCCAGGCCTTCGGTCTGCTCGCCGGCCTCGGCAAGGAACTCCGCGATCTCATTACTCACCTGCGACAACGGCACCAGGTTCAATGGCACGCAGCCGGCACCCTGCTGGAACACCCGGCTGCGCCAGGCGTCGAACAGTCCGGCGCGGCGGGCTTGCTCAGGCGTCAGCGCCTCATCGTCGTCCAAAACGTCCTCGCTGTCGGGCGTCTCCGGCGCGCCGCCAGCAGCCTCGATCTGCTCCCAGACTGGGATTGCCCAATCGATGCGCACCCCGAGCAACACGCCAAAGCCTTGCCGGGCAAGCTCGTCCGTGTCGCCAGGCGGCAGGTCTCGCGGCGGAGCGCCAGCCACTAGGTCGACTAGCACGCGGCGGACTGCGGAGTAGGAGAGGCCGGCCAACGCTTCGGGCGAGCGCCAGCCTGCCAGCAGGCGTACCTCATCGGTCTCTGCCACCGCGCCCGACTCGAGCAAGCCCCGCCCGAGCGCTTCGCCATCGGGCGCGTCGCCAGCCGGAAGCGCTACGGGGAGCGCCAGCAGTTCGGCCCAGCCAGAAGGACCGAGCACGCCACCCTCCGCCGCCACCAGCAGCACCCAGTCCAAATCGTCGGCCGCAGCCTGGCCTTCGCGCTCGCCGAGCTTGCGGACGGCGAGATCCAGCACATCCGTGCGCCCGGCGGCCATCAACGCCTGCACCAGAGTGTCAAACTCGGCGCCATCCTCGTCGCTGAACACGTCGAGCAGGTGGTCCGCGACCGGGCCTGGAGCCTTGCCGAAGCGCGGTTGCGGTGGCGCTGCTTGCGGCTCCAGGCCGAGCAGCCGCAGGGCCGCCGGGCCTCGCAATAGGTTGGGGCGGTCGATCCAGCCCAGGCGCATTTCAATGGTGTCGTCGCGGCCGGAGAACCAGCGCCGGAAGGCTGCCCTGTCGCCGCGCTGCACCACGACTTCAACGCCAGCTTGCAACATTTCCACCGCCACCGCCCGGTTAACAGCCGTGACGGTGGCGAGGCTGGTTTGGCCCGGCCGCAGCGTGTCGAGCGTGTCAGCGTCGGGATAGTGGGTGAGCAGGACCACGGCCAGGCCGGGCGCAATGTCGCGCGCCAGTTCAATGGCCTGGGTGATGCGCTCGTTAAGGTCGACCGGCTCGTCTGATTGGGGCACGCCGCGGCTCCAGTAGGGAGCGTCCGATATCGGGCGATTGCAACCGGCGATCAACCGGCCCGGTGGACGTTATGGCGACCGTCACGTTAGGCTCTGGAAGGCGGCGAGGGCGCTTGATGGTGATGCGAGGCTTTGACCGGTTGCTCACCGCCCTGCGCCTGACAAGGCCTGCGCCGCAAGCCGCCGCGCCCGCGTCCATTGCCGCCGCCGGCAATGTGTTGCTGGAGTTGCATAACCGCCACGGCTCCGTCGAGCACTACTACCATTTTGTCCTGGGCTTCCTGGTGCCGCTGATCTTGCGGCCGCAACCACTGCCTGGAGCGTCGGTGGTGGTCAGGTCCTGCGGGCCAATGGATGCCCACCTGGTGGCCTTAGCATTGCCCTGGCTGACGGTCATTCCGAGACAAGCATGGCGAGAGCAGCAGCTTGCCGGCGACGTCCAGGTGGACAGGGCGTGGGGCTTCGATGACCAGGACTATTACGACTCCGCTTCGTTCCAGCGCGCCCGCAGTGTGGTCTGGCAGCGCACCGGGGTTTCCAATCCGCCGCCGGACCGCACTGTGCTGCTGGTCAAGCGCGGACGATGCCCTGACTACTACCAGTCAGAGGCGGTCGAGATTAAGACGTCGGCCAACTTACGCCGGACGGTGCCGAACATGGCAGAGCTGGCGGCCAGACTTGCGCAGGATGGATGGCCGGTCCGGGCCGTAGAGCTAGAAAATGCCCCTCTTGGAGACCAGGTGGCGCTGTTCGCTCGAACGCGCATCCTGGTCGCCCAGCATGGGGCTGCGTTGGTCAACATGATGTGGATGGCGCCGGGCGCTGCGATCATCGAGATCAACCCGCTGTCACCGAGCGAAAAATTCCACCCCTGTTTTCGCCTGCTCGCGCAAGCTTGCGGCCATCGCTATGCCGCAGTCGCCCAAGCCGGGCCACACGCACCGGTCTCGGCCGCGGCAGTCATCGCGGCGTTCTACTCACTGCAGGATGCTGGGGCGCGTGTGTAGGCCAAGCGGTTGGCGGACCCGACACGATTCGAACGTGCGACCTTCGCCTTCGGAGGGCGACGCTCTATCCAGCTGAGCTACGGGTCCCGCATCGACCTCATAACCCAGACTAGAACGTGAGGCCACCCCCTGGATTATACCGGCTCGCCCAGGCCGCCGCCGAAATGTCCGCACCTGACGGCAGCAATCCATCAGGGTGGCGCATCCAACTGATCACGTCGTCCATCACCGATTGCCGGTCCAGGTCGCGCATCAGCAAGTGGTAGCCGTTTGGATACAGCGCGCGCCGGGTGGTGGGCGGCAAATGCGCCCAGGCGACGGCCATCGCGTCAGCCGGGACCAATTCGTCGTGCCCGCCATAGGCCAGGAAGGACGGGCCCGAGACGTGCGGCGCGGCCGCCTGGGCGCTGTCCATCAAGTCCACCAACCCGGCCAGGCTGGACACCTTGGTGAGGCGCAAGGTCAGCGGGTCCTTCGCGAGGGCAATCAAAGCATCGCGATTGTCGCTGGCCATCACCCGGACAGGCACGTCTCCGGCCGTGATGCGGTAGCCGGGAGCGACGCCATTGGCCACCCACAGCGCGCTCGCCAGCACCAGGCCCTGCTCGGGCCGGCCCCAGACGGCGGGCGAAAGCATGATGGTGCCAGCGACCGGCGGATGGTCCGGCCGGGCAGCAAGGTCGAGTGCCACGGCGCCGCCCATGCTCTCGCCCATCAGGTAAACCCGGGTCCCGGGATAGCGGGCGATCAGGGTGCGCGCCATGCTGTCGGCGTCGTTCACCAGGGTCGCGACGCCGGGCCAGGAGCCGCGGGAAGCCGTGTCGCCGAAGCCCCGCTGGTCTGGCGCATAGATCGCGATTCCGGTGCCGGTGAAACTGGCTGCGTCCAGCGCCCATTGATCGCGGCTGTCGTTAAAGCCATGCAGCGCGAGGATGACCGCGTTCGGCGGTCCGGCTGGCAGCCATACCCGCGCCGGCAAGACCGCACCGTCGGGCATCGTGAAGGAGTCGTCGGCCGCCGGGTGGGTGGCCAACGCCTCACCGGTGACGCCATAGGGGGGCAGCCGTGAAGCTGCGCAGCCACTTAAGGCCACGGCCAGTGTCCAAGCGAGCAGGGCGCGGGTGGTTGAACTCATGGCTGAGCTAGCTATCATCCCCCAGCATCCCCCACCAGTGAAGAGGTTGACATGCCGTACGGCGCCGACAAGCCCGGCACACCGGCTGGCGTTCCCGCTGGCGATCAGCCGTACGGCGCCGATACGCCCGTCACACCGGTCGGCGTTCCCGCTGGTGAGCATGAGATCGTCCACGTGGACGACCGTGTGGTCGCCTGCGACGGGGGCAGCATCGCTGGCGGGCACCCCCGGGTGTGGCTGCGCATCGTGCACCAGCAGACCTTTTGCCCATGGTGTTCGCGGATATTCGTGCTCACTCCAGCAGCCGGCGATGGCGAGCATTGAGCGCCGCTGAGGCGGCAACCCCAAGCGCCGCCAAGCCGCTGCACCTCGTGTTGGTGGACGGCTCCGGCTTCATCTTCCGCGCCTTCCACGCCCTGCCGCCGATGACCCGGCCGGACGGCACGCCCGTGAACGCCGTGTTCGGCTTCACCAACATGCTGGCGCGCTTGCTGAAGGACCATGTCGGCACCCACCTGGCGGTGATCTTCGATGCCGGGCGCACCACGTTCCGCAACCGCATCTACGACCAGTACAAAGCCCAGCGTCCTGAGCCGCCAAGCGAGCTGGTGCCCCAGTTCGCCCTGGTGCGGGACGCGACCGCCGCCTTCAACGTCCCGGCGCTGGAACTGGCCGACTGGGAGGCGGACGACCTGATCGCCGCCTACACGCGGGCCGCGACGGAGGCGGGCGGGCAAGTGACCATCGTGTCCTCCGACAAGGACCTGATGCAGCTCATCCGGCCCGGCGTCATGCTGCAGGACCCGATCAAGCAGAAGCCGATCGGGGCGGACGAGGTGCGCGAAAAGTTCGGCTGCGGCCCCGAGCACATGATCGACCTGCTGGCCCTGATGGGCGACAGCGTGGACAACGTGCCCGGCGTGCCAGGGATCGGGCCGAAAACCGCCTGCCAGTTGCTCAGCGAGTTCGGCAACCTTGAGGGTGTGCTGGCTGCGGCGCAGACAATGAAGCCGTCCAAGCGGCGTGAGCTGCTGATCACCCACGCCGACCAAGCCCGGCTCTCCCGCGAGCTGGTGATCCTGCGCGAGGACGTGCCATTGCCCGCACCGCTGGCAACGCTCGGGGTGAAGCAGCCGGATCGTGCGGCGCTCAGCACGTGGCTGTATGGAATGGGGTTCCGCTCCACCGCGACCCGGCTCGGGCTGGACGGGCCGGTCGGAGAGGATGCACCGCCGCCGCCTGCCCCAGAGGAAGCAGCGGGGTTCGGCCCCTATCCTGTTGCCGGCACGACGGCCGTCCTGGCGTCGGTGCTCGCGGCCACTGCTGCCACGGGCCTGCTGGCCGTGGCGCCGTTGCAGGAAGGCGAGGTGTTGGTGGGGCTTGGCTTGGCCACGACGCCCGGTCAGGCGGTGTATGTGCCGCTGGCGCACGAGGCCACGCTCGAGCAGCCCGTGCCGCAGCTTGCGCTGCCCGACGTGCGAGCAATGCTCGACCCGGTGCTTGCCGACCGCTCCGTGCTGATCGTGGTGCATGACGCCAAAGCCACGCTGCGGGCCCTGACGGGTTTTGCTGCCCCGGCAAGCCTGGACGACACCATGCTGCTGTCCTACGCGCAGGACGCCGGCGCCCATGCCCATGAGCTGGCGGACTTGGCCCGGCTGCATCTCGGGCACGGCATCACCCCGCCCGACTCGGTCACCGGCACCGGGCGGGCTCGGCTGCGGCTGTCGCAAGTGCCACCGGAGCGCATAGCCCCGATGTTGGCCGAGCTGGCCGATTGCACGCTGCGGCTGTGGCATGCCTTGCGCCCGCGCCTGGCTGCAACCCGCAGCACGCAGCTTTACCATCAGTTGGAGCGCCGGCTCATCCCCGTGCTCGCCGACATGGAACGGGCCGGCATCCGGGTGGATGAGGATGAACTGCGCCGCCTGTCGGCCGATTTCGGCGAGCGCATGGCGGCGGCCGAGACCGACATCCACCGGCTTGCTGGCCGGCCATTCAACCTGGGCAGCCCGAAGGTTCTGGGCGAGATCCTGTTCGACGAGATGAAGCTGCCCGGCGGCCGGCGCACCACCAGCGGCACCTGGGGCACGGATGCCGTCATGCTGCAGCAGCTTGCCGAAAGCGGGGCGGAGCTGCCGGCGCGCATCCTGGAGTGGCGGCAGCTCGCCAAGCTGAAAAGCACCTATGCCGACGCGCTGGTCAACGAGATCAACCCGCGCACCGGACGTGTTCACACCACCTACGCCATGGCGGCGACCACAACCGGACGGCTGTCCTCTAACGACCCCAACTTGCAGAATATCCCGATCCGGACGGAGGAGGGCGGGCGCATCCGCCGGGCCTTCGTGGCGGCGCCAGGCCACTTGCTGGTGAGTGCGGACTACTCGCAGATCGAGCTGCGCCTGCTGGCGCATGTGGCCGACGTGCCGGCGCTGTCGGAGGCGTTTGCCAGCGGGCAGGACATTCATAGCCGTACCGCGTCCGAGGTATTCGGCGTGCCGATGGCGGAGATGACCGGGCTGGTGCGGCGGCGCGCCAAGGCGATCAACTTCGGCATCATCTACGGCATCAGCGCCTTCGGCCTGGCGCGCCAGCTCAGCATCGAGCCCGGCGAGGCGCGCACCTATATCGACGCCTATTTCACCCGCTACCCCGGCATCCGCGCCTATATGGAGCGCACGCGGGAGGAGGCGCGCATCCGCGGCTTTGTGCTGACGCCGTTTGGCCGGCGCTGCTGGGTGCCCGGCATCGCAGACCGCAGTCCGGCCAAGCGCGGCTATGCCGAGCGGCAGGCGAGCAATGCCCCGCTCCAGGGTGGGTCGGCGGACATCATCAAGCGCGCCATGATCCGGCTTCCTGCCGCACTGGCCGCCGCTGGGCTGCGGGGGCGCATGCTGCTGCAGGTGCATGACGAGTTGCTGTTCGAGGCGCCGGAGGACGAGGCGGACGCGTTGGCTGATGTCGCCAAGGACGTGATGCAGCGGGCCGCCGTGCTATCGGTGCCGCTGGTGGTTGAGACTGGCAAGGGAGCAAGCTGGGCCGCCGCTCACTGACCGATGTGACGGTCAGGGACGCCGCACATGCGCGACGCCCTGGATAGCCACCTCGCTTGGGCCGTCGCAATGACCAAGGCCAGCTTTCGACGCGGCAGGTGTAACACCCTGATTTCGGCTCGGCGGTGCAACCCGGCCGTCTGGCGTTCGTATGCTGTGCAAGACCTTTGAGGCCTGCGTTGCGGACCCGCCGAAGGGTGCGCTGCGATAAAGGGATAGCGTCATGAACAACGACTTATCTGGGCTTCCAACAAGGAGCCGCTCGTCCACCGTCGTGTGGGTGTTGGCGGCCTTTCCAATCGCCTGCTTCACCTGCGCACTGGTGACCGATTTCGCCTACACGCAAACGGCCGACATCATGTGGGCCGACTTCTCCGATTGGCTGCTGGCAATTGGAATGGCAGGTGGCGTCGTGGCCGCCATCGCCGGGCTCGTGCATCTGGTCATGACCCGGCGCATCCGGGGACCGCAGCCGGTTTGGCCAGCGATCCTTGGCAGCGTCGTGGTGCTGGTGATCGCCCTGTTCAACAATCTGGTCCATAGCCGCGACGCGTGGACGTCGGTCGTACCCACCGGGATCGGGCTGTCGGCTCTGACCGTGGTCATTATGTTTGTCACAATTTGGCTTGCCTCGGGCACGCGGCGGTTCAGCCGGGTCGCCAGGGTGCAATACGCGGGAGCAAGGTCATGACGAAAACGACGGCAAGATTGGCGCGACGGCTGGCCCTGGGCGGCGTGGCTGTCCTCGGTTTGACAGCGGCCGCGGCCTCCCCGGACCCGTTTGACGTGCGGACGCAGATCGGGCCCAACCCCGTCTTACCGGAGCCGCAGCAATACCTGTTTCCACCCATGCACCTGGCCAAGGTGGTCGGCTGGAAAGCCGGCGAAACACCGGACGTGCCGCAAGGGATGAAAGTGACCGCCATGGCCACCGGCCTGGAGCATCCCCGCTCGGTTTACACGTTGCCGAACGGCGATGTTCTGGTCGTCGAATCGCGCAGCCCCGACCTCGACCCGAACACGCGGCCCAAGAACTTTGCCATGAACTGGATCGAATCGATCGTGACCTCAGACGGGGCGGACAGCGGCAGCAACCGCATCGTCTTGCTGCGCGACACCCATGGCGACGGTAAATATGACGTTCGCAGCGTGTTCATCGACCACCTGTTCTCGCCATTCGGCGTGGCGTTGGTGGGCAACGACCTCTATGTGGCCAATACCGACGCCATCCTGCGCTTTCCCTACACGCCGGGCGAGACCAGCATCACCGCACCCGGCACCGTGCTCACGCCGCTGCCGGGCGGCCCAATCGACCATCACTGGACCAAGAGCCTGGTCGCCAGCGAGGACGGGACCAAGCTCTATGCCGGCGTTGGCTCCAACAGCAATATCACCGAGAACGGGATCGGCGCCGAATATGAGCGGGCGGCGATTTGGGAGGTTGACCGCGCGACCGGCGCGCATCGGATCTTCGCCAGCGGCCTGCGCAACCCGAACGGCTTGAGCTGGGAGCCGCAAAGCCACGCGCTCTGGGCTGTCATCAACGAGCGCGACGAGCTGGGGCCCAACCTGGTGCCTGACTACATGACGTCGGTAAAGGATGGCGGGTTTTATGGTTGGCCGTACAGCTATTACGGCCAGCATGTCGACCCGCGGGTAAAGCCCGAGCGGCCGGACTTGGTGGCCAAGGCGATCCCGCCCGACTACGCGCTCAGTTCGCATGTGGCACCGCTTGGCCTCACGTTCGATACTGGCGACGGCATGCCGGCAAAATACCACGGCGGCGCGTTCGTCGGCGAGCATGGCAGTTGGGACCGCCAGATCCTCAACGGCTACAAGGTGGTGTTCGTGCCTTTCGCCGACGGCAAGCCGAACGGCACGGCGGAAGATTTGGTGACTGGCTTCCTCGACAGCCAGGGCCAGGCCCGCGGCCGGCCGGTTGCACTCGCGCTGGACAAGACGGGTGCGCTGATGATTGCCGACGACGTGGGCAACACGGTGTGGCGGGTGACCGCGGACACTCAGAAGCAAGCATCGCGAGACTAAGCTTCGGACGGTAAGATCGCGGGAGGGGGGATGGTGCCCCTCTTCCGCAAATGCCGCCGCAGCGGTCCTCTGGCTCCCGAAGTAGGACTCGAACCTACGACCGC
>CAXTRX010000093.1:0-12574 GCA_964246785.1 uncultured Acetobacteraceae bacterium | reverse complement strand
GTGTCCCACGCCCTCCGAGGCGCCGGCCGTGCTGCGGGCCATCCGCGATCGGCATGCGGCGGCGGAGGGGTTCTATGACTGGGGCGGCGGCCTGCTCTGGGTGAGCCTGGACGCTGCGGTGCCGGATGCAGGGGCAGCTCTGGTGCGCGGCACGATGCGAGGCGCCGGGCACGCCACCCTGGTGGTGGCGGCCGCGGCGGTGCGCGCGTCCGTGCCGGTGTTCGAACCCGAACCCGGACCATTGGCCGCGCTGAGCGAGCGGGTGCGCGCCGGCTTTGACCCTCGGGGAATTTTCAATCCCGGGCGGCTGAGGCCAGCTTCTATAGGGGTACGGTGAGATGCAGACCAGTTTCAGCCCGGCGCAATTGGCCGACCCGGACACCAAGGAGGCAGAAGGCATCCTGCGCACCTGCGTGCATTGCGGGTTCTGCACCGCGACGTGCCCGACCTATGCGCTGCTGGGCGATGAGCTGGATAGCCCGCGGGGCCGGATCTATCTCATCAAGGACATGCTGGAGAACAACCGGCCGGCCAGCGAGCGCGAGGTCAAGCATATCGACCGCTGCCTGTCGTGCCTCGCCTGCATGACGACCTGCCCATCCGGGGTGAACTACATGCACCTGGTGGACCATGCCCGCGCGCATATCGAGCAGACCTACCAGCGGCCGCTGATGGATCGCGCGTTGCGGATGCTATTGCGGGTGGTGCTGCCGCGGCCGGGTCTGTTCCGCTTGTCGCTGTATGGGTCGATGCTGGGCAAGCCGTTGGCTCGGCTGATGCCCGCCAAGCTCCGCCCGATGCTGGCGCTGGCGCCCGCGCGGGTGCCCGCGGCCAGCGCGGTCGACCGTCCGCAAGTGTTCCCGGCGGTGGGCGCCAGGACGCGCCGGGTCGCATTGCTGACCGGGTGCGCGCAACGCGTGCTGGCGCCGCAGATCAACGAGGCGACCATCCGGCTGCTGACCCGGCATGGCTGCGAGGTGGTGGTGGCGAAGGGCGCTGGGTGTTGCGGAGCACTCACGCATCATCTTGGCCGCGACGCGCACGGCTATGCGCGGGCGAACATCGAGGCCTGGGGGCGCGAACTCCGCGGCGCTGGGCTGGACGCGGTCGTGATCAACGCCTCGGGCTGCGGCACGGCGGTGAAGGATTACGGCTTCATCTTCCGCAACGACCCGGCGTTGGCCGAGCCGGCGCGGGCGGTGTCGGGCCTGGCGCGGGACATCACCGAGCTGATGACCGAAATCGGGTTGCAGGCGCCGGCGAGCCCTGCCCGGTTGCGGGTGGCCTATCACAGCGCCTGCTCGCTGCAGCACGGGCAGCGAGTGACGCAAGCGCCGAAACGGCTGTTGCAGGCGGCCGGGTTCACCGTGGCGGACGTGCCGGAGGGGCATCTGTGCTGCGGCTCGGCCGGGACCTACAACCTGCTGCAGCCGGAGATCGCCGGGCAGTTGCGCGACCGCAAGGTGGCCAACATCGCACGCACCAAGCCGGACGTGATCGCGGCCGGCAATGTCGGCTGCATGACGCAGATCGCCAGCGGCACGGGAACGCCGGTGGTTCACACGGTCGAGTTGCTCGATTGGGCGACCGGGGGCCCGCGCCCAGCCGGGTTGAACGTTTAACCCCAACAAAACCAACGGGAGACATAATGTTCCACCAACTTCTCACGCCGGTGGGCGGGAGCTTGCTGCTGTCGTTCCTGGTGGCGGCCCTGCCGATTTTGCTGGTGCTGGTGCTGTTGGGCGTGGCGCGGCGGCCGGCTTGGCAGGCGTCGCTGGCGGGTCTGGTGGCGGGCGCGTTGGTGGCAACCCTGGTGTGGCGGTTCCCGGCGGACCTCGCGCTGAGCAGTGCGGCAGCCGGAGCCACCTTCGGGCTCTGGCCGGTGATGTGGATCGTGTTCAACGCGCTGCTGCTCTATAACATCGCCGTCGTGTCGGGACGCTTCGACGCGTTCCGCGATTGGGTGCTGGACCATTTGCCGAACGACCGCCGTATCGTGCTGGTGGTGATCGGCTTCTGCTTCGGGTGCTTGCTGGAAGGCATTTCGGGGTTCGGCACGCCGGTCGCCATCACCAGCGCGTTGCTGATCATGGTGGGGTTCCCGCCGCTCGAGGCGCTCACATTCACACTGATCTTCAACACCGCCCCGGTGGCGTTCGGCGCGCTGGGTGCGCCGGTGACGGTGCTGGGGCAGGTGACCGGGCTCGACCCGGTGCGCCTGGGCGCCATGATCGGGCGCCAATTGCCATTCATGGCGATGCTGCTGCCGTTCTACGTGATGGCGGTGTATGGCGGGCTGCGGTCGGTCAAGGCGCTATGGCCGGTGCTGCTGGTGTCCGGTGCCAGCTTCGCCTTTGGGCAGTTCGTGTCGTCCAACTTCCTCGATTACGCGCTGACCGACGTGCTTTCGTCCTTGATCGCGCTGGTCGTCACGGTGCTGTTCCTGCAGGTTTGGCATCCAGCCGTCGACCCGGCGTTTTCGGTGAGCGGCCGGATGGTGCAGCCCGCGGGGGCGGACGTAGCCATTGGCGCCAGCATCGCCCGGGCGCCTCGCGGCGGCGTCCCCGCATGGCAGGGCTGGATCCCCTGGCTGGTGGTGTCCGCCGTGGTGATCGCGTGGACCCACCTGAAGATTTTTGCCATCGGGCAAAGGGCTATCCCATGGCCGGACCTGCACAACCTGGTGGCGATCACGCTCTACAAGGATAAGCCTTATGGGGCGGTCTGGGTGTTCCAGCCGCTGGCGACGGGCACGGCGATCTTGCTGTCGGCGGTGATCACGGCGGCCCTGGTGGGAGTGGGGCCGGGCCGGTTCATGGGCTGCATCATCGCCACGTGGCGGCAAAGCCGGATCGCGACCCTGACGGTCGCCTTGATCGTGGCGCTGGCCTACCTGATGAACTATTCCGGGCTCACCTACACGCTGGGGCTGGGTGTGGCGTCGATGGGCGTGGTGTTCCCGCTGGTGTCGCCGTTCCTGGGCTGGGTGGCCGTGTTCCTGTCGGGCAGCGACACCTCGGGCAATGCGTTGTTCGGCAACTTGCAGGTGGTGGCGGCAAACCAATTGGGGCTGAACCCGGTGCTGATCGCGGCGACCAACTCCTCGGGTGGCGTGATGGGCAAGATGATCTCGCCGCAGAACATCGCCACCGGCGTGTCGGTGACGGCTTTGAAGGGCCAGGAGGGGCTGGTGTTTGCGCGCACGTTCAAGCACAGCATCGCGCTCACTTTGGTGCTTGGCGGGCTGGTGGTGCTGCAGCAGTACGTGGTGCCATGGATGATTCCGTAACGGCGCCGAGCCCCTCACCCAACCCTCTCCCAGAGGGAGAGGGCTTTTCGTCCCTTTCTCGCCCTCCTTCTCCCTCTCCCCCCGGGAGAGGGCAGGGGTGAGGGGCAGCGCCCCAGTTTTCGACGACGCATTCCGCGCGCAACTCCACGACCTGTTCCGCTGGCGCCGCGACGTGCGTCGGTTTTGCCCAACCCCCGTGCCGCCGGAAGTACTTGCCGGGCTGTTCGACTTAGCCTGTCTCGCGCCGTCCGTGGGGTTCAGCCAACCTTGGCGCTTTGTCACGGTGGAGTCGCCGGAGCGCCGGGCGGCGGTGCGGGCGAATTTCACTCGCTGCAACGTCGCGGCCCTGACAGCCCAGGGCGACCGGGCGGGGGACTATGCCCGCCTGAAGCTGGCTGGGCTGGACGAAGCGCCCTGCCACTTCGCCGTTTACGCCGAGCCGGACCCGGCTGCCGGGCATGGCCTCGGCCGCCGCACCATGCCGGAGACAACCACCTATTCAGCCGTCATGGCAGTGCATACGCTGTGGCTGGCCGCTCGCGCCATCGGGCTTGGGCTCGGCTGGGTTTCAATCCTGGACCCAGAGGTGATCGCGCGCGTGCTGGACGTGCCGCCGCAATGGGTGTTCGTCGGCTATTTCTGTCTCGGCTACCCCGCAGCAGACTTCAACACGCCGGAGTTAGAACGCGAAGGCTGGCAGCAACGCCAGCCGACGGCGACCCAGATGCTAAAACGCTGACCGCCGCCCCCACCCCAATATTGCGGATGAGGCTTACGCGGTCTTGGGAACGCCCGCAGCGTCTAACGCAGCAGCCTGGCGGGCAGCGACCGCATCGGAGTCAAACCCCTCGATCATCTCCTGGAACAGCCGCGACCAGTTGAGCTTGGCCTTCAGCCGCAGGAACACGCTCCCCAAACCGATCGCCGAGCGGTCCATCAGGACGAACTCGCGCGGCGGGCGGACGCCGCCGGTCGCCTTCAGGCCCTCGTAGACCTTCTCGGCAACATCGCGCCCGTAGTCAGGATTGCCGTGTTCCTGGATCAAACGGACGCGATCGGTCAGCAACGGCTCGTAGATGAAACGTGCCCATTGGTTGAGCAACTCCATCTTCTCGCGCGAGAGACCGGTGAAGCCCCACTGCTCGTAAGCGTGGTGAGCGCGGTCCATGTCCTCGTCGCGGATGGCCTCGTAGAGGTCGATCACGCCGCGGACGAACTTGACTGGAAAGACGCGGATGGCGCCGAAATCGAGCAGGTTCAGGCCGTAATCGGCGCGGACCTGGTAGTTGCCCAGATGCGGGTCGCCGTGGATGACGCCGAATTGGTAGAGCGGAACATACCAGGCGTGGAAGATGGCGGTGGCCAAGCGGTTGCGCTGCTCCTCCGCCATGCCGTCATCCAGCAGGCGCTGCAGGCTGCGCCCCTCGAGCCAAGTCATGGTGAGCAGACGCCCGGTGGAATGGCTCTCGACCGGCTTGGGGATGCTGACGAACGGATCGCCGTCGAGCATGGCCCCATACAGGCGCATTTGGGCGGCTTCGCGGCGGTAGTCCAGCTCCTCCCGCAGCCGCTCGGCCAGCTCGGCGTAGATGTCGTCCGAGTTGATGGCGCTGTCCATGCGACGGTAGAGCGACATGGCAAGCCGCAACTGGCGCAGGTCGGCTTCCACCGTGCTGGCCATGTCGGGATATTGCAGCTTGCAGGCGACGTCGGCGCCGTCGGGCAGGGTGGCGCGGTGGACCTGGCCGAGGCTGGCGGCGGCGGCGGCTTCCTGGCCGAAGCTCTTGAACTTGCTCTGCCAGTCGGTGCCCAACTCGCCGGCCATGCGGCGGCGCACGAAGCTCCAGCCCATCGGCGGCGCGTTGGCCTGGAGCTGCGACAGCTCGGCCGCGTATTCCTCCGGCAGCGCATTGGGAATGGTGGACATGAACTGCGCCACCTTCATCAGCGGGCCCTTGAGGCCGCCGAGGATGGCTTTGAGGTCCTCGGCATGGGCGGACTGGTTGCCCTTGATGCCGAACACGCGCTGGCCAGCGAAGCGGGCGGCAATGCCGCCGACGGCGCCCGAGGTGCGGGCCATGCGGCGGACTTCGCCGAAAATGTTGGGCCGGTCCTCGCTCATGAGCTTGCGCCCTCCAGCTCGTCGATGAAGCCGGAGATCACGTCCAGGCCGCGGCGCCAGAACGCCGGGTCGGAGGCATCAAGGCCGAAGGGCGCGAGCAGCTCCTTGTGGCGCTTGGTGCCGCCGGCCCGCAGCATGTCGAGGTATTTGGCCTGGAAGCCAGGATGGCCGTCCTGGAACACGCCGTAGAGCGCGTTCACCAGGCAGTCCCCGAAGGCGTAGGCGTAAACGTAGAACGGCGAGTGGATGAAGTGCGGCACGTAGGCCCAGAACACGTCGTAGTCGGGGCTGAACTCGAAGATCGGGCCGAGGCTTTCGGTCTGCACGGCACGCCAGATTTCGCCGATGCGCTCAGGAAGCAGTTCGCCACCGCGGCGCTCGTCATGAAGGCGAGCTTCAAACTGGTAGAACGCGATCTGGCGGACGACAGTGTTGAGCATGTCCTCCACCTTGCCTGCGAGCATCAGGCGGCGGCGCGAGGGCTCGGTTTCGGCGTCGAGCAGTGCGCGGAAGGTGAGCATCTCGCCGAACACGCTGGCGGTTTCGGCCAAGGTGAGCGGGGTACCGCTTTGCAGGTAGCCCTGCTGGCCGGCCAGGACCTGGTGCACGCCATGGCCGAGCTCGTGCGCCAGCGTCATCACGTCGCGGGCGCGGCCGTGGTAGTTCAGCAGCAAGTAGGGATGCGCGGAGGGCACCGTCGGGTGGGCAAAGGCGCCGCCGGATTTCCCGGGTCTCAGCCCGGCGTCGATCCAGGGCTTGGTGAAAAACTGCGCGCCGACTTCTGCCAGTTCGGGGCTGAATGCACGGTATGAGGTGAGCACGCGCTGGCGGGCTTCGTCCCATGGGATGATCCGGTCATCATCGCCGGGCAGCGGCGCGTTGCGATCCCAGTGCTGGAGCTTGGGCAGGCCCATCCAGCCGGCCTTGAGCGTGTAGTAACGATGCGACAGCCGGGCATAGTCGCCTGACACGGCGCTGACCAACGCGTCCACCACCTCGTCTTCCACCATGTTGGCGCGGTTGCGGCTGCTGGTCGGCCGGGGATAGCGGCGCCAGGCGTCGGTGATCGACTTGTCCTTGGCCAGCGTGTTGGTGATGAGGCTGAACAGCTTGACCCGCTCGCCGAATGCGACGCCCACCGCATGGCCGGCGGCTTCGCGCACGCTGCGGTCGCGGTCGGACAGCTTGTTCAGCACGTCGCTGACCGTCAGCGTCTCGCCCCCAAGCGGGATGCGCATGCCGGCGACGGTTTCGTCGAACAGGCGCGACCAGGCTTGCGCGCCGGTGACCGACTTCTCGTGCAACAGCTTCTCCGCTTCGTCGGAAAGCTGGTGCGGGCGGAACACGCGCAGGTCGCGCAGGAAGGGGTGCCAGCGGGCCAGCGCCGGGTCGGGCATCTTCTGCTCGAGGGCGGCGTCGTCGAGGCGGTTCAGCTCCAGCGAGAAGAACAGCAGGTCCGAGCTGATGGTGGTCACGCGCTCGGAGCAGGACTGCATGAAGCCGCCGACGACGGCGTTCGTGCTGTCGCCGCTGAACTGCAACTGGGCGTAGGACATGACCCGGCCGAGACGCTCCTCGATGCGCTCGTAGTCGGCAAGGGCGGCCGCGAGGTCGGCCCCGGAGAGGCTGGCGAGCGTGCCGGCGTAACGGGCGGCGAAATCGCGGGCAAGCGCCGCGGCGCTGTCGAGGTCGTTGGCGACGAGGGGGCTGGTGATGCCCGGATACAGGTCGGATAGGTCCCAGGCGGGGAGCGCGCCGCTGGCTGGCGAGGAGGTGGATTGGGCCGCCATAGAGCCCTCGGGAGCGTGCAACGGCAATGCGGGGACGGGATATGGGGTCATGACTTGCATCTAAGGTGGCGGACCGATCCGTCAAAGGGAAGGCTTTGGCAGATCGCGGTGCCGGGCTAGGCTAGGGCGGCATGGCACATCATCATGAGGACCACGAACATCACGGCCACGCCGGACACGGGCACGCCGGCCATGGCCATAGCCATGCCCCGGCCAACTTCGACCGCGCTTTCGCCGCCGGAGTGGCGCTGAACGCGGCTTTGGTCGCAGGGCAGGCCGGCGTCGGCTGGTGGGGGCACTCGACTGCGTTGCTGGCCGACGCGGTGCATAATCTCGGTGACACGCTGGGCTTGCTGCTGGCCTGGCTCGCGGTGGCTCTGGGGCAGCGCCGGCCTAGCGCTCGCCGCACCTACGGCTGGGGTCGAGGCAGCATCCTGGCCGCATTGCTCAATGCCAGCGTGCTGCTGGTGAGTACCGGGGCGATCGCGGTGGCGGCAATCCAGCGCCTTGCCCATCCGGCCCCCGTGGCGTCCGGCCCGGTGATGGCGATGGCCGCCGCCGCAATCGCGATCAACGGCGCCGTGGCCATCCTGTTCATGGGCGGAACGCAGGACTTGAACCGCCGTGCAGCCTTCCTGCACATGGCTGGCGATGCCGCGGTTTCGGCCGGCGTTCTGGCCGTGGCGGGGCTGATCATGCTCACCGGGGCGACCTGGCTGGACCCGCTCGCCAGCCTGGGCATCTCGGCGGTCATCCTGGTCACAAGCTGGGGCATCCTGCACGAGGCGATGGCCCTGGCGATGGACGCCGTGCCACGCGGGATCGACCCGGACGCGGTGCAGAGCCGCTTGATGGCGTTGCCAGGCGTGTCGGAAGTGCATGACCTCCACATCTGGGCGCTCTCGACCACGCAAACGGCCGCGACAGCCCACCTGGTCGCGGGGGAAGGCGACGTGGCGCTGGTTCCGCTGGCTTGCAGCCTGCTGCATGCCGAGTTCGGCATCGACCACTGCACGTTCCAGATCGAGACGGCGGTGATGGCCGATGGCTGTGCGCAGCGCTCGCAGGATGTCGTTTAACTTCGGCGTGTCAGCGTGATGCCAGGCCTTGCGCCTGGCATCCACGGCGTCCGGCGTCATTGGCTCAAAGGCAAGGTCCGCCACGCAAACATTACACAACAGCAACGCTATGTTCTGTGACCCGTGCGCTGACTGCTCCGAACCAAGAACAATGCGGGAACAACGGCAGCATTGCTTAGCCTGCAGGGATGATTTCTAGCCGGCATGCGAACTTTGAGACGAGTATCGAGAAAGCGCGGACCATGGTTACATGCCAAGGGCACGCCGGTAGATGTCCAGCAGGCTCTCCTGCTCCTCCACCTCGGCAGGCTCCTGCCTCCGGATGCGGATGATTTGCCGGATCACCTTGACGTCGAACCCGGCTGACTTGGCCTCGGAATAAATATCCTTGATGTCGCTGGCCAAGGCTTTGCGTTCCTCCTCCAGGCGCTCAACCCGCTCAATGATGCTGCGCAAACGGTCGGCCGCAATGCCGCCCGCCTTCGTGTCATCGCCCAACTTCGTGTCGTCATCTGCCACTGCCGCCTGTGCCATGCCGCGCCCCTCGCACCAAGGCGGCGGGGAGTAGCGGCCAGGCCGAGTCGGGTCAATTGCGCGCCGTGGGTGTTGCGGGAGGGCAGGGCCGTGCTGTAACGCCAGTGCAGCACTGGAAGGAACCGGCATGTCCGCAGTCGACCATATCCGCGGCTACCACGAAGCGCTGACCGCGTTCCGGCAGGATCTGCATGCGCATCCGGAACTGGGGCTGGAGGAGCATCGCACGGCCGAGCGCGTCGCAACCGAACTCGAGTCGCTTGGCATCGAGGTGCATCGCGGCGTGGGCAAGACCGGGGTGGTGGGCGTGCTGCGCTCGGGCAACGGCGAGGGCCGCATCGGGCTGCGCGCCGACATGGACGCGTTGCCGATCCTGGAGGCCAACGAACTCGCCTACAAAAGCCAGACGCCGGGCGTGATGCATGCCTGCGGGCATGACGGCCACACCACCATGCTGCTGGGGGCGGCGCGATACCTGGCCGAAACGCGCGATTTCAACGGCACCGTCCACTTCATCTTTCAGCCCGGCGAGGAAGGGATCGGCGGCGCGCTGGCCATGCTGGAGGACGGGCTGTTCGAGCGGTTCCCGTGCGATGCGGTCTATGGCATGCACAACCGGCCCAACATGGCGGTGGGCGAGTATGCGATCTGCCCCGGCCCGGCGATGGCGGGCGGCGCATTCTTCGACATCCATATCGAGGGCCGCGGTTCCCACGGCGCCCACCCGGAGAACAGCATCGACCCGGCGCTCACCGCCTGCCATATCGGTGCCGCGCTGCAATCGGTGGTGTCGCGCAACCTGCCAGCATCGGCTGCGGCGGTGGTGAGCGTCACCAAGGTGGTGGCAGGCGACGCCTACAACGTGGTGCCGCAATCGGCGGTGATGGCCGGGACGGCGCGGGCGTTCACCACCGAGCTGCTGGAGCGGATCGAGGAGCGGATGCGCGGCCTGGTGGAGGGTGTTGCGGCCGGGTTCGGCGCGGTGGCCAAGCTCGACTTCCGGCTGATCTTCGCTCCGCTGAACAACGACCCGGCGCACAGCACAGCCTACGCGGACGCGGCGGCGGACCTGGTGGGCGCGGCCGCGGTGGACCGGCACAAGGGGCCGACCATGGGCTCGGAGGACTTCGCCTTCATGCTGCAGAAGGTGCCTGGCGCATACATCCTGGTCGGCAACGGCGAGGGCTTCAACCCGCATCACCCGCGCTACAATTTCAACGACGAGGCCATCCCGTTCGGCGCCGGGCTCTATGCGCGGCTGGTGGAGCGCGCGCTGCCCAAAGGCATGTGAACCCGGCTGGCCGTCCACGCGGGCGGCGGCGATCGGCTTGGCGGCCCGTGGCCCTGCGGCCAAGGCGGAACTGGCTTAGGATCGTCCATAGTGCGGGAGGTGGCGCCGGCGAGAAGCTGCCACCTCGCCTGCATCAATTGAACTGCTCGGATTGTCTCCGTAAAACTCGCTTGAGACATTCAAGCCCGAATGGGAGCCCTCGCTTTGGCCGCACCGCTCGCCATTCCCATCGCCGATACCGGCGTGACAGCCACAATCAAGGATTGGCTCTCCCGCTTTGCCGCCTGCGTGCGCGAGGTGGATTACGCCACCGCCCGGCAGTTCTGGCATTCGGACATCATCATCTTCGGCACGCATCAGGAGTTGGTGCATGGGCTCACCGCCTGGATTGCCACCCAGTGGGACATGGTCTGGCCGCGCACTGACGATTTCGCCTTCGACCTCGGCAACACCGTGGTGCTCGCCAGCGCCGACGGGGCCATGGCCGTTGCAATCGCGCCTTGGACCAGTACGGGCTTCCACCCCGACGGCACCCGGTTTGACCGGCCGGGGCGGGCCACGATCACGCTGGCTCGGCAACCGGACGGACGCTGGATCGGCGTCCACTCGCACATGTCGCTCGAACGGGGCGTGCCGCAGCAAAGCCATGGCAACCGCCCGGTCAAAGCGCGCTGAGCAGTTCTGCATGATCACCATTGTCATGGCCATCGCCATCGTTTGGGCAGCCCTGCTCGGTGCGGCTTACATCAGCCGCGTGGCGTTGCGCCGAAGCAAACAAGCCTCAGCAGCGTTCGTTGTCGCAATCTATGCCATGCTTAGCGCTGCCGTCCTGTCCTGGTATGGACTGGGCAGCGTCGGCTTTCTGAGCGTAACGGGCATGCTGGTCCCCTGCCTGGCTGCGGTCGTCGTTGTCTACGCTGTCAAGCCGATGATGGGCAGCGGTCGCTCGCGGCCATGACCTGCAGCGTGGCGCCGGTCCGCTCCATGGGGCCGCTCAGCAGGCTTGACCGCCGCGCATAGCACGTATCTCATATACGCAAGCACAGAAGGCCCGCCTGATGGATCACACAACGACCCGGCGTGCTTTGCTGGCTGGCGCGGCCGCGTTGCCGTTGCTGGGGCGGCGCAATGCCGCGGCGCGGGAGCCAGGCCATCTGGTCTTCGGCATGTCGGCGTGGCCCGCGACACTGGCGCCCTGGGCCAACGCCGGCACGGTGGCGCAGAACGTCAAGCTGCTGCTGTTCCGCGGCCTGCTGGGGTATGGCGCCGACGGCACAATGCAGGGCGAATTGGCCGAGCACTGGGAACAGGATGGCGAGAATGCCTGGGTGTTTCACCTGCGGGAGGCGGTGTTTCACAGCGGCGCCCCGGTCACGGCGGAGGATGTGCGCTATAGCATCGAGCAGATGGCCGGCGAAAAGAGCTTGGCCTATCTGAAAGCCGACATGCAGCGTATCATCCGCATCGAAACGCCGGACCCGCGGACCATACGGCTGACGACGAAAGAGCCGTCGGTGGTTTTGCCGATGCTGTTTGCCAGCTATTTCAGCTTCATCGTCGCCAAGGGGTCGCTCGATCACAATGGCCCGGGGATCGGCGCCGGGCCGTTTGTGCTGGCCGGGCAGGAGCGCGGGAATTACCTCGACCTGGCGGCGTTTGAGCCATTCTACCGGCCCGGATTGCCGAAGCTGCGCAGCATCCGCATGGTCGCCTTTGCCGACGAAAGCGCCCGGGTGGCGGCCTTGCAGGCTGGCGATGTGGACCTGATCGAATATGTGCCGTGGTCGGAAATGGCAGGGATTTCGGCGGCGCCGTCGCTGCGGCTGCAGACCACCGAAGGCCCGTTCATGCTGATGTATTTCAACTGCAAGGCCGGCCCGTTCAGCGACGCGCGGGTGCGGCGCGCGGCAGCCCTTGCAGTGCGGCGGCAAGAGATCGTCGCGAGTGCGTTCTTTGGCCGCGGCCGCCCGCTTGAAGGCTTGCCGATCGACAGCCGCAGCCCGTTCTTCGATGCCGAGCTCGCCAAAGGCTGGGCCTACGACCCGGCGCAAGCGAAAGCACTCATGGCAGCCAGCGGCCTGGCGGACGGCTTCGACTGCAAGCTGCTGGCAACCTCGACTTACGGCATGGTCAAAGGCACCGCCGAGATCGTGCAAAGCCAACTGGCCGAAATCGGCATCCGCGCCGAGTTGGTGCTGCCGGATTGGGCCTCGCGCATTACCCTGGGCAACCGCGGCCAATACGACATCACCGTGAATGGAACGACGAACGACAGCAGCGACCCGGATGGCATGAGCAGCATCATCGGCACCGATCTGCCGGCCAACTACACGCGTTCTTACGGGCTATCCTTGCCGCAGGTGGACAGCTTGCTGGCCGAGGGGCGACGGACGTTCGACCAGCAGCGGCGCAAGGAGATCTACACCGAGTTGCAGCGGGTTTGCCTCGACCAGGTGCCGATGGCCACGC
>CAXTRX010000092.1:10312-12659 GCA_964246785.1 uncultured Acetobacteraceae bacterium | reverse complement strand
CTGCCACACCGACCACCGCCAATCCGGCAATCGGTGCTACCCAGTCGGCGCCGTCCAGCAAGGCGGCTCCTGGCAGCAACAGCTTCACCCAGCGCCAGGCTGCAAACCGCATCCGGCGCGCGGGCTACACTGATGTGACAGGCCTGAAAAAGGATGGCCAAGGCGTCTGGCGCGGAACTGCTCAAAAGGGCGGCAACCAGGTCAGCGTCTCACTCGACTACCGGGGCAACGTCGTCAGCCAATGACGTTGGCTGGTTAACAACCATAAATAAAGGAGCTGTATATGCGTACAGTCGCACATCTCTATGACACATACGCGAACGCGGAAACCGTGGTTCGCGAGTTGGAATCTGTGGGCTTCACCCACGACCAAGTAAGCTTGCTTGCCAACCAGCAGACGTCTTCCACGTCGCAAACGTCTGCCGGAGGCGCTACGACAGAAGCCGCCGGGACCGGGGCCGGGACGGGCGCCTCGCTTGGCACTCTCCTCGGCGGTGGCGCTGGCTTGCTCGCCGGCATCGGCGCCCTCGCCATCCCAGGGGTGGGCCCTGTCGTTGCTGCTGGCTGGCTCGTCGCCACGCTCACCGGCGCGGGCGCGGGTGCCGCCGCTGGCGGCTTGCTCGGCTCACTCGCTGGCGCCGGCGTGCCAAAAGAAGACGCGCATGTTTACGCTGAAGGCGTCCGCCGTGGTGGGTCTTTGGTCACAGTTCGTGCCGAGGACGCGCAAGCCGCCGAGGCGGAGGCCATCATGCAACGCTATAACCCGACCGACATAAACCAACGGGCGGCCGACTATCGCAGCACGAACTCCTGGTCCGGCTTCGACCCAAGCCGTGCCGGCCTCACATCCGAGGAGATTGCCGCCGAACGTACGCGGATCGCCTCGGGCTCACCGACCACGATGTAACCCGGTCACTCTTGTTCGAGACGCTCCTCTGGATGATGGCGCTGCGTTCTCCTACCATCACGCTGCATCTAGAGGAGCCTTTCAATGCCGGCCATGGCCACCGCCATTCCCATCCTATCGGACAATTACGCCTGGCTGTTCAGGGACAGCGCCACCGGATTTACCGCTGTCGTTGACCCTGCGGAACTGGCTCCTATCCAGCATGCCATAACCGAGGCAGGCGGCAGGCTCGATATGATCCTGCTCACCCATCACCATGATGACCATATCGCAGCCGTCGAACCGCTAAGGCAGCATTTCAGCGCCGCTGTGGTTGGCGCCCAGTCAGACGCACATCGTTTGCCCAAGCTGGATGTCGCCGTGCAGGAAGGCCAGCATATCGAGTTGGGCGAAGCACAGGCGCGAATTATCGACACGCCCGGCCATACCATCGGGCACATTGCCTTTTTCATAGCGTCCGGCAACATCTTGTTCTGCGGTGACACGCTGTTCAGCCTCGGCTGTGGCCGTTTGCTCGAGGGCACTGCCGCCGACATGTTCGCAAGCTTACGGAAATTGGCCGTCTTGCCAGGCCAGACGCTGATCTGCTGCGGCCATGAATACACGCAGAGCAATGCACGTTTCGCGTTGACTGAAGATCCTGGCAATATCGCCTTGCGCGATCGTGCCGCCGAAGTGGATCGTCAGCGGGCCGCTGGTTCGGCAACCGTTCCGACGCGGTTAAGCCAGGAACTCGGCATCAACCCATTTCTTCGCGCGTCGTCCGCCGAGCAACTCGGTCAAATTCGGACCCGAAAAGATAACTTCCGCTAAAGCGGTCATTACAAGCCAGCGGTTCTTAATGGAATCGTCATGCGGTGAACCTGCCCGACCGACATAGAGCGAGCGCGATGTGACCGGCTACGGTCACCCCGCAGTCGATCTAGCGCCCAGGGTCGAACCCCAGGAAACCGACCGAAGGGTTTGCCGTGCCGCCATTGCCGGCGAACAGGGTCGGCTCCTGCGGCCGTGCTGCTGTTTGCATCACCCTGTTGTTCACGCTTGACCCAGCATGGCCCTGCTGTCGTGCCCGCCGGCGATCCGCTGCAGTCGGCGGCGGGGCAGTAGTGACTGGCTGCACCTGCGGACCACGCTGAGCCGCGCTCCCGCCGCGCAATGATAGCAAGAGGAAGGTGATGTCATTGCGCGCGAGATCGACCGACAACTCGGTGGGCGTAAGACCAAGCGCGTTGGTCGCGTCCAGGTCAGCACCGCGCGACAACGCATCGCGTGCAGAACTGATGTCGCCCCGGTTGATGGCGTCAAACAGCGCCTCAGTCGGTGGCAAGTCCGCCGTGGTGCGGTCGGCCGGCCCCACTGTGTCGGGCCGGGCGCGCGCGCCGGCTTCTGCTCGGGCGGCGGGATCGGCCGCGTCTCCGGCGGATCGTCGTCGACCGGCTG
>CAXTRX010000092.1:0-10302 GCA_964246785.1 uncultured Acetobacteraceae bacterium | reverse complement strand
GGCTTGGTCGAGGGCTCAGGCGGCTTTGGCGCACCGCCGCTAAGACCAGACTGGTTTAGGCTCTGCGCAAGCGCCGCTTGAGCAAACAACAACGAGACGCCGAGCAAGAACCCGGTAAGATGTCTGGGCAGCATAGCGGCAAACTACCGCACTGAACGCCAAACATCCAGCATCAGGGTGCCGGCTGCGGCACAGGTGCTGCCGCTGGCTCCGCCGGAGCGGGCGCGGCGTTTTGCGGGCGGCTCATCATGGCGCCGGTCATCGGGATAAAGAATACGCCGACATCGCGTTTGGAATGCACCTTACCGGCGTCGTCCTTGGTGTAGATGTAGAGCACTTGCCCGCGCTTGAATGGTTGGCCGATGGGGATCACCATGCGGCCTCCCGGCTTCAACTGCTTGAACAGCTCAGGCGGGGGATATTGCGCCGCGCAGGTCACAATGATGATGTCGAACCCATCCTTGACCTCGGGCCAGCCAAAATATCCATCGCCCACCCGGCTCGAGATATTGTCGTAGCCAAGCGGGTTCCACAGCTTCGCCGTCGCCGCGCCAAGAGGCTCGATAATCTCGATCGTATAAGCGTGTTTCACAATCCGCGATAACAGGGAGGACTGAAATCCGCTGCCCGTCCCTATCTCCAAGGTGACGTCGCCAGCCATCGGGCGGCACACCTGCGTCATGTAGGCTTGGCCGAGATAATCCGACAATGCGGAGCCATAGCCGATTGCCCAGGGTTTCGGCTCAGCCTCGTAGGCTTCGCCGCACAAAGTACGCCGGTCGGCATAGTTATACTGGAAATACTCCCGCGGCACGGCCCCAAACGCCTGCAGCACCGCCGGATCGGCCGTCTCCAAATGGTCCTTCAAGTAAGATTGGATCAGTGCAAGAGCCGCGGGCTTGCGTGCTTGGATCGCGGCAAATTGGGTATCGGTAAGGTCCACCGGGCGGCCGGACTTGTGCATTGCCTCTTCAAAGGCCTGCCGCGTCCAAGTTGCTTGCGCCGCCAGCGGAGCGGCCAGAGGAGCCAGCGCGCTAGCGCAGGCCGCCGCCATAATGCGCCGCCGGGTCAAGTGGGCGATGGTTGCCACTGCGCTGCCTTTCGAACCGAGAGTGACGTCGCCCAGGCTATAGCATAGGCAGCGGCTGCGGCCAGTAGCACCCAATGGATTCCAGCCTGTGTGATGAGAAGGTTTGCCAGCGGGGTGGCCACGACGCTGAACGCGCCGTTCACTGCCCAGGCAAACGGCAACATCGGTCCTGAACCCAGCCGGCGCAGGCCCAATGGGAACGGCATCCCAAGCGCCACCGAGAGCGGGGCCAATGCAACCACCACAGCCCCGGCACGGACCGCCACGGGCAAGCCGAGCGTCGCCAGCATGAGCGGTGTAAGCACCTGCGACGCCGCAATACACCAGGCGATTGCAAACGAGATCGCCACCGTGATGGCGCGTGGCGACAACCGCTCTGCCAACAGGCTGCCTATTCCGGAGCAGATCAGCATGGCTGTCAGCACCAGGGCAAACGCGGCGGTTTGGTCGTTGAGATAGAGGCTTGCCCGCTCGATCGCGGCAAGCTCGATCATAAGGAACCCTAACCCCAGGGCGGCGAAGTAGGCGACCGCCCGCATCGCCGCCCCCGTCGGCACGTTCAGCCGTTCCCCCGCCCATAGCGGCACCGCCAGCACCAGCAGCGCCACGGCCGCCGCTTGGGCCAGAACCGCAAGGTTCACAACCTGCAGGGTCTCCGGCTGCGGCAACAACTCCAGCCGCCGCAACATGGAACCCAGATGGTCGAGCCGCAACACGTTGTAGTAGCTCGGCCGGTCGAGTGTCGCCGGCGCCAGCGAGAACGCCGCGTCCGACGCTGTGGGCAAGTCCCGCAACACCGCCATTGCCTCATCGGCAATCGCGTCATCCGGCCCGGCGCTTGTATCCGCCGCACCCTGGTCAAACGAGATCGCCGGCAAATCGTTGTATAAATTGCCGCGTGACGCCGCCACGTCGATGCCCGGATAATAAGACACATCGAAGGAGCGCTCGTCGCACCAACGCCGGATGGCGGCCAGATCCGCTTGGGTCCACGGCCGCGGTGACAACAAAATCCGCACATTCCAGGCCGACCGGTAAACCACGGCATGCGCCGCCGGATCGGCCACCCCCAGTGCCTTGAACGCATCTCGCGCCGTCGCCAATACGCGCAGGGCATAGACCGGAAAGTCCCGGATCGACACCGGCACCGACACGACCCCGGACGTTCCCACCGCGCGCAAGTCTGCCGCTATGGCCTCCACCGTAAATGCAGCCGCATTCACGGGAGTCTCGTCCAGGAAGTCGGCCGACAAATCGACCACGTCGTAGCCAGACGGCTGCCGCACCGCCGCCAGCGGGCTCGCTGCCGAAACATGCACACTGCCAGGCTGCATCAGCGGGAACGATCCGCCCAGCCCGAACCGCAGCGCCCGGGCAATCACCGGGTCTGGCTCGAGCACATCGATCTCCCGCGCGCCAAGCGCCTGCGCCTCGGCCACACGAAAGCCGCCTGAGCTGCCCGCAATCAGCGCGCGGCCCTGCGGCCTCAAAGCATAGGGCAACGCCGACAGAGCGCCTGGCGCATAACCCACATCGATCGGTCCTGGCTTTGGCAGCGCGGCAATGCGGGCACCGTCCCGGTACAATCCGAAACTGCCCGGCGGTCCCGGCAGGTTCAGCAAGGCCAGGTTGCTCGAAACGTCGGTATCCAGCCGCTCGGTGAAGTCATCGAGTTCGGCATACAGTCCGCGCGGGCTCACCACCTGCGCCATCACCCGGCTGCCGGGCACGTGCAGCGGCGCATAGATCGGCTTGAAATCGTTATAGGCAGCGACGTTGGCGAACACCAGCCCGAACTCGCCCAACACCAGCAGGCCGAGCCCGGCAAACCCCGCCCGCCGGTCCGGCACAAACCAGCACGCCGCCGCCAACGGCAGCAGCAGCACACTGACCAGCAGGAACGGATGCACTGCCCACATCAGCGCCAGCACCAGTGCCGACCCGGCGCCCGCGCCAAGCAAATCCGCCCCATACACCCGACCGACCTGCTCGCTGTTCAGCACGAAGCACAGGCTGATGTAGAGGCCGGCGAGAAAGAACACCGGCAGCAGGACGGCGTAGTAGGCTGCAATAAGCCATAGCTGGCTGCCGAACGTGGCCGCATTCTGCATTGCGAGCGGGTTGAACGGGTTGGCCGCCATGGCCAGGAAGCCGCTCGCCGCCGCAAACACCAGCATCGGCGGCAGCCACGCCAGCAAAGCCGCCGCCCGGCGAACCAGCGCATCCCGCGCCAATGCCATGGTGACGCCGCTGAAGGCAAACCCTGCCATCGCAATCGAGATGATCCAGTAGCCATACTCCGACCACTTCGCGACGGCGAAATAGCGCGTGAGTGCGATCTCCAGCCCGACCGCCGCAGCCGAAATCAGGAAGACCGCAGGCAATCTAGCCCGGATCAAGGGACCGCAGCGTTCTGCAGGAACCCCAGCAGCTCAGCATCAAATCGTTCGGCATCATCGATGAACAAGGCATGCCCCGCGTCTTGGAAGATATCGGTCCATACCGCAGGATGATGCTCGCGCAAATTCTGCGCCTGCTCGGCGAACCGTGGCGTCACGAGATACAGGATGGGCTTGCCGAAACTATAGACCGCATCGCGCCAAAACGACCGTGGCACCGGGTAGGCCAGCAACTGCGCAGACGCATCCGGCGGCGTCCGCAGCGCCGCCTCGGTCAACTGGTCCAGGAACTCCGGCGTTTGCGGCCGGTGAAACATGCTGCGAACGAACCGGGCCATGAAAATCTCCCGCGCGACCGGAGCCATTGGCACGGGCGCCGCCCGCCGCGGCTGCGGTGGCGGATTCTCCCCCACCGAGTTATCGATCAGCACGAGGCCGGACACCTTACTGTCCCCGGCCTCATGCACGTAAGCCAGGCAGTCCAGCACGCCCAACGACCAGCCGACCAGCACGATGCGCCGGGCGCCGAGCAGCCGCACGAGGTCGCCGATGTCGGCGCCGCGGCGATACGGCTCATAGCCGCTCGCCGGCACATCGCTACTTCCCTGGCCACGCGGGTCCAATGCCACGACATGGTAGTTGCGCGCAAAGAATTGGACTTGAAGCTGAAAAATCCACGCCGGCATCGTCCAGCCCGGCACAAACAGCAAAGTGGCTGCGGCCGGGTTGCCTACTTCGATGTAATGCAGTTTCACCCCGTCACTGGTGATGAAATACCGGTCGGCAGCCCGGCTGGCACTCGGCAGCATAATCAGCAGGAGTAAGATGAGCCGGGCGAACGGGCGCATACCCCGTTATGCCGGAATTGGCCGGTAGCCTGTCAACGAGGAAAAGGTATGAACGAGCCGGACGAACCCAACGGATCCAACCGCGGCAAGGTGGCCGCTCTCCTGGTGGTCGTGGTGCTTGTCTTAGGTGGCATCTGGCTGGAGCAGCGGCTCAGCGCCAGCGCAAAAATCCAGGACTGCGTCATGTCCGGGCGAAGCAACTGCGCCCCCGTCTCCAGCTCTGGCGGATAGACCGGCTTCGGATGCGGCTGGAACTCAGGCCGGCCAATCATACATGTTGATCCCCACTCGCAAGGAGCGGTTATGTCCAGCATCCACCAAGCCGGCACGTTCGCTCTCGGCGGCCGCACAGTGAAGCGGCTTGGCTATGGCGCCATGCAATTGGCCGGACCGCACGTTTTCGGCCCGCCCAAGGATCACGCCGTAGCCTTGGCCGTATTGCGTGAAGCAATCGCCAGCGGCGTCGACCATATCGACACCAGTGATTTCTACGGCCCGCACGTGACCAACCAACTGATCCACGAGGCCCTGGCACCTTACCCCGATGACCTGGTCATTGTCACCAAGGTGGGAGCCCGGCGCGGCGCGGATGGATCGTGGAACCCGGCGTTTTCGGCCGAGGAACTCACCCAGGCAATCCACGACAACCTGCGCAACCTTGGCGTGGACGTGATCGACGTTGTCAACCTGCGCGCCATGTTCAACCCGCGCCACCCAGTGGAAGGCTCGCTCGAAGCGCCGCTCACCGTCTTGGCAGACCTGCAGCGCCAAGGCCTGATCCGCCATATTGGGCTGAGCCATGTCACGGCCACCCAGGTCGCCGACGGCCGCCGCATCTGCGAAATCGTCTGCGTGCAAAACAACTACAACCTAGCGCATCGCGATGACGATGCACTGATCGACAGCTTGGCGCGCGCCGGCACTGCCTATGTGCCCTATTTCCCATTGGGCGGGTTTAGCCCGCTGCAGTCGTCCATTCTGTCTGATGTCGCAGCACGCCTCCATGCGACACCCATGCAGGTCGCATTGGCTTGGCTGCTTCACCGCTCACCCAACATCCTGCTCATCCCCGGAACCTCGTCCGTGGCGCATTTACGGGAAAACCTCGCCGCCGCAGAACTCAAACTGCCGGCCGATGCACTCGCCGGGCTTGACGGAGTGGCTGCAAGCGCGCCGGCCTCCTAAGATTGGTGTCAGCCCCCCACCCTATGGATGGGCCGCCCGCAGCCAACCAAGCAGGCTGGCATGGAACGCCGCTGGATCGGATAACTGTGGAGCATGACCCAGCTCCGCAAACCGTATCAGCGTAGCGTGCGGGATTGCCGCCGCGGCTTGTTGCGCAAGCACGGGATAATTGCCAAGCGTCGGCCGCACCTCTGGCGGTGCCAGGTCCTTGCCGATTGCGGTGTTATCTCTGTCCCCCACAATGAGCAGCGTGCGCGGCTGAACGTTGGCCAACTCATACACCACGGGTTGCGTGTAGATCATGTCGTACAGCAAGGCTGAGTCCCAGGCCACGGCCGCCTTGCCCGGGCCCGCATTCATGCCCGCCAGCATGTCAACCCAACGGTCATACTCCGGCCGCCATTGCCCCGCGTAGTAGGTTTGCTGCTCGTACGCATGGATGCCAGTCGCGCTCGTCTTCAGCTCACGCGCATACCAGTCATCCACGCTGATCGAGGGTACGCCCTTGGCCTTCCAATCCTCTAACCCGATCGGGTCGACCAACACCAGGCGGTCGGTGGCGTCCGGGTACATCAGCGCATAGCGGATCGCCAGCATGCCGCCGGTGGAATGCCCGATCATAATGGCATGCTCGACCCCGAGCGAAAGCAGCAGCGCCCGGGTGTTGCGCGCCAATTGCTGGAAGCTGAACTGGTATTCGGCGGGCTTGCTGGATTTACAGAAGCCAATTTGGTCGAGCGCAATCACCTGGTAGCCCGCTTGCGTCAGCGCCGTGATGGTGCCTTCCCAGGTGCCGGCGCAGAAGTTCTTGCCATGCAACAGGACGGCAGTTTGCCCATTCGCGACACCGATGGGCTGCACGTCCAAATACGCCATCGTCAAGTCCTGGCGCTGCGACAAGAAGCGGTAGCTGTGCACGGGAAAGGCGTAGTCGAAGCCCTGCAGTTCTGCCCCGTACTCTGCAGCCGGGACGGGGGCAGCATGGACGCAGACGCCGAGCAGCAGTGCGAACGCGAACCAGGGCGGCCGCTTCATGGATGCGAGGTAACGGCACAAACCTATTGGGGGCTCACCCCCGCCGGGTCGGCACCACCGAGATGTCCACGGACGGGCGCAAACCAGCGCAAACCTCCAGCACCTCATGAATGTCGTTGGTGAGAAATTTGTCGAACGGCGTGTCTTTGCCGGCCATGCCTTGATCCACGGCGGGGAACGCCTGCTGCTTGAGGATATAGTCAAAGCGCGAGGCCCATTTGCGCGCGCCCAGACGCGCCGTGGTCGAGCAGTTGTCGACCATGTAGGACACCCCTTTGAACTCCATATACGGGTTGAGCGAGTCGACCGCCTCGATGATGGATTCGTTCGCAATCTCGGAATAAGGATGGCCATGGTCACGCAGCACGTCGACCTGCGCCATCATGCAGGCCAGGTAAACGCCGGCGGTTTCGGGATTGATCGGTGCGTAATTGCGCTGGGTGTCGGCGCGCACCGTCTCGCCCACCGTCCACATGTCGGTGCCGTCGATCTTGCCCATGGGATACTCGCCATGGCGGCGGGTGGCCTGGATGACGCTGCGGACTTCGTTGCCCGAAGCCACGTCATCATAGATTTCTTCCAGGATTTCGCGGCAAGGATGATAGGCCGCATTGTAAGCGCCCCGAAACGTCGCCTTCTCCGCGTCGTCAAGCTGCTGGTAGACCGCCCGCAGCCCCGACCGTGAAATGGCCTTGCTGATCGGCCCGGTGATCGACTCAGCCGTATTGAGGTAGGCCTCGTCCTTGGCAACACCCTGTCCCACCTGGCGCGCATAGAGGCTCTCGGCGATCCCATGCACGGCGCCGAGCAGGATGCCGCGCTCGCCAAAGATGTCGGACTTGTACTCGGACTCCAGCGTGGTCTCGAAAGTATAGGGCGAGCCCAACGCCACGGACCAGCCCAACGCATAATCGGTCGCGCGGCCGTTGATATCTTGATGCACCGCAAAGCTGGCGTTGATTCCAGCCCCGTTCACCTCCCGCCCCTGCTCGTACAACCGCCGCACCGACGGGCCCATGCCTTTGGGGCACACGGCAACCACGTTGATGTCCTTGGGGAAGCCCTCGCCCTGCGCCTGCAGGTGCGACAATAGGAAGCCGTGGCTCAGCCCCAGCGTGGTGCCGGGCCGGAAGGCGGCGAAAATCTGCTGGTAGTTCTCGGCAAAGGCCGCGTCCGAAATCAGCAGCAGCGACATGTCGCTCTCGCGGATCACCTCGTACATCTCGCCGAGCGTGCCGTTGTCCTTGGTGAACCCGACCGCTGCCGCCTCACGCATGGAAGCCGAGCCCTCGCGCAGCCCGACCTTGACCCGGATGCCCGAGCCCTCCAGCGACTCACGCAGGTTTTGCGCCTGTGCCGGGCCTTGGGACGACCAGCCGATGACCCCGATTTGCTTGATCCCGTCAAATGCCTTGGGCAGGAGCGGAAACAATTGCCGGCCGCCGGCAACGATGGTTTCCTCGCGATCGGCCATCTTGACCAGGCGGGTTTCGAATACCTTGGAGGTGAAGCTCATCGAGAAGGTCCTTGGCAAGCCGGGCTGTCGAAGGTCAGAGCATGGTTACGGCCGGTCATAGCATCCGCCGCTGGCAACTGCTCGCCAGGTTTTGCGGACCTGCCCTTTGGCATACGCAGAGGGACGGCAACCTATGGCTGGCCCGGCAATCTTGCAAGCTGCCGGGCGCGGACCCGGCCTCCTGGTTCAGGCCGCCGCCTTACTCCGCACTTGCGCCAGCTCGAGCGAATTCAGCACATCGGCCCCGCTTTCACCGCCCCGGGCCAGCCCACCCCCGCGGTCTTGCCGTATCCCGTATGCTGCCAACTGAGCCGATGACCAGCCACCGCCATTGGCCGCGGTCACCACGGAAGCGCTCGCCGCCTTGGCCGGAGCGGCCGTGCCGTCCGCGGCACTTGGCTTCGTCGCCGGCGCTGCCGCCATCGCCGTTGCGTCCGCATGCCCGATCCCGAGCCGAGCCAGTATTTGGTCGCCGATCTTCTCAGGATCGATACCCAGCAGGTGCTCCAGCATGGTCGCCCCCACACTCAGCCCGATCCCGACCGGCCCGCCAGTAAGCCCGCTCACCACCATTGACCCGGCGAACCGGGCCTCGTCCGAAATGGTGTCGCCGGTCACTGCCCGGTAGATCGTGCCTACCACGGGCACATATTGCAGCGGGTTGAGCTCCGAGAGGAAGTTGTCGAAGAACCCATGCGCCGGAGCTGGCGCCGCTGCGGGATAGGCTGGCGGCGGCGGTGCGTTCGCAGTGACGATCAGACTGGTGTCGGGCAAGGCAGCCTCCGATTGACCCCAACGGGCACGCCGACACTGCAAACGGGGTGCCACCTCTGCTCGATCCCCCTCGGGCTGGCTCCGGCCCGTGGACTACAGATCACGGACATCAAGCGTGGTGATCATCTCGGCTGCTCTGGCATGAACCTCGGCTTCCCGCTCCAAGTTCTTTGGAAAACGGCTTCTCTTGGAAAGCGCCAGCGCCTTGGCGGCCTGTGCTTCGTGCCAGTGCTTAGCTGCGAGCAGCGCTGCATCCCAGCCGCTCTGGAACTCCGCCGTGATCTCAGTTTCAGCCATGCCATGGTCCTACATTGCAACGGTCAGCAGAACTGATCCTTGGCGTATTGTGTTTCCTTACCAAGGCCTGCGCCGCGTCGGTGACCACGGCCCCTAGCCGGCCACGGCAACGCGCTAGCCCTGCTGGTGCCCCGTACGGGATTCGAACCCGTGTTACAGCCTTGAAAGGGCCGTGTCCTAGGCCTCTAGACGAACGGGACTGTACCTGCCGCTCATGTGCCCCCAGGACCGCGCCGGGTCAAGCGGACGGCCGAAACGAACCGCCTCGCCAAGCAGAACCGCCTCCTGTCCTGACGCCCTAAAAGAAAGCGTGCACACCCGCAATCGCCAAAACCACAAACACGATGAAAATTACCAGAAACAGGAAGAAGAACACTTTGGCGATGCTGGCAGTGGCCGCCGAAATGCCGGAAAATCCAAAAAAGCCAGCGATCACCGATATGACGGCAAAAATCAACGCATAGCGCAGCATACATCGTCCCCTTGGTTAGCCACCCAGCCGGTCGATACGCGAACGCAAAGCAGCCATGAACGTTGCGCCGCGCTCTTGGACTCAAGCGGCAACGGTGTTTTAACCCGCGCCGCGACGGAGCAAACACTATGCAGGCTTGGCGCCAATCGGGTCGGTTCGGACTGCTCTGCCTCGGCATTTGCTTGGGCAGCACCGCCGCACACGCACAGAAAGCCGCCAATACGCTGCGGGTCGCCTGGCGGGACGCCATCCTGGACGTTAACCCCTATCACAACCAGCTCCGCAACGGCTTGGTGCTCGCCCAGCAGGTTTGGGACACGCTGGTCTACCGAGACCCGGACACCTTCCAAATCAAGCCGTTGCTTGCCGCCGACTGGCGCCAGACCAACGACACCACGTTCGAGTTCACGCTGCGCCAGGGTGTCACCTTTCACGACGGCAGCCCGTTCACCGCCGACGACGTGGTCTATACCGTCAACAACGTGGTTTCGGACCAGCGTGCCGCCACTCCGTCCAACTACGCCTATCTCGCCGGCGCGGACAAAATCGACGACTTCCATGTGCGCGTGCGGCTCAAGCAGGTGTTCCCGGCAGCGCTGGAATACTTGGCAATGACGCTGCCGATCCTCCCGCATGGCTGGCGCGAACGCGTGGGCAACGAGGACTTCAGCCACGCCCCAGTCGGC
>CAXTRX010000091.1:0-12689 GCA_964246785.1 uncultured Acetobacteraceae bacterium | reverse complement strand
CCCCGGCACCGCCTGGACTGGGTAGGCAGCGCCCACGATGCCTTGATAGGCCAAGTTGCCATAGGTGCCGCCGATATGGGTCAAGCCAACCCCAGGGGTGACTGCGTTGAAGCCGTTGATGTGGCTCCACTCCCATCCGGCACCCAGGCCCACGTAGGGCGTGACAACAGAAACGCCGAACGGACGCAGATCGAAATCGTAGAGCACGTTGCCGAGCACGCCATAGTCCTGCTGGGTGCTGTTGCCACTGATCGGCACGGTGGAGCCGATGCCGCGAAGAGTGTTCTGGCGGTAATCTCCTTCGACTTCGACGCGCAATCCATTGCCAAGACCGTAACCTACGCTGCCGAGACCGCCGAAGCCGTCTGCGTCGAACCGGAACCGGGACAGTGGCAGCCCTGTGGCGGCGGAGGCGCGCAGGTGCTCGTCCTGCTTGAAGTTCCACAAAGCGCCTGCCCCGACGTACAAGCCCTCGATTGGCTGTGCGGAGGCGAGGACGGGGAAGCCGATAATTGTGGCTGCCGCGAGGGCAATCCGTAGGCGCATGAAAAGGCACTCCTATTGCGTGGGCGCGCGACATACGCGACATCGTTCGCGGAAGTTAAAGTTGGGAATTATCCATCTTCATGCAACATGAGGTTACAGCACTGTTATCGCGTGGATTTCCCGAAAAGCATGGCGCCGTTGTGACCCGCGCATGACATGAACCGCATGTAGCCCAGCATTGGCTCCAGGCGCTGCGACGTCGTCCAAATCAAGTGCAGCCCAACCAGCTTCGGCCGGGCTGATGATTTTGCCCGCCGGACTAAGACCCGCTTCAACGTCCGCTTTGCGCAGACCCTTGGGTTGGAACGGGTCTAGCGCCGGATGATTGACTTGGCCGGGCTCGCTGGCGTAACAGCGCGCCCAGTCTGGGGCGGCGTAGCTCAGCGGTAGAGCAGGGGAATCATAATCCCTTGGTCGGCGGTTCAAATCCGTCCGCCGCTACCAGGTCTCGGTTCGTTGCCGTATCGTAAGGCAAATGCCATGCGCACGGTTCATGCTCAGCAACTCGGCGAGGCGTTGGCGCAGCTAAATGCCGGCAATTTGCCCGCCGCAGACGCCGCCTGCATCGCGATGGAGCAAGCCACGCCGGCCGACCCGGCGGTCTGTCAATTGCGTGCCGTCATTGCGCTCCGGTCCGGCCAGCCGCAAGTGGCGCAGAACGCCGCCGCGCAGAGCCTGCGGGTGCGGCCAAGCCATGCCGGCACGATGCTCGTTGCCGCGCAAGCCGCAATGGCCTTGGCACAGCCAGCTCAGGCACTGCCGCTGCTGGCACAGATCCTTGCCCAGACACCGCAAGCGGAGGCAGCCTTCCTGCTCTGCCACGCTTGCCTGGCCGCGGGCGCTCCCCTCGATGAGGCGATGCAACGGGTGGCAGCGCTGTTTCCGCGGGAGGCTGCCCGCTGGCAGGCGCTTGCGCTCGCGTTGCAGCGGGCTGGTCGCTCAAGCCTCGCGCTGGCCGCATTCAGCCGCGCGGCGGCTGCCGACCCGGCGCTGGCGCCCGCGCAGTTCGGCCGCGGCCTGCTGTTGCGTGAGGCGGGCCGATTGGCAGAGGCGCAGGAGGCGCTCCAACGCGCCACCGCCTTGGACGGTGCGGCGAGTGCGGCCTGGTTTGCTCTAGGGCTGATACAGCAGGACCTGGGTGACGAGGCCGGCGCGGCTGCCTCCTACCAGCAGGCGCTCGCCAACCGGGCCGACTTCGCCGAGGCGGCGGTCAATCTCGGCATTGCCCGGCAGGCTCAGGGCGATATGGCAGGCGCCATGACGGCGTATCGCCGGGCCTATGCCATCCGGCCGCAGACCCTTGGCCGCATCGCCCAGGCGGTCACCACGGCGAGGTGCGGCATGCTATGGCTCGACCCCGCTGCGCTGCGCCGTGCGCTCGGCGGTTGAGCGCCGGGCTCGGAAGCGGCGGCGATACACGCCAGGGCCGCCCAGCAACGCTTCGGCGGTCGCATCATACTGCGCCGCATGCTCAGGCGAGAACGGCTCGACGACGAACTCCGGCGTGGCACGGGGCACGGGGAAGCACTGCGCAACGGGTGTTCCGCGCGGCAGCACGCCAGAAAACGCCGGGTCGGTCCAGACCGCGGGAAACAGGATGCCCACATCGCTGAAGCGGTCGGCATCAACCAAGCCCGTGACCAGGCGGAACGGCAGGTCCTCCCGGTTCACCGGGTGGGTGGCGAACAGCGACCAGCCGGGCTCGAGCTGCACCGTCCAGAAGCTGTTGAACTTCACCAGCACGCGGTCCGGATGGAACAGCGGCGCGCCGATAGCCTGCTCCGGCACGTGAAAGCTGATCGGCGAGCGAGGATGGGCGTGGACCGAGGGCTTAGGCGCATCCCAATTCCACGACAACGCACCGTCTCGCGCGACAACGTCACAGGGCAACGGGATGACGAAGCCGTATGCCATGGCGTCGATGAAGGGCGGGCACTGCTTGACGGTGCGCACCTCCTGACCGTGGGTGGGCGAGAAGGCGCGGTTCGGCATGGCACGCAGCCAGTCGGGCAAGGCGGCCCGGGCTGGCAGCGGCGGCGGCAAGTGCGCCTGCAACGCCGGGTCGCACCGGAAGACGATCTTCATCAGGAGCGGGGCAACGACCGGGACAGGGCATCCTGCCAGCCGCGATATTTTGCGTCCCGGATGGCTGCCGGCATGGCCGGGCGGAAGCGCTGAGCGGCTGACCATTGCGCGGCGAATTCGCTCAAGCCCGGATATAGCCCTACCGCCAGGCCGGCGAGATAGGCAGCCCCTAAGGAGGTGGTCTCGAGGCAGCCTGGACGATCGACCGGGGCGGCCAGCATGTCAGCCAGGAACTGCATGGTCCAGTCGCTTGCGGTCATGCCGCCATCGACCCGGATCACCGTGGCTGCAGCGCCCGGCGAGGCCTGGGCGAAATCGGCCTGCATGGCGGCTAGCAAGTCGCGGGTTTGATACGCGACACTCTCCAGGGCGGCCCGCGCCAGCTCGCGCCGAGTGGTCCCCCGCGTCATGCCGAACAGCAGGGCACGCGCCTCATTGCTCCAATGCGGCGCGCCGAGGCCGACGAAGGCGGGGACGAAATACACCTCCTGCGCCGGGTCTGCGGCGGCGGCGAGCGCACCCGTTTCCGCGGCTGCACCAATCAAGCCCAAGCCGTCGCGCAACCACTGCACGGCGGCACCGGCGACAAAAATCGAGCCTTCCAGCGCATAGGTCCGCGTGCCGCCGAGCTGATAGGCCACCGTGGTGAGCAGGCGGTGGCTGCTTGCAATGGCCGTCTCGCCCGTGGTGAGCAGGGCAAAGCAGCCTGTGCCGTAGGTGGACTTTACCATGCCCGGCTGGAAACAGGCTTGGCCTATGAGCGCTGCTTGCTGGTCCCCGGCGACGCCGCGGATTGGCACCGGCGCGCCGAGATGCTCTGCCGCAACAGCGCCGAAGTCGCCCGAGCTGTCACGCACGTCCGGCATCATCGCGGGCGGGATGTTGAACAGCGCCAGCATGTCCTCGTCCCAGCGGCCATGATGGATGTCGAACAGCAGCGTTCGCGAGGCGTTGGTGGCGTCGGTGGCGTGTACCGCGCCGTTGGTCAGCCGCCAGAGCAGGAAGCTGTCGACGGTGCCGAAGGCGAGATGCCCGGCGCGTGCGGCTGCTCGGGCGCCCGGGACGGTGTCGAGCATCCAGGCGATCTTCGTGGCCGAGAAATACGGATCCAGCCGCAGACCGGTGCGTGCGGCCACGCGTTCGGCGTGTCCTTCGCGCTCGAACCGCTCGCACTCCGCAGCGGTGCGGCGGTCCTGCCAGACGATGGCGTTGTAGATCGGGCGGCCGGTGCGGCGGTCCCACACCACGGCGGTCTCACGCTGATTGGCGATTCCCAAGGCGGCTATGTCGGTCGCGGCGAGCCCAGCCTGTGCCAGCGCCTGTTGGGCGGTCGCGAGCGCGCTGGCCCAAATGGCTTCCGGGTCATGCTCGACCCAGCCGGGCCGCGGATAGATTTGGCCAAACTCCTGCTGCGACATCGCCACGGTTTTCGTCGCCGCGTCGAACACCATGCTGCGGGTGGATGTCGTGCCCTGATCGATGACCAGGATGTGCCGCGCCATGTCGGTGCGTTGCCTCCGTCTCGCTGCATCCGCCCGGGCCAGCCATGCGCCGGCCCGGGCGGCCTTGCGTGGTTAGACTTTCTTGGGCGGCGGCGTGGTGGCGGCCCAGGTCTTCAGCAGCTCGTCATAGTCCACTGTCTCGCCTTGCGGCTTATCGTTGGCGAGCTTGCGTTGCGGCGCCAAGTTGCCATCCTTCTCGGCGCGGGCATACCAGTATTCCGGGTCCCGTTCCTCGTTCATCTTCGGGCCGAGCGGACCCTGGGCGCCAGACCGCTCGAGCCGGGTCATGATCGCGTCCTGATCGCGCGCCAGCCCGTCCATTGCTTGCTGCGGCGTTGCCTCGCCGGAAATTGCCCGGGATACGTTTTGCCACCAGACCTGCGCCAGCTTGCCATACTCCGGCACGTTCACGCCGGTTGGCGTCCACAGCTTGCGGGCCGGGCTGCGATAGAACTCCACCAAGCCGCCGACTTTGGGCGCCAGCTCGGTCATCGCGTCGGACCACACGTCGCTTTCGCGTATAATGTGCAGCGAGGTGACTGACTTCTTCAGCGAGACGGTTTTCGACACGCAGAATTGGGCGTAGAGCCATCCGGCCTTGACCCGCTCGAGCGGCGCATATTTCAGCATCGTCCAGCAACCCACGTCCTGGTAGCCAAGCTTCATGCCTTCTTTCCAGTAAGCGCCATGCGGGCTCGGCGCCATGCGCCATTTCGGCGTGCCGTCCGAGTTCATCACTGGCAGGCTTGGGTCTAGAAGCGCGTGCGTGAAGGCGCTGTACCAGAAGATTTGCTGTGCCACATGGCCCTGCCCGGGAACCGGACCAGCCTCCAGGAAGTCCATTCCGGCGGCTTCGGGCGGCGCGTATTTCTTGAGCCATTCAACAAACTTGGTGGTGGCGTAAACCGCTGCCGGCCCATTGGCGTCGCCACCGCGGCGGATGGACGAGCCGCGAGGGATCCCGTCTTCCATGCGGATGCCCCACTCGTCGACTGGCTTGCCGTTGGGCAGGCCGCGGTCGCCGGATCCGGCCATCGACAGCCAGGCATCGGTGAAGCGCCACCCGAGCGATGGGTCCTTTTTGCCGTAATCCATGTGGCCGTAGACGCGAACGCCATCGATGGTTTTTACGTCGTTGGTGAAGAAGTCCGCGATGTCCTCATAGGCGGACCAATTCACCGGCACGCCCAATTCGTAGCCGTGTTTGTTCTTGAACGCCGTCTTCAGCTCGGGGCGGGTGAACCAGTCATGGCGGAACCAGTAGAGGTTGGCAAATTGTTGGTCGGGAAGCTGATAGAGCTTGCCGTCGGTGAAGGTCGCGAACGACAGGCCGATAAAGTCGTTGAGGTCAAGGTTGGGGTTCGTGATGTCCTTGGCGTCGTTGGCCATGAAGTCGGTCAACGAACCGCCGACGATGTCCTTGTAGCGTGGGTGCGTGCCGATGAAGTCGGAATCGTTCATCCAGAAGTCGTAGATCGGCTTGCCGGATTGGATTTCGACTTCGATCTTGTCGACCAGCAGGCCTTCGTCCATCAGCTCGTGGTTGACCTGGATGCCGGTGATGTCGGCAAACGCCTTGGTCAGCGTCTTGGATTCGTAGTCGTGGATGCTGAGGATTTCCGAGACCGTGCTGACCGTCATGCCCTTGAACGGGGTCGCGGCTTTGATGAACCATTCCATCTCTGCCATCTGCTCATCCTTGCTGAGCGTGGATGGTTGGAACTCAGTGTCAATCCACTTTTTGGCTGCGTCCACCTGCTGCGCATAGGACGGGGTGGAGCGTAGGATTGCGGCGCTGCCGGCGACAACGGCAGCCCCCTTGATCGCATCGCGACGAGTGATGGCCATTATTGTTTTCCTCCCAAGACGCCTCCCGTGCACGACGCACGCGAGGTTAGCTAAGCATAGCGGAACATGACTGCACCGTAACCAACGCTGATGGCAAGCGGGTACCACAATTCACCGCCGCCCATCCGCATCCAAAGCACGAAAATGATCGCCGAACCGATCATGGTGACAAAAAACCGGTCGCCGCGCGTGGTGGCAAAGCGGAGGATACCGACACGCGGTGTTTCCGGACGATAGATCGCCAAGCACGTCAGCAGGATCAACGCCAGCGCCACGAAGCTGAAGAAACCGGCGGTGGCCCAGGTCCATGCCATCCAGAGAAACATCGGCAGCTCCGCCCTAAACGCGGCCGAGGGCAAAGCCCTTGGCAATGTGGTTGCGCACGAACCAGATCACGATGGCGCCGGGGACCATGGTGAGAACGCCGGCGGCCGCCAGCAACGACCAATCCATTCCCGCCGCCGAGTAGCTGCGCGTCATGACGGAGGCGAACGGCAACGCGTTGGACGAGGTGAGCGTGGTCGCCAGCAACTGCTCCACCCAGGAAAACATGAAGCAGAAGAAGCAGGTGACACCGATGCCGTTGGCGATGAGGGGCAGGAACAGGCGGACGAAGAAGCGGGGGAATGAATAGCCGTCAAGCGCCGCCGTCTCGTCGATTTCACGTGGCACGCCGCCGACGAAGCCCTCCAGGATCCAGACCGCCAACGGCACGTTGAACAGGCAATGCGCCAGCGCCACCGCCCACACCGTGTCGAACAATCCCACGGCATAGTAGAGGTTGAAGAACGGCAGCGCGAACACCGCGGCGGGCGCCATAAGGTTGGTCAGCAGCCAGAAAAACAAATGTTTGTCGCCAACGAAGTGGTAGCGATTGAAGGCATACGCTGCCGGAAGCGCCACCGTCACCGAGATCACGGTGTTGATCGCGACATAGGTGAGTGACACCCCGAACGCATGCACCCAAGTCGGGTCGTTGAAGATCGCGCGGTATTTAATCAGCGACGGATGATGCGGCCACAATGCCAGCCCGGACATGATATCGGCATTCGAGCGCAGGCTTAGATTGATCAGCCAGTAAACCGGCAGCATCAGCCCGACCAGGTAGACGACCAGGATTGCCCGTGGCACCGCGTTCTGGCGCATCAGGCGCCTGCCCGATTCATATGGGTCATCAGCGTATAGAAGATGTAGCAGCCGGTCAGGATGATCAGGTAGTACACGATCGACATCGAGGCCGCACTGCCGAGATCGACTTGGCCAATGGCGATCTTCACCAAATCAATCGACAGGAAGGTGGTGGCGCTGCCCGGCCCGCCGCCGGTCACCACCGCTGGCTCGGTGTAGATCATGAACGTCTGCATGAAACGCAGCAGCACCGCGATCACCAGCACCTTCTGCAGCTTCGGCAGCTCTATGTTGCCAAACACCGCCCAACGCCCGGCCCCGTCAATCCGGGCCGCCTGGTAGTAAGCGTCCGGAATCGCGCGCAGCCCGGCGTAGCTCAGCAGGATCACCAGCGGCGTCCAATGCCAAACGTCGATCACCACAATCGTCACCCAGGCGGACACTGAGTCTTGCGTGACGTTGTAGTGCAGCCCGAGCCCGTTCAATCCTGCTCCGAGCAAGCCGATGTCGGCGCGCGAGAAGATCTGCCAGATGGTGCCGACCACGTTCCAAGGTATCAACATCGGCAACGCCGTGATCACCAGCGCGGCCCCCACTGCCCAGCCACGCCGGGGCAGGCATAGGGCCATCGCAATGCCAAGTGGCAGTTCAATCAGCAGCGCTGCCATTGAAAATGCCAGCGTGCGCAGCAGGGCGTCGGCAAAGCGGGCGCCGATCTCGGTGCTTGGGTCCAGCAGGTCGCGGAACCATTGCGCGCCGTTCCAAAAGAAGTTGTTCACCCCAATGGAGTCCTGCACCGAGTAGTTCACCACCGTCATCATCGGAATTAGCGAGGAGAACAGCACGAACACCAGCACGGGAAGCACGAACAGCCAGGCGCGGTTGTTCCATGGCTTGTCGTTCACGCCGAAACCCCCACGGCAGAGGCGACCGCTTGGTGACCCGGCGCGCTCTGGCCCGGCACGCGGACATCGTTGTGGTAAACCAGCACACGCGCCGGGTCGAAAGCGAGGCTCACTTCGCCCGGCACGCTGCTCATGCTGTCCGGCACGGTGGCCACCACGGGATATCCAGCGAGCGTCACATGCGCCAGGCGCTTGCGGCCGAAATCATCGACCCGGCGAAGCTGCGCCCGGATCGGCCCGGTGTCGCTCACAGTGACGAAATCCGGGCGGATGCCGATATGGATGTTTCCGCCAGCCGGCATGGCAGGATAGCTGGCGCCGAGCGGGATGGCCGTCTCGCCGACATAGGCGGTGGCCCCGGCAATGGTGGCGGGCAGCAGATTGATCCCGGGGGAGCCGATGAAATAGCCGACGAACGTGTGCTCCGGCCGCTCGAACAATTCGGCGGGAGTGCCGATTTGCACCGCGCGGCCTTCGTTCATCACCACCACCCGGTCGGCAAAGGTGAGCGCCTCGGTTTGGTCATGCGTGACATAGATCATCAGCATGTCCAAGGCGCGATGCACCGCCTTCAGCTTGGACCGCAACTCCCATTTGAGTGCCGGGTCGATCACCGTGAGCGGCTCGTCGAACAGCACGGCGGACACGTCGGAGCGGACTAGGCCGCGGCCGAGCGAGATCTTTTGCTTGGCATCGGCCGTGAGCCCGCGCGCCCGCCGATTGAGATAGGGGGTGAGTTCAAGGAGCGCCGCAATCTCGGCAACGCGCGCCTCGATTGCTGGACGCGGCATGCGGCGGTTGCGCAGCGGGAACGCCAGGTTCTCGGCCACCGTCATCGTGTCGTAGATGACGGGGAATTGGAACACCTGCGCAATGTTGCGCTGCTCGGTAGGCAGCCGCGTCACGTCCCGCTCGCCAAACAACAGCCGCCCTTCCGACGGGATGATCAGGCCGGAGATGATGTTCAGCAGCGTCGTCTTGCCGCAGCCTGATGGCCCGAGCAGCGCGTAGGCCAAGCCTTGCTCCCAAACGTGGTGCAGCGGCTGCAGCGCATAGTCCTTGTCGTTTCGCGGATGGCGTACGTAGGCGTGCGCGATCCCGTCCAGGGTGATCTGCGTCATGCGGCGGCCGCCTGGGCCGGGGCCGCGGCAAGCTGGCCATCGGCGGCAAAGGCGAACACGCGGCGCATGTCGACGAAAACGTCGCAAGCCGCCCCTGGCAGCCAGTCATGCACCCCGCGCACCAGGCAAACCCACGTGCCGGTGCCCACATCGGCATGCACGAAGCTTTCGGACCCGCTGAGTTCGGTTACCGACACGGTGCCGGGGAAGCCGAGCGCCGAGGGTCCGCCACCCGCCAGGCTCACATCCGTGCAGCGGAAGCCGACTGTGTAATGGCCGTCGGCTAGCCCCGTCAGCACGCCGATGGCGGGCAATTGCCGGCCGCCTGTCGTGGCAATGGTGGCGCCGCGTTTCTCGACGGCGAGTTCGTTCAGCGGCGGATCGGAAAACACTCGGGCGGCGGCAATGCTTTGCGGCTCGCGATACACCGCCGGTGTCGCACCATGCTGCGTGACCCGTCCCTGCCACAGCGTCGCCGTTTGCCCGCCAAGCAGCAGCGCCTCGGTCGGTTCGGTGGTGGCGTAAACCAGGATGGCGTTGCTCTCCGCAAAAATCGGCGGCAACTGGTCACGCAGCTCCTCGCGCAGCTTATAGTCCAGGTTGGCCAGCGGCTCATCAAGCAGCACGAGATCGGCGCGCTTGACCAAGGCCCGTGCGATGGCAGTGCGCTGCTGCTGCCCGCCCGAGAGTTGCGCCGGTGTGCGCTGCAGCAACGGCTCCAGGCGCAACACGCTCGCCGCATGCTGCACACGCTGCTCAACTTCGGCTGCGGGTAGGCGGGCCACGCGCAACGGCGAGGCTATGTTCTCGTAGACCGAAAGATTGGGGTAGTTCACGAACTGCTGGTAGACCATGGCCACCGAGCGCTTGCGAACTGGCAGCCCGGTGATGTCTTGGCCGTCGAGCAGCAGACGTCCACTGCTCGGCTGATCGAGCCCAGCCATGAGCCGCATCAGCGTGGTTTTGCCCGCCAGCGTCGGGCCCAGCAGCACATTCATCGAGCCGCGGGTGAGTTCGAGCGACACGTCGTCGATCACCGTATCAGCGCCGAGCTTGAGCGTCACCCTGTCGAGGACGAGGCTCATGCAGGAACCAGCTCTTCTTGCCCGATATCCTGCATCGCCGCCTCAATCGCCGCAATCTGTGCTGTGCTCAGACGCAGGCCGAGTTTGCTGCGTCGCCAAATAACATCGGTGGCGCTGCGGGCCCACTCATGGCGGGCAAGATAACGCAATTCCGCCTCGGTCAGCCCGGCGCCGAAATCGCGCCCCATCTCCTCGCGGTTGCGGGCGCCGGCCAGCAGCACATCGATTTTGGTGCCATAGGCGCGCAGCAGGCGGCGGAGCAAGGTTGGCGCCAGGAATGGATAGCGATCATGCGCGCGCTGCAACTCCGCGTCGAACCCGTCGACCGGGAAGTCTCCGCCCGGCAGGCTGTGCTGCCCGGTCCAGCCCGGCCGGAGCGCAGTCCCGGCGGGAAGATGCGGCACCAGTTGCGCCAGGGCCGCCTCCGCGAGCCGGCGATAGGTGGTAATCTTGCCGCCGAACACCGAGAGCAGCGCGCCAGAGCCTGCTGGTGCATCGAGCTTCAGCACGTAGTCGCGGGTTGCTTCCTGCGCGGCCGTCGAGCCGTCGTCATACAGGCCGCGAACGCCCGAGTACGACCAGATGACCATCTCCGGGGTAATCGGCTGGCGCAAATACTCGCTGGTCGCGCGGCATAAGTAGTCGATTTCGGCTGGGCTTGCCTGGATGCCGGTCGGGTCGCCCTTGAAGTCCTGGTCGGTGGTGCCGATCAGGGTGAAATCCTGCTCGTACGGGATGAGGAAGAAGATGCGGTTGTCGGCGTTCTGGAAGATGTAGCAGTTGTCGTGCTCATACAGCCGCGGCACCACGATATGGCTGCCTTGCACCAGGCGGACCGTCGCCTGGTTGTTCGAACCAAGCACGCCGCCCGCCACCGCCGACACCCAGGGACCGGCGGCATTCACCAGCGCGCGGGCGCGGATGGCGTATTCCCGGCCAGTGGCCTCGTCGCGTAGCTCAAGGTGCCAATGCTCGCCGTCGCGCCGGGCAGTCACGCAGGACGTGCGCGGTGCAATCGTGGCGCCCCGGTCCGCCGCGTCCCGCGCGTTGAGCACGACCAGGCGCGAGTCTTCCACCCAGCAGTCGGAATACTCGAATCCCAGACGGAACTCCGGCTTCAACACGTCGCCCGACGGGTCGCGGCGCAGCCGCAACGTGCGCGTGGGCGGCAGGCGCTTGCGGCCGCCCAGATGGTCATACATGAACAGGCCGAGCCGGAGCAGCCAGGCTGGGCGCAGCTTACGGTGGTGCGGCAGGACGAAGCGCAACGGCCAGATGATGTGCGGCGCGATGCCCCAAAGCACCTCGCGCTCCATCAACGCCTCGCGGACCAGGCGGAACTCGTAGTGCTCGAGGTAGCGCAGGCCGCCATGCACGAGCTTGGTCGAGGCGCTAGAGGTGCCCGAGGCCAGGTCCGCCCGTTCGCACAGATGCACGCGCCAACCGCGGCCGGCCGCGTCCCGCGCGATGCCGCAGCCGTTGATGCCGCCACCGATGATGGCGAGATCGTATTCAGGCGTGTTGGTTTCGGCAGTCACCCATCCCACCCACGTGCTTACGCCCGGTTATGGCGTGTGTTTTTGTTCGCTTTTTTCTATACGGCCGATCCAAAGGAAAAACAACCAGATAAAACGAACACCCTATCCCTCCGCGCCCGCTCCGTCGCCCTCCAATGGCCCGCCGGTTTCGATCACCGTCACCTCATGCTTGCGGCACAACTCGGCGACCTCGGGCGTCGGCAGATGGTCGGTGACCAGGATGTCGATATCGGCCAGGGTGCCAATCCGGGCCGGCGCCGCGCGGGCGAACTTGCTGCTGTCGGCCACCAGGATGACCCGGCGTGCATTGTCGATAATCGCGCGCGACACCGAAACCTCGCGGGTGTCGAAGTCCAGCAGCGTGCCGTCCTCGTCGATCGCCGAGGTGCCGATCACGGCCGTGTCCACGCGAAAGCGCCGGATCAGCTCCACGACTTCGGCACCGACAATGCCGCCATCGCTGGAGCGCACGCTGCCGCCGGCAATGATCACCTCGATGGCGCGGCTGCGATACAGCTCGCTGGCGACGTTGATGTTGTTGGTGATCACCAGCAGGCCCGACCGGGTCGCCAGCGCGTGGCCGACTTCCTCCGTGGTGGTGCCAATGTTGATGAAGAGGGAGCTATGATCGGCAATCAGCCGCGCCGCTGCTTCGCCAATCAGCCGCTTCTGCGACTGCGCCACCAGCTTGCGCGCGTCATAGGCCAGGTTGTGCACGCTGGACGCCACGATGGCGCCGCCGTGCACGCGCACGATCAGCCGGGCCTCGCTCAGCTCGTTAAGGTCGCGGCGGATGGTCTGCGGGGTCACGTCGAACAGGCTGGCGAGGTCGTCCACGCCGACGCGGCCGCTCTCGCGCAGCAGGGCGATGATCTCGCTTTGCCGGCGGGAGAGGATGCGCGCGGCGGTGTCCAGCATCATCATCCGCCGC
>CAXTRX010000090.1:0-12789 GCA_964246785.1 uncultured Acetobacteraceae bacterium | reverse complement strand
GACGTTAGCTTTCCGTTTGAACGCAGTTGGGCCCGGGCATCGCTCGGGGGCGAACACCCCGATTAAACGGCTTGCAGCTCCGCCGTCGCCTGATACAGCGCAGCCTGCCGCCGCGACAATCGCGCCCAAACCGCCGCCTGCTCCTCCCGCGGCTCGATCCGGTCGGCAACCCGCGTCATCTCCCCCGCAGCCTCCAGCATCGAGCCAAACCACCCGGCGCCCGTGGCCGCAATGATCGCAGCTCCCAGGCTCGATGCCTCATTCGAAAGGCTCCTGAACGTCGGCAAACCCGCCGCGTCCGCAATCATTTGCAGCCAGAGTGCACTATCGGCTCCCCCGCCGATCACCAGGATCTTTTCCGTCGCCAGCCCGGCATTGCGCATCGCGTGGATGGCCCGCACCGCCTCCAGCGTCAGCGCCTCCAAGCCGGCGCGATAGAGATGCGCGGGCGTGTGGTGCGAGCCAAGGCCGGTCACCGTGGCGCGGGCGTCCGGATTCCAATGCGGGTCCATGCAGCCCGCGAGGTAGGGGCACACCAACAACCCCTCCGACCCAACAGGAATGGCAGACGCGCTGGCTTCCAGCCGGCGGAACACGTCCGGGTCGGCACGCCCGCCGGCGAAGGTATCCACCAGGTAGTTCACGAAAAAGGCGCCCGCACGCTGCACATGTTCCAGGAAATAGCCGCCGGGCGGCGCCATGATGGTGCGCCACTTTTGGCTGATCACCGGCTCGGGCGACCACACGCCCGCCACGATCGCAGTCCCCAGGTTGAGGTACACGCTGCCGGCCCGCATGGCGTCCACGCCAAGGCCGGCGCATTGGCCGTCGCCGCCCCCCGCATAGACCGGCGTTCCGGCCAGCAAGCCAGTTGCCGCCGCGGCGGCCTGGGACACGACGCCGATGCATTGGCCCGGCGCCACCGCCGGCGGCAGCTTGTCCAGCGCAATGCCAAGGTGATCAAGCAGCGGGCGGGACCACTCCTTCTGCACAATGTCAAACAGGCCGAACGGGTCGGCGCTGGTGAAGCTTGCGGTCGCAGTCCCCGTGAGGTGCCGCGCCAGGAAGCCGTGCACGTCGACGATGGTGCGCGCCCGCTCGATCAACTCAGGCCGGTGCTGCATCAGCCAATGCAGGCGGTAGATGACCGGGATGACATCGACCGGCCGGCCCGAAATGGCGTGCAACCGCTCGGCTCCGAAGCTTGCAGCAAAATCGCGGTAGCTGGACGCGACCCGGCTGTCGAGCCAGGTGAGGGCGGGACCGAGGGCATGGCCGTCTTGGTCCAGCAGGGCCACGGTCTCACGCTGGTTGGAGATCGCGATGCCATCGACTGCCGCGCTGTCTACGCGGGCGGTGAGCGCCTTGAGCGCCGTGCAGGCCGCCGTCCACCATGCCTCCGCATCCTGCTCAACAAAGCCTGGCTGCGGCTGATCCAGCGCGAGCGGCGCACGGCCCTCGGCCAGCGGTTGACCGGACCGGGTCCAAGCGATTGCCTTGACCGATTGCGTCGACGCGTCGATGCCAATGACGGTACGGGCTGCTGCCATAGTCCACCTCCCGTTTGTTCTTGCTTGCGGCTACTCGAGCAGACGTTGCGCCGTCAGGGTGTCGGTGACCAGGTGGGTGGGAAAGCCGCCCGCCAGCGCCGCGCGGATGGCCTGGCACTTGCCGGGTCCGCCGGCGACGCAGATGCGCACCGGCACGGTCCGCAGCTCGTCGAGCGTGATGCCGATCATGCGCTCGTCGAGTTCACCCGCAATGGCAGACCCGTCGGCGCCGATGAAGCGGCCAATGATGACGGCCGCTGCCCCGTGGCTCATGTAGTGCTCCACGGTCTGCGCGCTGGCAAAGCCCGATTTGCGGACCGTGCTGGCGGCGCCGAGGTCGCCCACCCCGAACAGCAGCCTCGTGCACGACCGGATCAGGTCGAACTGCCGCACCAGCATCGGCTCAGCCATCAACCGGTCGCGCAACTCCGCACTCGACAGCAGCGCCGGGGCTAGCAGGTTGACGCAGCGCGCGTCCAACCGGTTCGACATCAGCGACGTGCAAAGCTCTGGCGAGAAATCCTCCGAGGCCATCGAACTCCCGGCCACCTGCACCACGGTCAAGCGCGGGATTGGTTCGCGCGGCGCCATCGCGCGGGCGGCCGCGAGCACGGTGCGGCCCCAGGCGACGCCGATGATGTCACCCGCCGCCAGCTTGTCCGCCAGCACCCGCGCCGCGGCGTCGCCCCGCCGGTCAACCCGGCTGGCGCCATCCCGGCTGGGGATGACCAGGGTTTCGGTCAGGCCGAAGCGCTCGGTGAGCTGCCGGGCGCAGTTGGTCGTGGCAGCCAGGTCGCTGCGCAAGTTGATGGTGACGATGCCACGCTCCCGGGCTTCCTGGAGCAGGCTGACCACGGTGGCGCGCGACACGTTCAGGGCCTTGGCGACTTCGCTTTGATTGAGCTGGTCGGCGTAATAAAGCCAGGCTGCCCAAATCACCGCGTCGTCAAAGGCCGCCGGGATCGGCGCCGGCCGGGTGGAGGAAGTCGCTGGGAAGTCGACGACCTTCATCGGCACAGTGCTACTCCGCATTCGAGATCCCGCCCCCGGTTTGAGCTTCCGGGCCCAATGCACTCGCAAGCCTGGTTGATCCGCGAGCCTGGCGCACTCGTTGACCAAAGTCAAAAACGATTGTCTATTGTTCAGGTCGATTGGGAGCGGTGAGCAATGCGTCCGCTGGCGGACATGCCCGACGCCGTGGCTGCGCAAATCGCGGTGGTGTTCGCCGATATCGACGACACAATCACCCATGAGGGACGGCTGCCAGGCCGCGCCTACCAGGCCCTGGAAGACCTGAAGCACGCCGGCCTCGCCGTGGCGCCGATCACCGGCCGCCCAGCCGGCTGGTGCGACATGATCGCGCGGTTCTGGCCGGTCGACGGGGTGGTCGGCGAAAACGGCGCCTTCTACTTCTCGTACGACCACGCGAAGCGCACCATGCGGCGCAGTTTCACCGCCAACGAAGCCGAGCGGAGTGCCAACCGCGAGCGCCTCAAGGCCGTGCGGGATCGTATTCTGGGCGAAGTGCCCGGCGCCGCGGTGGCGGGTGACCAGCTCTACCGCGAGGCCGACTTGGCAATCGACGTCTGCGAAGACGTGCCGGCGCTGGATGCGGCAGCCGTGGACCACATTTGCCGCCTCTTTGCCGAGGCTGGGGCCGCGTTCAAGGTGTCCTCCATCCACGTCAACGGCTGGTTCGGCAGCTACGACAAACTGGCCACATCGCGTCGCTTTGCGGCCGACATCCTCGGCATCTCACTTGACCGTGAGAAAGACAGGATCGTTTTTGTGGGCGATAGTCCCAACGATGCCCCGATGTTCGGCTTCTTCCCCCATGCCTGCGGCGTGGCCAACGTGCTGGACTTCAAGGGCCGTATGGACGCAGAGCCGGCCTATACGACGATCGCGCGCGGCGGCTATGGCTTCCTGGAAGTTGCCGAACGCATCCTGTCGGCGCAGCGCACGGCGTGACTACGGGAACGGCACCATACAGCCCTCATCCTCGTTCCAGAGCGCATAGCTGGGCGCCTGGATCGCCTGCCAGAACGTCAGGGTGGTGACATCCTGGAACTCGCTGCGGGCCGCATGGCATTCCTCGAGCCGGTAGTTCGGCACCCGCGCCGACAAGTGATGGATATGGTGAAAGCCGATATTGCCGGTGAACCACTGCAGCAGCCGCGGCAAGCTCAGATGGGAACTGCCCTTTAACGACGCTTGGATTTGGCTCCAACGTTCCTGGCGCGCCCAGAGAGCCTCCTCGAAGCGATGCTGCACCGAGAACAGCCAGACACCGATGATCGAAGCGACGGCGACAGTTGGAAGCTGGACCAAGGCAACTGCCCGCCACCCGAATACAAAACAAAGGCCGCCAAGTAGCAATACCAGCGCGGCATTCGTGGTCATCACGCTGCGCCGTTCCCGCCGCCAGCTCCGGGGGGCGTCGAACGGCAGGCGATAGAGCAGCAGGAAGATCAATGGCGGCAGCAGCATTTGCGTCATCGCCGGGTGCCGGACAGCCCGATATAAAATGCGGCGACCATGCGGCATTGCTTGGTACTCGGCCAGGGTGGCGCAGGTCGAATAGAGGTCGATGCCGGGGTCGCGCCGGTCCAGGTTGTTGAACGTGGCATGGTGGTTGGCGTGCTGCCGCCGCCAGAACGCATACGGTGTGAACGTAAACACGCTACAAAACCGGCCGAGCATGTCGTTCAAGCGGCGCGAGCGGAAGAACGAGCCGTGGCCGCAATCGTGCTGGACGATGAACAGCCGCACGACCAGGCCGCCGGCAGGCAGGGTGAGTGCCAGAGCCATCCAGGACGAGATGGGCACCAAGACATACATGATGGCGCTAAGGACGAGGTAAGCCACGAACGTCGAGGTAAACTGCCATAGGCTGCGCCGGAGTGAGGGCTGCTGAAACGGCGCCATGGCGGCCATCAAGTCACGGCGCTTAAGCGCCACATCAGGCTCCTGAATGGCGCTCACGAGCCCTGCGCGACAGCGACCTCCAAGTGGACCGGATCATGAAGCGTGTTGGCGACCGGGGACCAGCGTACGGCGTGCGCCACCAGGGCGCGAATTGCCTCGGGCGAGGCGTCCGCATCCATGTGCACCGCGACCCGAATGGCTTCAAAGCCGACTGCCCGCGGTTCGCCCGTGAGCGGTTCCCAAAGCGGGCTGGCGCCGATGTCCACCTCGACGTGCAGCACCAGGCGGGTCACCCGAATGCTGCCCGCGGCTGCATTGGCGTGGATGCGGGCGCTCAGGCACGACCCAAGGGCAGCCAGCAACGCCTCGGGCGGTGTTGCGACCTCGGCATGCTCCAGCGAACCAAAGCGTTCCTCCACGGTGATGGGTGCCAAGCCGCGGATATGGTTGTGGTGTCTGGACCCGCCTTCCGCGACCGTCCGGCACTGAAGCGTGCGTGGAACGCTGGGGGTTGTCATGGACGGGGGCATTGTCATGGCGTGGTGCCTTCCCAACACCGATGATTGATCAACTTGCAACGTAATAATTGTAACGGTCTCGCTCGCATCGGCGAACCATGCGCTGTCTGCAGACCTAACGTGACACGCATTTACGAACAGCGGGCGCGCATAAACGCGTGTTGCCTCAAAGCCGGGCCGACCAATGCACGCCGCTTACCGCCGGGATTGCCGCCATGCTGGACTGGGACGATCTTCGCTTCTTTCTGGCCGTGGTACGACACCGGACCCTGGCAGCGGCCGCCAAGCAACTGCACGTGACGCAATCCACCGTGAGCCGGCGCCTCGCTGCGCTGCAGGACGGCATGGGCGTGCGCCTGCTGAACCGCGCCGCCGACGGGTATGTGCCGACGCTGGCAGGCGAAAGCATCCGGACGCACGTGGAGCGGGTGGAGGCCGAGGCGCTGGCCATCGAGCGTGCGGTGTCTGGGCATGACATCCGGCTGGAAGGACTGGTGCGCGTCTCGAGTTCGCAATTGCTCACCAGTCATTTGCTTGCTCCCTGCTTCGCCGCGCTCCAGTCGCTTCACGGCAGCATCCTGATCGAGGCATTGCCCGACATGCCGGGCACTCCGCTGACGAGCCGGGAGGCCGACATCGTCCTCCGGCTTCGGCAGTTCGGCGACCAGGACTTGGTGGTACGCAAGATCGGTGAGGTGGCGTTTGGGCTCTATGGCTGTCCCGCCTACTTCGCCCGCCACGGCGAACCTGACCTGTGGGATGGCTGTCCGGGCCATCAGTTGATTACGCTGTTGAACGACCAAGAGCTATCAACCCAGGCGACCTGGCTTGCCGACCACACCGGCCGGGCGCGGGTTGGTCTGCGGGCCGACAGCTATGAGACCCAGTATTGGGCCGCTTCCTGCGGCGGCGGGATGGCGTTGCTACCGCGCTTCCGGGCCGACAGCGAGCCCGCGCTCCGCCGGGTCGAAACGCCGGCTCCTATCCCGGCGGCTGATATCTGGCTGGGGGTGCATAACAAGAACCGGCAAGTGCCCCGCGTGCGCATCGTTTTGGACCTGATCGCCGAGACCATCCGCAGCCGGTCGGCCATCCTGCACCCGCCGCCCTGACCAGCCCGGCCCGCGAGCCGCAAGGTTGGGAACTCGCCGACCTGCCTCATTGGATCTCCCTGACATGGACTATAGCTGCGTCGGAGCTAAAGACGCGCCTGCGCGGCCGAGTGCCCCGACTTGCGGCGAGAAGGTGGCGCAGCGTTGTAGAGCAGGCGGCGGGTGGCGATCCAGGTCGCCTCGAAACCCGCCGAGACTGCGCGAAGGTCATGCGCGGCAAGACGGGCGCCGAGCCCGATACTTCCGCCTGGCAGCGCGCTCGCCGCCCCGTACAGGCCGGGGATGGCGGCAAACACGGCGGTTAGCTCCTCGGCCAGCGCTTGCAATCCCTCTGTGCGCCCGGGCATGGCGAGTACGACGGAGCCAAAGGCGGCGTATGGCGCCACCCGTTCACGATCGAAGCCGGCGATGTCCATGCGGTCAACCAGCACGGGATCGCCCCCGTCGCAGCGTAGCGTCATGGTCGAGGCGAGCCGCCGAAAGCCGCGCCGGCTCGCCGCGGGATCGTGGATGGTAAATGCGTCCGTGACCAATGCCACACCCCCGTTGGCACAGTCGATTTCGATCGTTTGGTCCAGCGCTGCATCAGGAAATAGGATCCGCGGCTCGGGCAGGTATTCGATGGTGCCACCTGGCTCTACCATGATGACCACCGTTTCCGCGGTCATGAGGCCGGGGTCGGCGCGATGGATGCAAGATGCGCCCTGAGTCGTGACGTGGGCGGCCGCTCCCGCTCGCACATGGAGGTTCTGGCGCAGGCAATCGCCGCCATGCACCGCGCCGCTGCTGGTTTGCAGGATGACGGTCAACATGTGGCCCGGCACGCGATCAAGCGCGAAGGTTCGTGTCAAAACATAAGGCCAGCGAAACAGCCGGCGAGAGAGCACCGTCTTTTCGCCACGGCGCGTAAAAACGAGGTCCAACTGGGGGCGGACGTCGCCGCGCGGGCCGGTCAGGCGCGGAACAACACGTCGCGCTCGATCGCCGAGACGACGGCGTTGACTCCCTCGCCTTTGCGGCAGTTGGTCAGCAGCACTGGGCGGTTTTCGCGCACGACGAGCGCCTGCCTGTGCATCTGCGCCAAGTCCACGCCAACATGCGGTGCAAGATCGGTCTTGTTGATCACCAGCAGGTCGCAGCGGATCACACCTGGCCCACGCTTGCGCGGGATGTCGTCACCGCCCGCGACGTCGATGACGAACATCCAGAAGTCGGTCAGGTCGCGAGAGAAGGTCGAAGCGAGGTTGTCGCCGCCGCTTTCCAGCAGGATGAGCTCAAGCCCGGGGAAGCGGCGTTCAAGTTCGTCCGCGGCTTCGATGTTGAGCGTTGGGTCCTCGCGGATCACCGTATGCGGGCAAGCGCCGGCCTCTACGGCCGACACGCGGGCCGGATCGATCAGTCCGGAGCGCCGGATGCGTTCGGCATCCTCGGCGGTGACGAGGTCATTGGTGATAACGGCGAGATTGATGCCACGCTGCAGCAAGGCAGGGATGAGCCGCTCGACCAACGCCGTCTTTCCCGAGCCAACCGGGCCGCCGATGCCGACGCGCGCGGCTGCAATCCGCCGGTTTGGCACTGCGTCCGTCATCGCAGCATGTACCTTCGCGCAAGCGGCACTTTCACGGCGGGCGGGCACATCAGCAGCTTGCCGTCCGCACGCACCTCGAAGGTTTGCGGGTCCACCTCGACGGCCGGCGTGGCGTCGTTGCGCACCATGTCGGCCTTGCAGAGCGTGCGAACGTTTTTGATCGGCACCATGCGCTTCACCAGGCCGAGCTTGCGCCCGATATCGGCCTGCTCGGCAAGCTTGGACACGAAGAGCACGCCTAAGTGCTGCGGGGCCGCGCCCAAAGCGCCCCACATGCGTTTCTGGATCATTGGCTCGGCAAGGCCGAGGCTGCCGTTGCCGTCACCCATGGCCGCCCAAACGATGAAGCCGCTCTTGATCACCATGTAGGGCTTGATGCCGAACGAGGCGCGCGGCCACAGTACAAGGTCGGCCATCTTGCCAACTTCGATTGATCCCACATGGGCGTCGATGCCGACCGCAATTGCCGGGTTGATCGTGAGCTTGGCGATGTATCGCTTGATGCGCTCGTTGTCGGCGCGCAGCGTGGTTTCCGTCGGCAGGCGCCCCGTGCGCTGCTTCATGACACTGGCGAGCTGCCAGCAATTGGCGACGTTCTCGGCCAGGCGCCCCATGCCCTGCGTGTCGGTGCCGAAGATCGAGATCGCGCCCATGTCGTGCAGGAAGTCCTCCGCCGCCGCGGACTGGGCCCGTACGCGGGCCTCGCCGAACGCGACGTCCTCAGGTATGTTGTAGTTAAGCTGGTGGCAGATCATCGTCATCGGCACGCCTTCCTCCAACCCATAGCTGGTGTAGGGGTTGGTCGGGTTGGTGGAGGACGGGATGACGTTCTGGTAGGAGACGACCTTGAGCAGGTCGGGCGCATGGCCGCCGCCCGCGCCCTCGACATGGTACATATGAATCGTCCGCCCTGCGACGGCGGCCATGGTGTCCTCGCAAAAGCCGAACTCATTGATCGAGTCGGTGTGGAGATGGACGGCAAAGTCGTTGCGGTCGGCGGCAACCAGGCTCTGGTCGATCACCGCTGGTGCCGCGCCGAAGTCCTCGTGGATCTTGACCGACATGCCGCCAGCGGACACAGACTCCTCAACCGCTTCGGCGTTGGACGAGCCGCGTCCGAACAGCGCGTAGTTCAGCGGCGAGAACTCCGTCGCCTGCAGGAAACGGCCGAAGGTCGTGGCACTGCCGCTGCCGACATCGAACAGCGGCCCTGGACCATTGCCGATCATGGTGGTGGTGCCGCCGGCAAGCGCATGGTCCGACTGCTCGGGCGATTGCAGGTGCGCATGGGACTCGACCGCACCCGCGGTGACGATGAACCCCGCGCCGGACACCGGGGAGGTGGTTTGTCCCACCACCATGTCGGGGTGCACGCCGGGCATGACGTCGGGGTTGCCGGCCTTGCCAATGCCAACGATGCGGCCGTCGCGGATGCCAATGTCGGCCTTGATGATCCCGGCCATGGCGTCGATAATCGTTGCGTTCTTGATGACGATGTCGAGGATATGGTCCGACGACTTCAAGAAGCCGTTTATGCCTTCGCCATCGCGCAGGTTTTTGCCCGCACCAATCAGCAACTCGTGCCCATAGGTGGTGAAGTCGTGCTCGATCTCGGCGAGCAATTCAGTATCGCCGAGGCGGACGAGGTCGCCCTTCGTGGGGCCATAAAGCTCGGCGTAGGCTTGACGGCTTAGTCTTGCCATTGGCGCCTCCTATGCCCCGAGATAGCCGCGAGCCTTGGCCAGCAGCAGCGCTCGTTGCATCGCCCCTGCTTCGTCGAGCGATCCGTTCACCAGGCCGGCCTGCCCGCGTACAATCCGGTCGCCCGCGATCGGCACCAGCGGCACCGCCTTGAGCACGCCGGGTTCGAACCGGATACCGGTTCCGGCGGGCCGGTCGATCTTCATACCCCATGCGGCGGCGCGGTCGAACCGCATTGCGCGGTTGACCTCGAAAAAGTGCGTGTGGCTACGCACCTGTACGTCGCGGTCGCCGGTGTTCACCACGTCAAGCGTGATCACTGGCATTCCGGCAAACATCTCAATGTCGTTATCGGGCGAGATAATCTGGCCAGGAACGACGTCGTCCAGCAGCGGCTTGTCGCCGGGCCCGATCGGCTCGAACAAAGCCATGACCTTGGTGCCCTCGGCGAACAGGCACTCGATGTAGAGCATCGGGACCATCTCGGCGACGCCGGGCTCGACGTCATCGGTGGTGAGCAGGCGGCTCGCCAGGTCGCGGATTTCATCATACGGCAAGTCGCGACGGGCCGCGAGCATCACCTCGTCGGTCAGGAACGCCACGGCCTCCGGATGGCTGAGCCGGATGCCAAGGCGACGATTGCGCCGGGCCACTTCGGCGGCCGTGAAGACGACGAGGCGATCTAATTCGGTCGGCGACAGATTCATCATGGCTTGGTTCCCGATCCGTATGGTGCGGCGAGCCGTGGATTGCCGCGGCGCAAGGGCGCCCCGCAATGACGCCGGGGAAGTAGCACTAGGTTGAAAACATGCGCACGGGACGGGACCGCGCACGCGCTACCGCAATATCGATCAGCGGCGTGAAGCTGGACGGCACGGCATCCTCGGGCAGCCGATCTGTCAGCAGCTCCGCCAGGATGGTCCGGGCGGTTTGCAAGACCGCTTGCGCTTCGACATGGCCGAGGCTGCCAAGCCGGACGGCGGCACTGACGAGGGCGTTGACCAGTGTCCACCCCGACACCAATTCGGCCGCATCAAGCGCCAATCCCGCATCGCGGAACACGACGGCCTGTATGGCAGGCAGGTGACCGAGGCGGGCGTCGCTGCCAAGCAGGGCACGGTAGGCGACGGACAGCTTCTCGCCGCGCCGCGCGGAAACGCCGAGCAGCGCCCGTCCTGCCCGGCGCGAGCCGTCGCGCATCGGTGCCGAGACGGTGGATGCATCGGCCAGACGGTCCACCACGGCGATCGCATCAGGTCCGCCGGCCCGGTAAGCTCGTCCCAGCAACGGCCTGTCCATGCTGTTCCAGCGCAACTTAAGATGCTCCCAAATCAGATTTTCCAGGTCCCGCCGGCCATGCAGAAATCCATCTGCCGCAAGTCCCTCCACGCCCCATGAAAAGGCAAAGCCGCCGGCGGGGTAGGCGCTATCGCCGAACTGCATCATCGTCAGCGTGGTTGCGGCATCAAGCATCGGGCTGCTCCGTAACCTCGTCCAAAAGCTGCTCGATGCGGGCGCGATAGTCGGCAAGCGGCCCGTCGAGCAGGACGACCAGGCAGTCACCCTCGAAGCGCACCCGCCAGTGCAGATTGCCTGCATTCCAGCCTAGCCTCAGTGCCGCCGCCGCGTTGGCCGCGCGCAGCCGCCAGACGGATTGGTGCCCGAAGCGGGCAATGATCGCGGTGCGTTCGTCGATGTGGAGCAGTGCGCCGTTGGTCAGTTGCTCGTCGCGATCAAGGCTGACCGCACAGTCCGTGCCGCGATCCGTCACCAGCCGGAAGCGCTTCCGCCCGGCCTCGTCTGGCGGCACGAATAACAGCTCGATGCTGCCGTGGTGCTCGAGCTCATGCAGGCGGCGCTGCAACGACGGGTCAGTCTCGTGGCCTACGATGCCATGCAGCCTCAGCATTGGCGAACCCCGCGCGCTCGCGGCATCAGTGGGTATCGAACACGTGCTGATACGCGGCGACGGCGGCTTTCAGCGCGTCTTCCTCGCCCGGTGTGGGACGCGCGGGGTCGGCGGCCGCGGGCAGGCTGCCGAACTTCATTAGGCAGGCCATAAGGAGCAGCCGGGCTTTGGTCGAGGTGAGATTGAGCCCGGCGATCGTAAGCGTGTCGGGATCGGCGAAGCCCTCCGGATAGCCGCGCCCGACCCGTACCACCGGCGCGCCGCTTAAACTGGCTCGGCGCAGCATGGCGGTGCGGAGTTCCGATGTTGCGGACCCATAAGGCACCAGCCCCTCGATCACGAAGCCGCAAAGCCGCCCGCTTTCTAGGCGGTGACGGATCAGGAAGCCGAGATCGGCTTCAGCCGCTGGATCGGCGCCGAACATATCGGCGACGTAGCCGCCGTCCTTGACAATGGAGACCAGTGGAATGGCCTCGGGCAACAGCCGGCCTTCGTGGTCCTTGATGGCGACCTCGACCCGTTCCACGCGGCCTTCAGCCAGCCGCGCCGCGCTCACCGTGCGCGGCAGGCGCGTGATGTTCACGGCGGAATCGGCCGTGTGCCGATAGGCCGGGACGTACATGAGGTACGGCGCGCCAGTATGCGTCAACTGACCGAGGATGCCGCCATGGCCGCCGGTCGCCACGTAGCCGCCGGGCCGTGCATCCACCTTGGCGACCTCACGCGCGGCGAAGAACTGCTGCTCCTGAATGACGATGGTTCCCGCTCGGTTGCCTCCCTGGCCATCCTCCCAAACGCGCGAGGCGATGTAGGTCACCGAGTCCACGATGTTGGCCGGGCCGTCGTTGCTGATCTGCCCGTGCGGGCGCTGGGCGGCGTTGCAGGCGATCGGCAGCCGGGTGTCGATCAGCAGGTTGAACCAGTAGGCAGTTTCCTCGATTTGCGGGCTGCCCTGAGTCCAGATGGCGCCGTCGTAGTGGCCCGACGCGAGGATTGCCTGCACGTCGTTGGTGATCTTGGCCAGAACCGGCCGCGGCGGCGCCTTGGCGAGGTGGCGCGGATGGTAGGGGAAGAAATCCCAACCGAGCCGTTCGGCCGGCGTGTCGCTGCCGCCAGCGTCGGCCCGGTCGGCGGCGGGTAAGCCCTTGGTGAAGCCACCCGGCGGCGCCACGCGGTAGAAATCGACCTCTGCCCGCCCGCCGATGAGGTTGGCGCGGCCGTCCTTGCCAAGCGACAGGCGGTCGATCTCCTCGAAGCTGCGGGAGCCGTCGGGGAAGAAGCCCTGCCGCGCCGTCGCGCTGCCCGGCGCCGTCGACTCCTCCTCCCATGCCGAGCCATCCCGCTGCCGGGCCATGTAGGGCAGCGGGTATAGGCCGTCCTCGGGCGAGAGTTCGATCTCGTAAACCGGCTTGTCGTCGGCAGTCCGACGTTCGGTGCTGAACGCGCCACCGCTGCCGATGTAGCCATCGGGTGGCCCGTATAG
>CAXTRX010000089.1:2264-12823 GCA_964246785.1 uncultured Acetobacteraceae bacterium | reverse complement strand
AGCTGGCACGGATGCCGAGCGCCGCCAGGCTCGTCACGCCATGCTCGCGGATGCCGCACGGCACGATGCCGTCGAAATGGGCCAGGTTGGGGCAGACGTTCAAGGCCACGCCATGCCAACTCACCCAGCGCGTCACCCGCACGCCGATGGCGGCGATCTTGCTCTCGCCGCCCGAGGCGTCGGCAACCCAGATGCCAACCCGGCCGGCCCGCCGCTCACCCCGGACGCCCCATTCGGCGAGGGCAAGGATCACCCAATCCTCAAGCCCATGCACGAAAGCGCGGACGTCGCGCGGCGGCACGCTGCCGTGGTGGCGGGTGAGATCGAGCATGACGTAGGCAGTGCGTTGCCCTGGGCCGTGATAGGTCCATTGGCCGCCTCGCCCCGCGCTGTGGGTGGGCAAGCCGAGCGGGTTCAGCAGGTCGGAGGGGATGGCGCTGGTGCCGGCGGTGTAAAGCGGCGGGTGCTCCAGCAGCCAGACGGTTTCGGGTGCTTGCGCGTCACGGATCGCTGTGGATTGGGCCCGCATGGCGCCCAGGGCCGCCGCATAGCTCACCGGTTGGTCGGACGCCCGCCAGGACAGCGGGGCAGCGGCCTCAGTTGATACCGCCGCACTCATCCGCTATACGCCGCGGTCTCCACGATGCGGTCGTGGCGAAATGGTAGACGCGCAAGCTTGAGGTGCTTGTGGGGGAAACCCTGTGGAAGTTCGAGTCTTCTCGACCGCATTTTGCCTCCCTTCCTGGCGCCAGGTTGCATTGCAAGTGGCACCATCGGTAACTGAAGCCGACTAAAGCCTATTTGGGGAAGAGATGGCCATGGATGAGGACTTCCGGAAGGCAGCGCTGGATTATCACCGCCTGCCGCATCCCGGAAAGCTGGCGGTCGAGCCCACCAAGCGCATGGCAACCCAGCGTGACCTGGCCCTCGCCTACTCCCCCGGCGTTGCAGCGGCATGCGACGAGATCAAGGCCGACCCGCTTACTGCGTATGACTACACGGCCCGCGGCAACCTGGTGGGGGTCATCACCAACGGCACTGCGGTGCTTGGCCTGGGCAATATCGGGGCGCTGGCCAGTAAGCCGGTGATGGAGGGCAAAGCCGTGCTCTTCAAGAAGTTCGCTGGCATCGACTGCTTCGACATCGAGGTGGACGAACCGGACCCGGACCGCTTCGTGCAGACCGTGGCCGCGCTGTGCCCGACCTTCGGCGCCATCAACCTGGAAGACATTAAGGCGCCGGAATGCTTCGAGATCGAGCGGCGGCTGCGCGAGATGATGTCCATCCCGGTGTTCCACGACGACCAGCACGGCACCGCCATCATCGTGGCCGCCGCCGTGCGCAACGGGCTGCAGTTACAGGGCAAGCGGCTGGAAGACGTCCGGGTGGTCACCTCGGGCGCAGGGGCAGCGGCGCTGGCCTGCGTCGACCTGCTTTGCACCATGGGCCTGCGGGCGGAAAACGTGACGCTGACCGACATCAACGGCGTGATCTATCCCGGGTGCTACAACAACATGCTGCCCAACATGGCGCAGTATGCCAACCAGACCGAGGCGCGCACGCTGCCGCAAGCGCTGCCGGGGGCCGACATCTTCCTGGGCTTGTCTGCGCCCCGGGTGATGAAGCCGGAATGGCTCAAGCTGCTGGCCGCCAAGCCGCTGATCCTGGCCTTGGCCAATCCGGAACCAGAGATCCTGCCCGAAGCCGTGCGCGCGGTGCGGCCCGACGCCATCGTGGCCACCGGCCGCACCGACTACCCGAACCAGGTCAACAACGTGCTGTGCTTCCCGTTCATCTTCCGCGGCGCGCTGGACGTGGGCGCCACCACGATCAACGAGGAGATGAAGGTCGCCTGCGTGGAGGCCATTGCCGTGCTGGCCCGGGTGGAGGCCAGCGAGGTGGTGGCCGCGGCCTATGGCGGGGCGGCGCCGGTGTTCGGGCCGGACTACATCATCCCCAAGCCGTTCGATCCGCGGCTGATCCTGCAGATTGCCCCCGCGGTGGCGCAGGCGGCGATGAAGAGCGGCGTGGCCCGGCGCCCGATCGAGGATTTCGACGCCTACCGCCACAGCCTCGAAGTGTTCGTCTACCGCTCGGGCCAGCTCATGCGCCCGGTGTTCGAAGCCGCCCGCAAGTCGCCTCGCCGCATCGTTTATGCCGACGGCGAGGACGAGCGCGTGCTGCGCGCGGTGCAGACCGTGGTGGACGAGGGCATCGCCCAGCCGACGCTGATCGGCCGCCATGGCGTGATCGCCGCCCGTGTGGTCGAGATGGGTCTGCGGCTGGACCTCGAAAGCAGCGTGCGCGTGCTCGACCCGGCGGTGGACCGCGAGGTGTTCGACCCGCTGATCGCCCAGTATCAACGCCTGGTCGGCCGCCGCGGCACCCCGCCCGACGCCGCCGCCCGGCGCATGCGCAACCGCGCGACCGTGATCGCCGCCATGCTGGTTCATGGCGGCCAGGCGGATGCCGCCATTGTCGGCGGTACCGGGGATTGGGCGCGGCATCTCACCTACGCCCTGCCAGTCATTCCCAAGCGCTCCACCGTTTCGCGGGTTTACGCGCTCTCGGCGCTGATCCTGAACAACGGCGCGCTGTTTTTCTGCGACACCCACGTCACCATCGATCCGACCGCCGACGAGGTGGCGGAGATGACGTTGCTGGCCGCCGAGGTGGTGAAGAGCTTCGGCATCACACCCAAGGCGGCGCTGCTGTCGCACTCCTCGTTTGGCGCCAGCGCCTCGGCGAGTGCGCGCAAGATGCGCCGGGCCTTGGGGCTGATCCGCGACCAGGCGCCCGAACTCGAAGTGGATGGCGAGATGCATGCCGACGCTGCGTTGAGCGAGGCGATCCGGGACCGGGCTGTGCCTGACAGCCAGCTCTCCGGCACTGCCAACCTGTTAGTCATGCCGGGTCTGGACGCTGCCAACGTTGCCTTCAACCTGCTGAAGGCCAGCAGCGATGGCCTTCCTGTCGGCCCGATCCTGCTCGGGATGAGCCGGCCGATCCACGTGCTGGTCCCGAGCGTCACGGCGCGCGGCATCGTCAACCTCAGCGCCATCGCAGCCACCGAGGCGCTCACCTCGGCTTGAGGGACGCCGACTGTGAGCCACTTTCGCACCCTTCCGAGATGGCGAAATTGCAACTTAACTTGCTGGCAAGCCCCCATCATGGCACTCAGGGGCTCCCACGCCACACAGAAGGGCGCGCCCCTTAGTCACTTAGGATGACCCATGAAGCCGTTGCGAAAGGCCGTCCTCCCAGTTGCCGGGCTCGGCACGCGATTTCTGCCAGCCACCAAAGCAACTGCCAAGGAGATGCTCCCGGTTGTCGACAAGCCCTTGATCCAATATGCGGTCGAGGAAGCTCGCGCAGCCGGCATCGAGCAGTTTTGCATGGTGACCGGCCGTGGCAAGACGGGGCTGGTGGAACATTTCGATATCGCCTTCGAGCTGGAAGCCACCCTGCGCGAGCGCGGCAAGACCGACATGATGAAGGTTTTGAACGACATGGCGGTGCAGCCGGGCTCGATCGCCACGGTGCGTCAGCAGGTGCCGCTTGGGCTCGGCCATGCCATCTGGTGTGCCCGCGCCTTCATCGGCGACGACCCGTTTGCCATCCTGCTGCCGGATGACTTGGTGCTCAGCAAAACTCCCTGCCTAAAGCAACTGGCAGACGCCTACCAGCAGACCGGCGGCAATGTCGTCGCGGTGACCGAGGTGCCGCGCGAGCAGACCAACCGATATGGCATCCTGGACATTGGCAGCGACGACGGCCGCATGGTCGAGATACGCGGCTTGGTGGAAAAACCGGCGCCGGCCGATGCGCCGTCGAACCTCTCCATCATTGGGCGTTATGTGTTGATGCCGGAAGTGGTGGCGCATTTGGCACGGATGGACCGAGGGGCTGGCAACGAGGTGCAACTCACCGATGCCATGGCCAAGCTAGTCGGCACGCAGCCCTTCCACGGCCTGCGCTACGAGGGCGAGCGGTTCGACTGCGGCGACAAGGTGGGCTTCCTGGAGGCTCAGATCGCCTTTGCCCTCGTGCGGCCTGATCTCGGCCCGGCGGTGCGCGCATTCCTGCGCAAATACCAAGACTGAAGGGACCCGCTGCATGAGCTTCCGCCACCAGTTCGACCCCACCTCATTGCGCGAATACGACATACGCGGGGTCGTCGGGCGGACGCTGCATCCGGCGGATGCGTTTGCCATCGGCCGCGCGTTTGGCTCGATCCTGATCCACAGTGGCGGCAAGACGGTGGCGGTCGGCTATGACGGTCGCTTGTCTTCCCCCGCGCTGGAGGCCGAGCTGGTGCGCGGACTGGCGGCTTGCGGGCTTGAGGTGTTGCGGGTGGGCCTGTGCCCGACACCGATGCTGTACTACACCGCGACCACGGCGGAGACGGCCGGCGCCGTGATGGTCACCGGCAGCCATAACCCGCCTGATTACAACGGTTTCAAGATGATGCTGGGCCGCAAGCCGTTCTTCGGCTCGCAAATCGCCATGATCGGGACCATGGCCGCCGCGGGCGACGTGGTGGACGAAGCAGCGGGCAGCGTGCGGGACGTGGATGTGATGGGCGAGTACATCACCCGGTTGATCAGCGATTGGGATGGCGGCGACCGCATCCTTAATGTGGTTTGGGACAACGGCAACGGCGCAGCAGGCGAGGTGCTGCAGCGGCTGGTGCGAAGCTTGCCGGGCAAGCACACGGTGCTGAATGGCAAAATCGACGGCAATTTCCCCGCTCACCACCCCGACCCGACAGTGCCGAAAAACCTCGAGCAACTGATCGCGGCGGTAAAGGAGCAAGGCGCCGATGTGGGCATTGCTTTCGACGGCGACGCGGACCGCATCGGCGCGGTGGACGACAAGGGCGAGATGCTGTTTGGCGACCAACTCCTGGTCATCCTGGCACGCGATGTGCTGAAAACCCATCCGAAGGGCACCATCATCGCCGACGTGAAGGCGAGCCAGGTGCTGTTTGACGAGGTGGCCCGCGCCGGAGGGACGCCCCTGATGTGGAAAACCGGGCATTCGTTGATTAAGGCGAAAATGGCCGAGACCGGGTCGCCGCTGGCGGGCGAAATGAGCGGCCACGTGTTCTTTGCCGATCGCTGGTATGGGTTTGACGACGCGCTGTATGCCGCGGTCCGCTTGCTCGGGATCTTGGCCCGGCTGGAAACGCCGCTTTCGTCCGTGCGCGAGGCCCTGCCCCATGTGATCAATACCCCCGAACTCCGGTTTGACTGCGCCGACACGCGCAAGTTCGCCGTGATTGCGGAAGTGGCGGGGCGGCTGAAGGAGGCTGGCGCGTCGGTGGCCGACATCGACGGCGTGCGGGTGAGCACGGATGACGGCTGGTGGCTGTTGCGCGCCTCCAACACCCAGGCGGTGCTGGTGGCTCGGTGCGAGGCGACCAGCGACGCGGGGTTGGAGCGGCTGAAGGTCGAGCTTGCCACTCAGTTGAAGGCGTCCGGCCTGGCCGCGCCTGACTTTTCCGGGGCCAATGCCGGCCATTAAACGGCCAACTGCCGAATTGGTGAAAAGACCCTCCGGTTGGGAAAGGGTGTGGTAGAGGCGCTACGCACAGTCGTCCGGGGCACCGCCCCTCACCCCTGCCCTCTCCCGGAGGGAGAGGGAGTAGCAGGCGGAGAGGTGTAGGCGTGTGCATCGAGGACCGCCTTATCGTCGCGCTTGACGTGCCCACCCTGGATGGCGCCCGCCGCCTGGTGGACGCGCTGGACGGCACCGTCTCGTTCTACAAGCTCGGCATGTGGCTGTTGTTCCAGCCCGGCATCGACGGCTTGATCGACGAACTAACCATGGCCGGCAGGCGATTGTTCCTTGACTACAAGCTGCACGATATCGGCGAGACGGTCCGCCACGGGACGGCCAGCATCGCGCAACGGGGCGCGCGCTTTCTCACCGTGCACGCCGAGCCACAGGTGATGGCGGCTGCGGTGGCAGGCGCCGCCGGGTCAAAACTCGGCATTCTGGCGGTGACGGTGCTCACCAGCCTGGACGATGCCGCCCTGCAGGCAAGTGGCTACGACATGACAGTGCAGGAGTTGGTTCGCCGCCGGACGCGGGCGGCGGCGGCGGCAGGCTGTGCTGGGATCGTCGCCTCCGCCGCCGATGACCCCAACGGCTTGCGCAAGGCGAGTGGAGGAGAGCTTCTCGTGGTCACGCCCGGCATCCGCATGCCCGGCGACGCGGCGGCAGACCAAGCCCGCACCGCTACTCCATCCGAAGCCATCGTCCGCGGTGCCGACTACATCGTGGTGGGCCGGCCGGTGGTGAGAGCGGCGGACCCGGCGCAAGCGGCGCTGCGCGTCATTGGCGACATGGCGCGGGTGGCCTGACGCCCTAGGGCAAGTCCGCTTCTGGTAGGCGAACTGAACTTGCTCTAACTCTGTGTTTTGGCGACTGATGCACGCTTCAGGTCGATTCAACCTGAAGCGATCAGGCTGCTAGCGCGCGAGCCAAACGTCAGACAGGTCCTGCCCGATGTAATGACTCGGCGTCATGCGCCAGTCATGGACGTTGGAGGACGTAATAACGATGCGGTTCCACCACAGCACGGGAACCTCATAGCACTGGCTCAGCACCCGTTGTTCAAAGCTGCGCACCATGTCTGCGCGCTGCCGAGGATTTGTGCTCAGCACTTGCCCGATATAGAGCGAATCGAGCAGACGGTCAGTGGAGCCGGAATAGTTGGAAGGCGACAGGTCCCGCGAGACGTATTTCGCGAGTTGGTAGGTGGGGCTGTCGACGTAATCGCCATCGAAGTCAAGCGCGGCCGCGAATTGACCTTTGTCAAGCGCGTCCTGCCACCCTTTGGTGCTGAGCTTGACCTGAGTGGCCGTGACCCCGATCGCCTTCCAGGCCGCTATCATCGCCTGTGCCGCTGCATCGTACGGCACCGGGATGTCGCGGTTGAGGATGCGGACACTCAAATGGGTTTGGCCCGCTTCGGCCAGCAGCCGACGCGCTTCCTTTCGCGCGGCCTCGATGTCGCGGGAATAACCGGGCAACTCGGTGAGCGTTTCCTCGGGCGCCGCGAGTTCGGCGCCCGGGCGCATCAGGCCGCCTACGAACTTCAGGAAGGTGCTTTGCGAGAGGCTGTCCGCCATGCCCCATCGGTCGAGAGCCAGCGAGAGGGCACGCCGGACCCGCACGTCGTCGAACGGCTTTTGCTTGGTGTTGAACACCAGCATGAGGTCGATTAGCCAAGGCGATTCCTGCACGTTAATTGTGTCGCCGAGCTTGCTGGTCAGTTGGTCTCGCTCGCTTGGAGTGACGCTGCGGAATTCAGCCATGACGGTGCCGTTTTCTAAACCTTGCACCACGGCGGGGCCGCTCATGATTTCGGCCTCAAAGCCGTCCAGATAGGGTTTGCCGGTTTGGAAGTAGTGTGCCCAGCGGGTGCCCTTCCACGACTTGCCCGGCACGTGCCCGGCGAAGACGAATGCCCCGGTGCCTACGACATGGGTGGCTGGAAAGCGCGGATCGGCCGCCAATTTGGCTGCCTCGTAAACGCAATTCCACGGAGATGCGAAGTTGGACAGCATCGTTGTATCCGGCCAACGCAGGTGGAACACCAGCGTCCAAGGATCCGGCGTGTCGATGGCGGCGAGGGCGGCGTAATCGACCTGGCGCTCCGACAGCACCCCCGGCGGTGGATGGATCAGGCGCAGGTAGCTCGCCTTGACGTCGGCGGCCGTGAGCGGCGTGCCATCATGAAACAGCACGCCGCGGCGTAGGGTGAAACGGTAAGTGAGCTGGTCGGCCGACACCGTCCAGGATTGCGCCAGATCGCCAACGATCGCCGGGTAATTCTGAGTGTCGAACTTCAGCAGGGTTGAATAGAACGGCGCCATGATGTGCAGAAAGGCGAATGAGACGTTTGCCTGGCAGTCCAAATTGGACGGCTCATCATCGACTGCGAAACGAAGCAGGCCGCCCGATACCGGCTGATCGTCAGCCGCGGCGCGGGGCGAAATCGGGACCAGGAGCAGGGCAGCAAGCGATGCAGCCCCGAATGTGGCGTGCTGCGCAAACGCGACTGCCGACCAGGACCACCACCTCATTGCGCCGGCCGGCTCTCCGTCGCCTGCCAGCGCTGGAATTGCTCGAACAGCGCCTGCTTCGCCTGGTCGGAAAGTGGCGGGCCGCCGAGCACCTGTTGGCGGGAGTCGATGTAGCGGGAGAACAACGACCGAGCGTCTTGCGAAGCCAATGGGCTAGCCGCCTTGCTCCGGTCGACCCACGCTTGTGCGATGGGGAATCGGGTCAGTCCGGGAACGCCCGCGGTTACGTCCACTGCCTTCCATTTCGGCGCGTGGCCCTGGTCCTGCAAGCTGTGGGTGCCATCGAGCACAGCGGTGACAAAGGCGCAGGTGCTTCGGTAGCGTTCGGAAGTGGGAAGCAGGTTGGCGACAGCGAGGACGGTTTGCACCGAGATGGTCTGGACCGGCTCGTTTTTCGGGACAAGCCCGGGGTAGTCGGCGGCGTCGACCGCCGTCATCGCATAAGCGTCGGTCACCGCTTTTTCCGGAGGTATGCTCAAGAGGTGCCAGCCTTGCGGCACCAGCAGCGTCTGCAACAGTTCCGACGGTTTCGCCGCCACGATGACGACGGCATCAACCTCGTTATGTTGGAGCTTTTCCACCGCCAACTCTGCGCGATCCTGCACCGGCTTGTAGGGCAGATTGAGCAGCCCGAACAAGCGCTCGGCGGTCACGCTGCTGGCTGAATCGGGCGGGCCGACATCGATCTGCTTGTTGGCCAGATCGGTGATTGTTTGGACGTCGGAGCGGGCCAGCACATGCAGCTCTTCGGTCCAAAGCGGGGCGGCGTAAGTGAAGCCGCCTGCGCTATCGTGAGGCGACTTGCCGGCCTGGGTTTGCAGGATGAGGTCCATGGGCAGGATGGCCATGTCGATCCCGCGCAAACTCTGCAGGTCGCGCAGGTTCTGCCCGGCAGTTTTGCCGATGATGGTCAATGCCCGGCGGGTGGTGCCGTCATCGTAGAGACGTGCGAGTTCGTCTGCCATTTGCCCCGACATGCCGTCGACGCCATCGGTCTCGAGTTCGACAACGCTGGGCGGCGCGGGCAGCGCTTTGGCTGCGGCATGGTCCTTGGTTTGGGCCAGGCCGGTGCGAGGCACAAGGGCGGCAAATGCCAAGGCCAAGGTCATCGCCAACGTTGCGGCATGGCGCTGGCGTTGCAAGCGCAACGGGTAAGTTGATAGAGGCATTTGATCGTTCCAGTCTCGTTCCGACATAGCTTGGGCTGTGCGAAAAGTGTACCTGCGCGACGTTCAGCATCATTCGGGTGGGAAACATGAATGGATGCATGCGGATCGTTCAGCGAATAAAATGTGGTTGAAAGATTTACAAGCCGCGTCGCTTTAAACACTTCCGTATGCCAAAGCCGTGTTGCATCCCCTTTGTAATTGAGTTTACGATTGTCATACCGGTTATCCTTGTATGTGAGGCGGACCTTGACTGATGAGATTTCGTGCAAGGCCATGCAACATTACCGCGAACGGTGCTTGTTGCGGATTTTTGTGCAACAGAGGTGCCTGATCGGCACACCGTATTAGCGTTGTGCTGGCTTCTACCATCGTATATCACTGACTTACAGTTCATAGGCCACAATCGGATCGCTTGCGATGCATGAGGACCTTTCGATGAGCGCATCCCAGGCAAACATCGGGCAGGTCAACTGTCCTAATTCACCGGCAACCGACGACAGCGTATCGACCCGAAACACAATGCTCGTTCCGGTCACTCGCGACACAGCCTTCGCCCATCATAGGCCCGACCGGCTGAACATCATTCGGGTCTCCTCGAACGACGACGACAAATACGAATTGCGGCTGCAGTCTTTCGTCTGCCGCGAGACGTCGCAGCGCATCAACATGGCGCCAGGTGGCGAGCTTAGCGTGATAAGCCGCGACATCAGCATGGAAGGGCGCGAGTTGGGCACGGTCGACCTGACGCTGCCGCAAATGCAGAAGCTGCGCGACGATCTGACCCGGGAGATTTACACGGCGAAGGCCGGCGCAACCAACCTCTTTATGTCGCCGCTTCGCTCGCCGCACGGGCTCGACAATGCGCCAGACCCGTTTCATGCGGCGCCTGCTGATCCGGCGGCAACGACCGTCGCGTCCGGTGATGCGGCGTTTGCTCCGCACGAAACCGCTTGGGATACGCGCGATGCTCCCTGGGAGGAGCCGGGGAACGATGCGCCGCTGCCCGGTGGCGCGCCCGCGGGCTCATCAGCCGACCCAATGGAGGCGATGCATCCGCATCCACTCTTCGATCAACTCAGTCCGGAACCGTTCCCAACAGAGCACAAGCGGTTCCGCCGTTATGGCGCGCTCGCCGATGTCGGGTTTTGGCTGGTGTTTGCCGCGATCGGCTTGGTGTTCTATTTCGTCGACCCGCTGACGTTGCGCGAACGCCTGTCGGCTTGGTCGGACTCAGCGCCGCTGATTGCCCAAACGCAGATGGACGGCGGCGCCATTAAACCGGCCGGCGCCGAGG
>CAXTRX010000089.1:0-2254 GCA_964246785.1 uncultured Acetobacteraceae bacterium | reverse complement strand
CGGTTTTGCCCAAACCCCTGCGGCCCGGGGCCCCCATAACCCCGGCCGGCGCCCCGGCCCGGCCCGACGTGGCACTCACTCCACCCGCGTCGACACCCTCCATGGCGCCGTCTAGCACCGACCCGTCAACGTCTGTTGCGCCTGCTTTGACAGAGGCTGCGCCACCAGCTCCATCGTTCGCTGCCGTGACGCCCGCTGCACTTGCGACGCCTGACACCGCACCCGTCATGCCGGCCTCAGCGCCTCGCGTGGCGGTCCCGCACTTGGCAATCACCGTGCGGTCGAGTTGTTGGGTCATTGTCACGGATGACAGCAAGACGGTTTACCTCGAAAAACTTATGAAGGCGGGAGAGACATGGACCGTTCCGCCCATTCCGGGACTGGAGCTTCGTGCCGGAAATGCGGGCGCTACGTCCCTGGTGGTCGACGGCGTGACAAAGGCTCCGCTTGGGGCCGATAACGCGCTTTGGACTGGGCCGATTGCAGATTAGCATCAAGTGACGAGAGTCGGGTGGCCGTGATGAATGTCAGGCGCACCCAATCCTACGAAGCGGGCTTATGTGGCTCCTCATTGAGGCTGTCACGGACCACGGTGACCGGTCAGGCGCGCGGCCGGACCTCAAGGTGCAACCGGCCAGTCGGAAGATCGCTGTGACTGCATCAGCTACTTGGGATGCTGCTGCTTGCTACACTGGGACGTCCACCGCCTGCACCATCTCGGCCGCCATGTCGCCGCGCACTTTGGCTAGGTCGTCCTGATACTTGAGCAGCACGCCGAGCGTCGCGTCCACGGCATCCGGCGTCAGTTCGACGCTGTTCATGTGGGCGAGAGCGCGGGACCAGTCGATGGTTTCGGCGACGCCGGGCAGCTTGAACAAGTCAGCCTCGCGCAGCCGCTGCACGAACGCCACCACCTGGGCCGACAGCCGCGCGGGCAGGCCCGGTGCGCGGGCGGCAAGAATGGCGCGCTCGCGGCTGGCGTTCGGGTAGTCCACCCATTGATACAGGCAGCGCCTGCGGATGGCATCGTGCACCTCGCGGGTACGGTTGGATGTCATGACCACCACCGGTGGGGTAGCCGCATGGATGGTCCCGTATTCTGGGATGGTGAGCTGGAAGTCGGCCAGCAGTTCGAGCAGGAACGCCTCGAACGGCTCGTCCGCGCGGTCGAGTTCGTCGATCAGCAGCACGGCAGGCGGCAGGTCGGGGTCGATAGCGGAGAGCAGCGGGCGGGCCTGCAGATAGTCGCGGCCATAGATGTCCTGCCCGATTGAGGCCAGGGCGCCGGTTGCCTCGGCCAGCCGGATTGCCAGCAACTGCCGGGCGCGGTCCCACTCATAGGCGGCGGCTGAAAGGTCCATGCCGTCGTAACACTGCAGGCGCACCAGCCGGCGGCCGAGGCCGGCGGCCAACACCCGGGCGATCTCGGTTTTGCCGGTGCCGGGCTCGCCTTCCAGGAACAGCGGCCGGGCCATGGTGAGCGCCAGGAACACGGTGGTGGCGAGCCCGCGGTCGGCCACGTAGCCCTCGGCCGCGAGCAACGCCAGCGTGGCGTCGACAGACTGTGGGATCAAAAGACGTAGCTTCCGAAGATCATGATGAAGATGAAGAAGAACACCACGCAACCGATCCAGGCGATGAGCGGGAAGCCATAGGGCTCCTTCGGGATCATGGAGAGCAGATTCACCGCCGCCGGCGCTTGCGGGCCCGGCGGTGTGGTCAGCGCGGCGATGGCTCCGGCCGGCCCATCCGCGGCGATCGCGGCCGGGGCCGCCACCTCGGCGCTGAAGCGGTCGAAGAACTGGTCGGCCATCTGCTTGGCGGTGGCGTCGATCAGCCGGGCGCCCAACTGCGCGATCTTGCCGCCGACTTGCGCCTTGACCTCGTAGCTTAGCAGGGTGAACGCTCCGTCATCGGCCAGTCGCACGGTGGCGCCGCCGTTGGCGAACCCGGCGACCCCGCCCTGCCCTTCGCCGGCAATGCGATAGGAGTTGGGCGGGTCGAGGTCGAGCAGTTGCACCTTGCCGGTGAACTGGGCGGCGATCGGGCCGATGCGCACGGCGGCGGTCGCACGCAGGTCGGAGTCGGAGACTTTTTCGAGCGATTTGCAGCCGGGTATGGCTGTCTTGAGCACGGCCGGATCGTTCAACGCGTCCCAAACCTTTTGTCGCGGCGCGGGAATGCGCCGCGCCCCCGTCATGTGCATGGATAGCAAACCGCTATTTAGGCAGGACAATATACCCCATGGGCGCGG
>CAXTRX010000088.1:2694-12894 GCA_964246785.1 uncultured Acetobacteraceae bacterium | reverse complement strand
CTGGCGGCGCGCACAACACGATGAACCAATTCGGGTAAGCCGGCCGCTGGTCGTTCGAGACGCCCTCTCCCTCTGGGAGGGGGTTGGGTAAGGGGTGGCTTGTGCGGGTTTCACCGGCTGTTTTTATAGTAGTGGCCCCTTACCCCGGCCCTCTCCCAGAGGGAGAAGCAGAAGCGAGGGAGAGATATGACCGGGCTTGCCCCTGGCCCGTTGCGTCGCTAAGTCCGCCGCGACGCAAACGGTGAAAATACCATCGCATGAGCCTGTCGCTGAACAAGGCTAAAATCCGCATCCTCCTGTTGGAGGGCGTGCATGACAGTGCAGTGGCTCTGCTGCGCGAGGCTGGCTACTCGGCAATCACCCACTTGCCGAGGGCGCTGGAGGGCGCGGCGCTGATCGAGGCGCTGCAAGGCGCGCATATCCTCGGCATCCGCTCCCGCACCGAACTGACCGAACCGGTCTTTGCTGCCGCCGAGCGCCTCATGCTGGTCGGCTGCTTCTCGGTGGGCACCAACCAGGTGGACCTGCAGTCCGCCCGCGTCCGCGGCATCCCGGTGTTCAATGCTCCGTTCTCCAACACCCGCAGCGTGGCCGAGCTGGTGATTGGCGAAATCGTCATGCTGCTGCGGCGGGTCACGCCGCGCTCGGCTGCGGCCCATGCGGGGGGATGGGACAAGTCCGCCACCAACAGCTTCGAGGTCCGCGGCAAGACGCTCGGCATCGTGGGCTATGGCTCAATCGGCAGCCAACTCTCCACCTTGGCCGAAGCCATGGGCATGCGCGTGATCTACTTCGACATCACCGACAAGCTGCGTCATGGCAATACCGAGCCTGTGGGTGCTCTGCGCGATTTGCTCAGCCTGGCCGACGTGGTGAGCCTGCATGTGCCCGAGACGGCGGCCACCACGGGGATGATCGGGGCCGCCGAACTCGCTGCGATGAAGCCCGGCGCCTACCTCATCAATAACAGCCGCGGCACGGTGGTGGACCTGGATGCTTTGCGAAGCGCCCTGGTCAGCGGCCATCTGCTTGGCGCTGCGGTCGACGTGTTCCCGGTGGAGCCAAAAGCGGCTGCCGAGCCGTTCCGCTCGCCCCTGCAAGGCTTGCCCAACGTGATCCTGACGCCGCATATCGGCGGCTCGACGAGCGAGGCGCAGGAACGCATCGGCGAGGAGGTGGCGCGCAAGCTGATCGAACACAGCGATGCCGGGTCGACCATGGGTGCGGTGAACTTCCCGCAGGTGCAGTTGCCGCCCCGGCCGGCCGCGACGCGTTACGTCCACACTCATCACAACGTGCCTGGCATGCTGGGCCGCATCAACGGCGTGTTCTCCCGCCGCCAGCTAAACATTGCCGGGCAATACCTGCAGACCGATGGCGAATTGGGCTACGTGGTGGTTGAGACCCAAAGCGAGGCTGGGTGCGAGGATTGCCTGGCCGAATTGCGGGCGCTTGAGGGCACGATCCGGGCCCGGCTGATCCGGCGGGTCTGATACCGGTTTGGCCGGCTATGCTCTGATGATGTCAGCCTGCTCGCCAGCCTGACGCCTGCGTCGGCGGGCGATGCGACAAAGGCTGCTCCGGCACGGTTGACAAACGCGTAATCGTGACCAGCGAAACTTCTGCCACGCGTTCGCATTACCATGCGATGAGTCTGGACACAGCATCAGGAATAGCCGCCATGGAGGCACAGCACAGATTGGACGACACCGCGGTCGAGTGCTGGGTGCAGCGATCGCTGCGGGAGCGCTATGCCGCGGCACTGCGCGAACCGCTACCGGAGATGCTGACCAAGCTGCTCGGGCCTGAGACGTCCGGGAACTAGCAGCGGCCAACTGCCTAGAACAGCCCGCCGATGTGGCCCGCCGCGTCCAAGGTAATGGCTTCGGCAGCCGGGTGGCGGGGCAGTCCCGGCATCGTGTTGATGTCGCCGCACACCGCCACCACGAAGCCGGCACCGGCCGAAAGGCGGACCTCGCGCACCGGGAGGACATGACCGCTGGGCGCACCAAGCATCATCGGGTCTGCGCTGAAGCTGTATTGGGTCTTGGCGACGCAGATGGGCAAGGCGCGGTGGCCTGCCACCTCCCATTGGGCGAGCCGCTTGGCCAATGCCGGCGGCAGATCAATGTCGGCCGCGTGGTAAATCTCGCGCGCAACCGTCCGGAGCTTGTCGGCCAGCCCCATCGATAGCGGGTAGAGCGGCTGGTAGCGCCCGCGCCCTGCTGAAACCTGGCGCATGACTGCTTCCGCCAACGCCTGTGCGCCGGCCGAGCCATCCGCCCAATGGCTACACACCACCACTTCGGTGCTGGGTAAGCCGGCCCGCACGGCGGCAAACTCCGCCGGCGTGTCGCCGTTGAACTGGTTTAGCGCCACCACCACGGGCAAGCCGAACTTGCCCATGTTGGCGACATGCCGTTGCAGGTTCGGCAGCCCGCGCGCCACCGCAGCCACGTCCTCCGGGCCAAGCGCCGCCCGGGCGATGCCGCCATGCATCTTGAGCGCCCGCACGGTTGCCACGACAACGCAGCAGGCCGGGCGCAACCCAGCGCTGCGGCACTTGATGTCGAGGAACTTCTCGCCGCCCAAGTCCGCGCCAAAGCCGGCTTCGGTCACCACCACGTCGGCCAGGCGGAGCCCAAGCCGCGTCGCCATGACCGAGTTGCAGCCATGCGCGATGTTGGCAAACGGGCCGCCATGCACCAGCGCCGGCGTGCCCTCCAGCGTTTGCACCAGGTTGGGCTGCAATGCGTCCCGCAGCAGCGCCGCCATCGCGCCATCGGCCTTGAGGCCGCGCGCTGTCACCGGGCCATCGCGGCCCGGCGCCACCACGATGCGCCCCAGCCGGGCCTGCAAATCCGCCAGGTCGCGCGCGAGGCAAAATACCGCCATCACCTCGGACGCGACCGTGATGTCGAACGCGTCCTCCCGCGGGGCGCCGTTGGCCGGGCCGCCAAGCCCCTGCACCAGGCTGCGCAGCGCCCGGTCGTTCATGTCCAGCGACCGGCGCCAACTCACCCGCCGGGTGGCGACCCCGAGTGCGTTGCCCCAGTAGACATGATTGTCGAGCATGGCGGCGAGCAGGTTGTTGGCGCTGGTGATGGCGTGGAAATCGCCGGTGAAATGCAGGTTGATCTCTGCCATCGGCGCCACCTGCGCCATGCCGCCCCCGGTCGCACCGCCCTTGCTGCCGAAGCATGGTCCCAGCGAGGGCTCACGCAAGCAGATCGCCACCGTCTGTCCGGCCCGGCGCAGCGCGTCGCCCAGGCCGATCGTGGTGGTGGTCTTGCCCTCGCCGGCCGGAGTTGGGCTGATCCCGGTCACCAGCACCAGCGCACCCTCGGACGCCGGTTCCATGCGGGCGATGGCCTCGAAGCTCACCTTGGCCTTGTGACGCCCATAGGGCAGCAGCTCATCGGCGGCCAGGCCAAGCTCGGCGCCCACTTCGGCGATCGGCCGCAGCTTGGTGGCATCGGCGATTTCGATGTCGGTGCGCATCAGGCGGGACATAGGGCTGGCTGGGAAAGAGCGATGCCCATGTCCGCCAAGGCCGCGCCCATAGCTGCCACGGCGCCCGCCATTTCCGCCGGGGTCACCGCGCCGATGCATCCCACCCGGAACGAAGGCTGCTCGGTGTCATAGAAGTTGCTGATCAGGTAGCCATGGGCCTTGAGCGCGTCGACGAAGCGCTGCAGCGACCAGGCGGGATGGTCCGGCGCGTGCACGTTCACCACGATGGGTCCTTGCAGTGGCTCCGGCAGGTAGGGGCGCAGCCCAAGCTGCTGCACGCCGCGGTAGAGCGCGCGCATGTTGGCGGTGTAGCGCGCGAGCCGGGCGCTGCTGCCGCCCTCGGCCTGCAGCAGGTCCAGCGCCACGCCCAAGGCGACCAGCACCTGCGCCGGGGGCGTGAACCGGAAGGTGCCCCAGCCGGAGCGCCGCGAATGCTGGTAGACGTCCGCCAGGTCCAGTGACCAGCTCTCCGCCCGCCCTTGGCAAGCCTCCAGCCGGTCACAGGGCGCGATCACCAGGCCGAGTCCCGGCAGCCCCTCGAGGCACTTGTTGGCGGTAAAGACCACCGCGTCCACCATCGGCAGGTCTCGCAGCACCAGAGGCAGGGCACCGAAGGCGGAGACGGCGTCGATGATCACGCGCCGGCCTGCCCGGCCTGCAGCCCGGGCCAACTCGGGAGCGTTGTGCACGATGCCGGTGCTGGTTTCGCTATAGACCACGACGGCATGGCTGATCGCCGGGTCGGCCTGCAAAGCGGTCTCCAATGCTGCGGGGTCGGTGCGGCTGCCGCCCTCAACCGGCAGGCTTACCACCTCCCGCCCTAGCTCGGCGGCCAGGCGCGCGGCACGGCCGGCATAGGACCCGGTCGACGGCACCAGCACGCGCCCTCCCGCCGGAACGAAGGTGCGCATCGCGGCCTCCAGCGCAAAGTGGCCGCAGCCCTGCAACGGCAGCGTGGCATGCAACGCCGGCTCGGTTCCCGCGACCTGCAGCAGACGGTGGCGGATGCTTTGGTTCAGTGGCCGGAAATCGTTGTCCCAGGGTGCGAAATCCTGCGCTGCGGCGGCCCGCACGGATGGGTCTGTGGAAACCGGCCCCGGGATCAGCAACTTCATGGTGAAACCCCTTCAACCTGCGTCGAAGCGTCTGCGATCAAGCCAATGCAACTAGCCTCTCCAGGCCTGCTCGGCTAGCGTCGTCGCCATGCAACTGCCTTTCACGCTTCCAGACTGGGCGCCGCCATGGGCGAATTTCGCCATCGTCAGCGTCGCCGTGCTGTTCCTGCTCGCGTTCCTGCTGATGCCGTTCAGCGTGTTCGGCTTGAAAGGCCGGATGGACGGCGTGGAAGCCCGGCTGGACGATATCCAGAACGACATCCGGTCCTTGGCCATGCGCCTGCCCGATAACCGCCGGGTGGAGTATGACGCCGAGGTCGATCTACCGCCCGCCTCGCGCAGCATGTGGCGGGAGGCGTCGCAAACGCCGGCACCATCTCGCCCGGCGCCTGTGGATAGCCCGCCGCCGCCGCCGAACCGGCGGGTGGCGCCGGACCGGGCTATACGATCAGAACCGCGGCTGGGCCCGAATTAACGCCGGCGCCGCCCCTTTCCGCCCCGCTGCATGAGCGCCGCGGTGATTCCGGCGGAAGCCAACATGCTTCTGGCACCAGTGGAGCGAATTGCCTTCATGGCGGCCGACACCAAGGTGGCGGAGCAGAGCCGCGAGCACCTGGTCGCGGCCTATGGCAATGTGCCGGTCGGGGACGCGCAGGTGATCGTCGCCCTCGGCGGCGACGGCCACCTGCTGGAAACGCTGCACGCCGTCACCGGGCGCAACATCCCGGTTTACGGCATGAATTGCGGCTCGGTTGGCTTCATGATGAACGCCTACAACGAGGCCGACCTGCCCCGCCGCCTGACGGAGACGCAAGCCGCCCTGCTCCATCCCCTGCGCATGCAAGCGCAAACGCAGTCCGGCAGCACGGAGGAGGCGGTGGCGCTGAACGAGGTGAGCCTGCTGCGACAGCTCCGGCAGGCCGCCAAAATCCGGATTTTGGTGGATGGCCGGGTGCGGCTCGAGGCGCTGATTTGTGATGGCGTGTTGGTCTCCACGCCCGCTGGTTCGACCGCCTACAATCTTTCGGCGCATGGCCCGATCATCCCGCTGTCGGCCAACCTGCTGCCGCTGACCCCGATCAGCGCCTTCCGTCCGCGCCGCTGGCGTGGCGCCTTGCTGCCCAGCAGCGCGCATGTGCTGTTCGAGGTGCTGGAGGCGGACAAGCGCCCGGTCGCGGCGGTGGCGGACGCCTACGAGGTGCGCAACGTGGTTTCGGTCAGCGTGTGCGAGGACCGCTCGCTGCAATGGACGGTGTTGTTCGACCCGGACACGGCGCTTTCGGAGCGTATCATCACGGAGCAGTTTACCGTGTGAGGGGCTCAGATCCGGGCCAGGCGCAGCGCGGCGCCGACGATGTCGAACACATCCAGCAGACGCGCTACGTAGTGGTCGTGCACGGCGAAACCCGAGGCGGCGGGATCGAAGAATTGCCGTTCCAACACATCCAGCATGCGCATCAGCCGGGCCCGGTGCAGGCCCAGCGCGCGCTGCACCGGGTCGGACACGACGCCGGCGAAGGCTGCGAACACGCTGGCGCCCAGCATCAGCCCGCCCGTCGTGCCTGCCACCATTCCAGCCGCAGGGGCTGCCGGAAACAGCCCATACCAGGCGGCACCAAGCCAGCCGCCCAACGGGAAGGAGGCCACCGCCGCCTGCTGGGCAAAGATCGCCGCCAGGCTTGGGCCCAATGAGGCAGCCCCGGGAGTGAGCTTGCCCAACGCCGCTGCCCCCGCGCCGAGACTCAACAGGCCAGTGGTGATCTCCGCCGCAGCCGCGCGACTGGAGGCATATTCCACCAGGGCGCCATCCAGCCGGGCGCGGAACGCCGGGTCGTCGCCACGGCGCCCGATCACCGTGAGCGCATCGAGCAGCGCCGCTTCCACGCGCGGGCTGGACAGGATGGTTTCGGCCAAAGCGTCGCGCGTTGCCACCCGTTCGCCCTGCTGAAAGGGCAATTCCAGCAGCTCGGTATGCAGCAGCCAGGCGAGTTCACGCCCTACGGCGGTTTCCAGCAGGATGGACCGGCTCATCACCTTGGCCGCCCGCGCAGCGCCCAGCCGGCGCGCGGCCATGGCGCCGAGCTTCAGCCCGATTTGCGGCGCGGCCAAAGAGAGGTTCAACGGTGCTTTGGCGATATCCCATCCCACCGCCTTGCGATGCAACCGCAAGCTGCCGGCCAGCGAAAAGTGGCGGTCGATGAACGGGCCGACCCGTTCGCGCCGCAGGGCAAAGTAGCGCCGGGTGCCCTCCGCGACGGCGGCCTCGGCAAGATCACGGTCCAGCGCTGGAGTCGTTGTTGCCTCCGTCGATCGTTCACTCGCCGGGCTGATGGGTGAGGGTGCGCTGCCTGCCGCCCAAGCGCGCCTTGGCCCCTTCCCGGAAGCTCTGGAACGAGACGTAGAGCATCGGAATGAGGAAGATGCCGATGGTGGAAGACGCCAGCATCCCGGCAAACACCGGGGTTCCCACGTCGCGCCGGCTGATCGAGGCAGCACCGGTGGCGATCACCAGCGGCACCAGGCCCAAGATGAAGGCGAACGACGTCATCATCACCGCGCGGAACCGGGTGCGGGCGCCGAGGATGGCCGCGGCGCGAATGCTTTCGCCCGCCTCGCGCTGCTCCTTGGCGAATTCCACGATCAGGATACCGTTCTTGGCGGCGAGTGCGACCAGCACCACCAAGCCGATCTGGGCGTAAAGATCGAGCGCCAAGCCGGCGAGTTTGACGCCAATAAAGGAGCCAAATACGCCCACCGAGACGGAGAGCAGCACGGGAATCGGGATGACCCAGCTTTCATACAGCGCGACCAGGAACAGGTACGCGAACAAGACTGCCACCGCCAGAATATAGCCTGTCTGCCCGGAGGCTGCGACTTCCTGGTAGGCGGTGCCCGTCCATTCGAAGCTGTAGCCGCCCGGCAAGGTGCTTTGGGAGATTTGTGCCATCGCCGCCAATGCGGCTCCCGAGGAGCCACCGGGCGGCGGCCCGCCGTTGATGGTGATAGAGCGGTAGTTGTTGTAACGGGTGATGACCTGCGGGCCGAGCACGATGCGTTCGCTCGCGATGGAGCGCAGCGGCACGGTGCCGCCGGTGTTGTTGCGCAGGTAGATCTTCCATAGGTCGCCGATGGTGCTGCGGTCCTGCGGCTCACCCTCGATGTTCACCTGCCAGACGCGGCCGAACAGGTTGAAGTCGTTGATGTAGATGCCGCCCATGGTGGCCTGCAGCGAGGTAAACACGTCCGTCATCGAGAGGCCGAGAGCCTGCGCCTTCTCCCGGTCGATATCGAGGAACACGGATGGGTTGGTGGCGGTGAAGGTGGTGAACACGCGGGTCAGCCGCGGGTCGGAGTTGGCGGCGCCGAGCAGGCCGTTGCCGGTCTGCCCGATGGACACGTAGTCCTGCCCCTCGAGCGCCTCGAGCTGGTATTCGAAGCCGCCGGTGGTGGACAGCCCGATGATCGGCGGCAGGTTGAACGGGAACACGGTGGCGGCGCGGATCTGCTGCACGGAGCCGAACAGCCGGCCGATCAGCGCCTGGGCGGACTCAGCCGCGGCGGTGCGGTCGGCGAAGTCCTTCAGCTTGATGAACATGAAGCCGGAGTTGCTCTCCTGTGCGCTGTCGAGCAGGGAGAAGCCGATGATGGCGAAGGTGTCGCGCACGCCGGGCATGGCCTTGGCGATGTTCTCCACCTGGCGCACCACGTTGCCGGTGCGCGCCACGGAGGCGCCGTCGGGCAACTGGATCGAGACGAAGAAGCCGCCCTGGTCCTCGGAGGGCAAGAAGCCAGTGGGGGTGATGGAGGCGAGGCCGAAGATGCCGGCGCCGAACGCCACGGCGAGCACGATGCCCACCACCGCGAGCCGCAGGGTCTTGCCCACGATGTAGGCATAACCGTCCCGCACGTTGTCGATGCCGCGCATCACCCGCGCCATGATGCCGCGCTTGGGCGTATGGCGTAGGAACAGCGCGCACAGAGCGGGCGACAGCGTCAGCGCGTTCAACGCCGAGATCAGCACCGAGACGCTGATGGTGACGGCGAACTGGCGGAACAACTGGCCGGTGATGCCGGGGATGAAGGCGATCGGCACGAACACCGACAGCAGCACCAGGGTGATGGCGATGATCGGCGCGGTGATCTGCTGCATCGCGACCTTGGTCGCGCGCGCGGGCGACCAGTCGGGATGCTCCTCCATCACGCGCTCGACGTTTTCCACCACAACAATGGCGTCATCCACCACGATGCCGATGGCGAGCACGAGTGCCAGCAGCGACACGGTGTTGGCGGAGTAGCCCAGCGCCAGCAACCCGGCGAAGGCGCCGATCAGGCTCACCGGCACGGCGATGGTCGGAATCAGCGTGGCGCGCAGGTTGCCCAGGAACAGGAACACCACGATGATGACCAGGACGAACGCCTCGGCAAGCGTCTTCAGCACTTCCTGGATCGTATCGGTGACGAAGGTGGTGCTGTCGTAGGTGACCTGGAAGTGCAGCCCGGCCGGGAAGCGCCCGCTCAATTGCTGCAGCTTGGCGTTCACCGCGTGCGCCGCGTTCACCGCGTTGGCACCGGGTGCCAGGTAGATCGCGATGGCCACCGAAGGCTGCCCGTCCAGCCGGCTCTCGCTGTCCTGGCTCTGCGGGCCAAGTTCAAGCCGCGCCACGTCGTGCACCCGCAACACAGACCCGTCCGGGTTGGCGCGCACCACGATGTTGCCGAACTGCTCGGTGGTGGTGAGCCGGCCCTGGGTTTGCAGGTTGAATTGGAACTCGTTGTCGGCGGGCGCCGGGCGCGCGCCGATGCGGCCGACCGGGGCGACCACATTCTGCGCCTGGATCGCCGTGATGATGTCCTGCGGCGCCAGGTTGAGGCTGGTGAGGCGGTTGGTGTCGAACCAGATCCGCATCGAGTAATTGAGCTTGCTGAACAGGGTGGCCTGGCCCACGCCGGGCGAACGGCTGATCTCGTCCAGCAGGTTGATGGTGGCGTAGTTGGTGATGAACAACGGGTCCAGGCGGCCGCCATCGCTGTAGAGGTTGACGAACTCCAGGATTGCCGAGGATCGCTTCTGGACGGTCAATCCTTCCTGCTGCACGGTCGACGGCAGTTCGGCCAGCGCCGTTTGCACCCGGTTGTTGACGTTGACCGTGTTGATGTCGGGGTTGGTGCCAAGCTCGAACGAGACGGTGAGGCTGTAGCTGCCGTCGTTGGCGCTCGTGCTCTTCTGGTAGATCATCTTGTCGACGCCGACGACGTGCGCCTCGATCGGCTGTGCGACCGACGCCTCCACCACGGCGGCCGAGGCACCTGGGTAGTTCGCCGAAACCTGCACCTGGGGCGGCACGATGTCTGGAAACTGGGCCAGCGGGATGCGCGTCAGCGCCAGCCCGCCGGCGATGGTGATGATGATGGCGATGACGATCGCCAGCCGCGGCCGGTCGACGAACACGGCTGAGATCATACGGCGCTACCCTTGCTTCTGGGCCGAGGCTTGTTGCGGCGAGCTTGCGGGGGAGCCGCCGGGCGGGCCGGGGGGGGCGCCCCGGCCGGGGGCGGGCGGGGCGGCGGGGCG
>CAXTRX010000088.1:0-2684 GCA_964246785.1 uncultured Acetobacteraceae bacterium | reverse complement strand
GGTTGGGCCGCACGCGCTGCACCCCGTCTGACACGATCACGTCGCCCTCTTTCAGCCCGGCGGTAATTGCGACCATCGCCCCTGCCACCTGCCCCAGCGTCACAGGAGTGGGGACGGCCTTGTTGCCAGCTGCAACCACGTAGACGTAGTTGCCCTCCTGATTGGCCAGCACCGCCGCCTGTGGAATGGCCAATTGGCTTACCGGCTCAGCGCCCTGCAGCAGCACGGTGGCGAACTCGCCATCCACCAGCGTGCGGGCGGTCTGCCCGTTGAGCTTGAGCTTTGGGTCGTCAGGGTTGGGGATCAGGGCGCGAACGTTCACCGTGTCGGTGTTGTTGGACACGGTCGGATCGACATAGTCGATATGCCCCGTCGGCTCATACATTGTGCCGTCGGCAAGCCTGAGCTTCACCACCACCTGGCCCAAGCCGCCCTCGCTTTGGTAACGGTCCCGCAGCGTGAGCAAGGAACGCAGGGCGATCGGGAAGTAGACATACATCGGGTCCTGGCTGACGATCGTGGTCAGCGTGCCGGAGCCTGGCCCGACCACGTTGCCGCTGGTCACCAGCGTGCGGGCGATCTTGCCTGCAATGGGTGCCGTGACGTCGGTGTAGCCGAGGTTGATCTGCGACGTTTGCAGGTTGGCCTGCGCGGCCATGACTAAGGCGGCATCGGTGCGCTGAGCGGCGACGGCGTCATCCACATTGGAGCGCTGGCCGGCCGGCGTGCTGAGCAGTGTCTGCGCCCGCCCGAGCGTGATGGTGGCATTGGTGAGTTGCGCATTGGCCTGCGCCAGCGCCGCCTGCTTGGCCTGCAAGTCGGCCTCGAACGGCGGCTTCTCGATCTGGTAAAGCAGGTCGCCTTGCTTGACCTCGACCCCCTCGGTGAAGAACTGCTTGGTTAAGAACCCGGTGACGCGTGCCACCAAAGCCACCCGATTGGTGGCTTGCACCCGGCCGACGAATTCGTCCGTCTGGGTGAGGGCCTGTTGCCGGACGATGGTGGTGCCGACCGCCGGCGGACCGCCGGGTCCGCCCTGGGCGAGCGCAGGGGAAGCGGCGGCTGCCATGGCCAGCAGGATGATCGGGACGGCTACCCTGCCGCGAAACGTTGTCACCTTCATGGTTCCAGCAAATAGGCCCGCGGTTGCAAGGCCGCAATGTAAGCCTGCCGACGTTTTGCGGCGCTGCAGCAGCCATGTTGCCCATAATGCAAACACGATTGCGTAGGCGAGCCCCAGGTCCGAAACTGCACCTCGCTGGCCGACGCCGGTTACAAAGCCGCGAGCACCGTCTCCGCCCGGCTGACGTCGAAATCGCCCGGCGCCTCGACTGCCAGGTGCACGACCTTGGCATGATCGGCGACCAGAGCAAACCGCTGGCTGCGAACCCCAAGGCCGCGCGCCGTCAGATCGAGCTCAAGGCCAAGCGCCTTGGTGAAGGCGCCAGAGCCATCCGCCAGCATCATGATCTTGTCGCCAACGGCTTGGTCTTTGGCCCAGGCGCCCATGACAAAGGCGTCGTTGACGGCCAAGCAAACGATGCTGTCGACGCCCTTGCCCGAAAAATCCTCGGCGTGCTGAACGAAGCCAGGCAGGTGCTTGGCGCTGCAAGTCGGAGTGAAGGCGCCGGGGGTGGCGAACAGGATGACCTTTTTGCCGCTGAAGATGGCGGTCGTGCTGCTCTCCTTCGGACCATCTGGCCCGGCAAGCATCAGCTTCATTTCGGGCAGTGTGTCACCGACCTTGATCGTCATGTCCTTGGCCCTTCGCGCGTCTGACCGCAAGCTAATCGGGAGCGCCAACTGTGTCACGCGCGCAAGCCATGCGGGCGCGCGCAAGCGGGGCGCGCGACCTCTTAAGGCATTGCAGTCGCGGGAAACTGCGCCAAGATGGGCTACCATGCCGCATTCAACCAAATCCCCCAGCAAATCCCCCGGCAAGCCCTCTGCGAAGTCCCCTGGAAAGGCTTTCGGGACGCTCCCTGGCACGTCACCTGAGGCCGCGATGGGTGGGGTCCGCCTGACTGGTCAATTGCTCATCGCCATGCCCGGCATGGAGAGCGAGCGGTTTTCCCATTCCGTCATCTATCTATGTGCCCACACCGAAGAGGGCGCCATGGGACTGGTGCTGAACCGCCCGTTGGCCAGCCCGACCTTCGAGGACCTGCTGAAGCAACTCGACGTGGCGCCCGTGCCGCCCGCCCGCCGCATCCAGCTTTGCGATGGCGGCCCGGTCGAGGGCGCGCGCGGCTTCGTGCTGCACACGGCGGACTGGACCGGCGAGGGCAGCCTGCAGGTGACCGACGAGGTCGCGCTGACGGCGAGCCTGGACGTGCTGAAGGCGATTGCGTCGGGCGAAGGGCCGCGCGAGTGCCTGCTCGCGCTGGGCTACGCGCACTGGGAAGCGGGCCAGTTGGACGACGAGATTCAAGCCAACGCCTGGTTGTCTGCACCGGCGCGGCTCGACCTGGTGTTTGATCATGACCATGCCAGCAAGTGGCGTCGCGCGTTTGCGTCGTTGCGGGTGAACCTGGCCTGGCTGTCAATCACAGCCGGGCACGCCTAAACCCGGCCGAAGCCGCTAGAGCCTGATCGCTTCAGGTTGGATCGACCTGAAGCGTCAATCAGCTCCACAAACAAAGAGTTTGAGCAAGTCCGGTTCGCCTACCAGAAGCGGACTTGCT
>CAXTRX010000087.1:0-13003 GCA_964246785.1 uncultured Acetobacteraceae bacterium | reverse complement strand
AACGGGCCACGGCCAAGCCCGTGCTCTAGCGTGATCGCCTCAAAATCGTCCGGCAAGTCGGTTGCGAGCGGCATGCGATAGCTTTGCGGCGTGTCGGTCGCCAGGCGGGCACCATCGTAAACCAGCCGCTCGTACAGGCTTTGCCCAACCCCCTGCATGGCGGCGCCCTCAATCTGTCCGCGTACTGCTTCAGGAACCAACGCCCGCCCGGCGTCGGCGGCGCAGGCCAAGTGCAGCAGCCTAATCTTGCCGGTCTGCGTGTCTACTTCCACCTCCGCCCCGACCCAGTTCGGCATCCAGTAAACAATCTGCGCGTTCAGTGCGGCGGCCGGGTCACTCGCCACCTTCACCTCGCCATCACCGCTGAACTCCGCCCCGAGCCCGCCATAGTAACTCCGTACGAGCTGCTTCAACAGGATGAGTTCGTTGCCGCGGATAATTGCTCCTTCGGAGTAGCTCAATTGCTCTGGCGGAACGTCTAGCTGCGCGGCGGCGAAGGCAATGATGCGCGCGCGGACCACTTCGGCGGCGCGACGTATCGCCTCGCCCGTTACCGCCGTGCCGGACGAGGCGTGCGTGCCTTGATCGAACTCGGTTTGATCGGTGTCGATTGCGGCGCGGGATACGAGCTGCGGGTCCATGCGCAAAACCTCAGCCACGATGCGGCGAAACACCTCGGTGGCACCTTGCCCCATATCGACGGTGGCGCAACTGATCACGGCTTCTCCGCCTGGCAGCACCTTGATCCGCGCTTTCGCATAACGCGCCTGACCCCCCGCGTCTTTGAACCCGATGGCCACTCCTTTGCCCCTTACAAGATGCGGCTCGGCCGGCGCCTCACGCCGCTCCCAGCCGATCCGCTCGGCGACGGTTTCAAGTCCAGCGCCCAGATCGCAGTCTATGCCGCTGTCGCCAGGCCGGAACGGTTCGCCCGGAGCAAGCAGGTTGCGCAGGCGGAATGCGACCGGGTCAAGTCCAAGCCGCCGGGCGATCATGTCCATCTGGCTTTCCGATGCCCAGGAGGCTTGGGTGCCGCCAAAGCCGCGAAACGAGCCAGCCGGCATCGTGTTGGTGCGCACGGCACGGGCCTCGCTGTCCAACGCTCGCCAGCGATAGGGTCCTCCTATGCGGTAGCCCGCCTTGTCGGTGACGAGGGCGCTCGCATCCGCATAGGCGCCTCCGTCCAGCAGGATCCGCGACTGCCGCGCCAGCAGCTTGCCGCTGGACGTCACGGCCGTTTTCAGGTGCAGGCGCGCTGCATGCTGCGACAGGGTTACGAGCCCTTCATCCATCGTCAGCGCCAGGCGAACAGCGCGGCCGGCTTTGCGCGCCAGCAAGGCTGCCAGCGGTTCGAGCTTGCAGAAGCTGTTCATCCCGAATGCGCCACCGATCGGCGAGGTATGGACCCGCACGAGATGCTCCCCCACGCCAAAGATTTCGGCAATGTCCTGCCGCAGCAGGAACGGATCCTGATTGGACGACCAAAGCTCGAACCCCTCGCCCATCGGCCGGGCCAGCGTAATCATCTGCTCGAGCGGGACATGGCTCATGCGCGAAAACTCGAACACGTCCTCGAATACGTGGTCTGCTGCGGCAAATTCGGCGGCGGCATCGCCAACCTGGTAATGGAAACGGTAGAGCACGTTCGGCGACGGCTCCTTCTCGCAGGTCACTCCCGCACCATGCGCCGGGATGGCGCCGAGGCTTGGCGTGTCGAAGAGTGCCACCGCTCCGTCTGCAAGCGCCTCGTCAAGGCCGCACGCCGCGGGCAGCGGCTGGTACTCCACCTCGATCAATGCAAGCGCCTGCAAGGCGGTCGCAAGGTCGCATGCCGCCACGGCTGCAACCGGGTCCCCCTCGTAGCGCACGCGGCCGATGGCGAGGAGCGGCTGGTCCGCAATCCACAGCCCATAGTAGGGCTTCGGCAGCGCAGCCACGTCTGCGCCGGTGACCACGGCATGAACGCCCGGCAGCGCTCGCGCAGCCGCCGTGCAGATGCGTACAATGCGAGCGTGAGCATGCGGGCTGCGCAGGATCTTCGCCTCCAGCATGCCCGGCAAGGCCATGTCGGAGGTGTAGAACGGCCGGCCCAGAACAATTGCGGCCTGCTCCGGCCGCCACGGCCGCTCCGTCGTGGTTGCCGCCTCGGTCCGCAGCTTGGCCGCCGTCAATACGGCATCCTCAATGGCGCGATACCCCGTACAGCGGCAGAGATTAGCGCCCATCCAAGCCCGGACTTGGGCGCGCGTAGGATGCGGCGTGCGGTCCAGCAACGCCTCTGCCAGCAGGATCATCCCGGGCGTGCACATGCCGCACTGAAACGCGTGCTCTTGCACAAATGCGCGCTGAACCGCCGTTGGAGCGCTATCGCGTGACTGCAAACCCTGCAGCGTCGTGATCGTCTTGCCGCCAACGGGGGCCGTAAGCGTGCTGCAGGCGGTGGCCACCGCCCCGTCCACCAACACGGTGCAGGCGCCGCACACGCCCTGGTCACAGGCGACGCGCACGCTGGTCCGAGCGGCAGCGTGCCCAAGCGCGTCAGCCAAAATCGCCGGAGCGCCCGGGGCGAGCGTGATGCTCTCGCCATCAAGGGTGAACGTCACGGCATCAGCACAGGTCATGGGACCGCTCTTTCAATAAGCCGTTGCAGAAGAACGGGTGCCACGCGCTCGCGATAGCCGACGCTTCCCCGCCATGGCACTCGCGGCGGGGGCAGGCCCGCAAACGCGGCCCGCGCCGCACCCCCGGCGCGGCAAGCCAAATCCTGCAGTCCCAAATGCCGAAAACCCGGCACGGGATGACAGCCGCCGATCACCGCGCGCGCGGCACAAACGTGGTCCCCGGCAAAATCCAAGCCGAGTGCCACCGATAGGGCCGGCCTAAGCGTTCGGTCGTACAGCAGCCGGCAGCGCTGGCCTGGCGCGCCGGCAGGAACATGCACGTGCGTCATCAAGCCCGGCTGCGGCCGCATGCACCCGTCCTCGTCGCCAAGTTCGCTTGCGGCAACCAAGACCCGGCGCCCGCCGGGTTGCAGGAAGGCAAGCCGTGCCGCCGACGCCGCCAATAGGATGGCAGCCTCGTAGCCCGGATTGTACGCCATGAGATTGCCGCCGATGGTGCCCTGGCTACGCAGCCGGATATTCGCGATCTGCCCCCAGGCAGCGGCAAGGTCTGGAAAATACTTCTGCACGCCGGCGTCCTGCGCGATCTGGTCGTTGCGGCAACCCGCTGCGATGACGAGTTCACTGCCCTCCCATCGCAGCACGTCAGCCTCCGCTATGCCGCCGAGCCAAACCAGCGTATCCGGACCCGCCCCGTCTTTCAGTCGATTGATCACGTCGAGCCCGCCCGCCATCGGCAAAGCGCCGGGCCACTCATCGAGCAGCCTGCGCGCCTCGGCAAAGCTGCGCGGCTGCAGCAGGCGCAACGGCGCGATGCGGTGGCGCGTGCGATGCGCCACCAGTGAGGCTCCCGATGCAGCCGTCGTAAGCGCGCTCATGCAGCCATTGCCCCGTCCCGTATGCTTCGATCTAAGGTAAAATGCCACAACTGCAATCGGATCAGGCGATGACAGACAGGCTCGGCTACCGCTGCAAAATCGGCATCATCATTCCATCGACAAACACGACCGTGCAGCCTGAGACCGACTCCATGCGCCCACCCGGAGTGACCAACCACATTGCCCGTATCCACATCGACGACCTCCCGCTCGGCAACGATGCCGAGTTCGAGGCGATGGTGGCAGCGGTCGGGCCGGGCATTCACGCCGCCATCGACCAGGTCATGACGTGCAAGCCGGACCACCTCGTGATGGGCATGTCGATCCCCACGTTCTGGGGCGGCAAGCCCGGCGCGGACGCCCTCGCCGCCCGGCTCACAGCCCATGCCGGGGTGCCAATCAGCATGGGGTCGACGGCCTGCGTGACTGCACTCCATTGCTTCCCGTCGGTGCAGCGGCTCGGCATCCTGACCCCCTACCAGCCCGTCGGTGACAGCCACGTCGCACGATTCTTCTGCGACCACGGCTTTGACGTCGTCAGGGTCCACAGCCTCAAACGGCCCAGCGAGGTGCAGATCGCGCACGCCGCTGAGGCCGACATCCGCGACGGCTTCAAAACCTTGGCTGCATCCGGCGTGCAGGCGATCGTGCAGGCAGGCACCGACCTCGCCGCCATCGACCTGGCCGATGAAGCCGAGCGCTGGCTTGGGCTGCCAGTGCTCGCGATCAACACCGTGACATACTGGCATGCCCTGCGTCGCTGCGGGATTGCGGATGCAGTCGCGCACTGTGGGTCGTTGTTGCGCAATCACTGAATCGGCGCGGGGTCAGCCGGCCGTGCCATAGCGGGCGCACTCCCACTGCCTCGCCGGGAGCATGGCCAGCTCTCATTGGCCTAAGCCCGGCTGCAGCACGGCCCAATGCCGCGTCGCAGCCAGGAGCGCCACGACGGCAGTGCCGCCATCCGGCCCGCGCTGAACCGGCGGCCCGGCGGTTCCGATCGGTGGGGCTGAGACCATGCCGCGACAATCCTTAAGGGTGCGGCATGATCATCCGCTTCGCCTCCGATTGCCAAGTTCCGGCATAAGGCGCTGGTTCGCTCGCCATTTCACCAGGAGTCCCGCTTTGCCAGACGCACGACCGTCCGACCATTTCGATGGCCAGCACTTCTTCAATCCCGACCCCGCTGCCGCACCGCGCGGATTTGGGCAGGTGCTGCGCTGGCGGATGGAAAGCAAGCGGGCGACATGGCCCACGCATGTCGCCAACGGCACCTACCCACCCCCGCCGGGCTCGGTGGCGCCCGGACAGATCGCCGTGACGTTCATCAACCACGCGCCGTTCCTGCTGACGCTGCCAGGCGCAGTCGTGCTTACCGATCCGATCTTCAGCGAACGCTGCTCCCCCGTGCAGTGGGTGGGGCCGAAGCGGGTGCGGGCGCCGGGCATTGCACTCCATGACCTGCCCCGGCCGGACGTCGTGCTGCTATCGCACAACCACTACGACCACATGGACCTGCCGAGCCTGCGCGAGATCGCCCGCCGGCACGCGCCGCGCTTCGTCACTACGCTGGGCAACGCGGCGGCGCTGGCGGCAATCGGGATCAAGGCGGCCGAACTCGACTGGTGGCAGTCAATCGAGCTTGGCGGGCTGCAGGTCATAGCGACGCCGGCGCGGCATTTCTCCGCCCGCACTCCATTCGACCGCAACCGCACGTTGTGGGCAGGGTTCATGCTGCGCGCGGCCGGGCGGCAACTGCTCTTCGCGGGCGACTCCGGCGCCGGGCCGCATTGGGGGAAGATCCGTCAGCGCCTCGGCGCACCCGGCGTGGCGCTGCTGCCGATTGGCGCCTATGAGCCGCGCTGGTTCATGGCGCCCGTGCACATGGACCCGGCGGAGGCGGTGGACGCCCATGTGGCACTTGGCGCAAGCCAATCTGTCGGCATGCATTTCGGCACGTTCCAACTCACCGACGAAGCCATCGACGCGCCGGAACAGGCGCTGGCAGCGGCCTTGCGGGAGCAAAGCATCCCGGACCAAGCCTTTGTCACGCACGGCTTTGGCGAGACCCGGGTCTATCTCAGTCCGGACTGACCTGATCGCCACGCGCTGGCACGTCGTGGGCCATCTCCGCCGCCTCCTCATCGGTGAACACGCGGCTGCGGGTCAGGAAGCGGACCCCCTCCGGTGCCTCCAGCGAAAAGCCGGACCCGCGGCCGGGCACCACGTCGATGATCAGTTGGGTGTGCCGCCAGTAGTCGAACTGCGCCGCCCCCATGTAGAACGCGGCGCCGTCGATGGTGCCAAGCCGGATGTCCTGCGCGCCGACCCTGAACTCGCCTGCCGGGTAGCACATCGGCGAGCTGCCGTCGCAGCAGCCGCCAGACTGGTGGAACATCACCGGACCATGCAGCGCCCGCAATTTCGCCAGCACGGATGCGGCCTCCGGTGTCACCAGTACACGCTCGACCATGGCACACTTCCCCCTCTTCTCCCTCTCCCCTGGCAGAGGGCCGGGGTGAGGGACCGACGCGCATGACGGTGCATCTGGCCCCTCACCCAAACCTCTCCCAAAAGGAGAGGGCTTCTCATCAAACAAACAGCGTCTAGAAAAAGCCCATCGCCTTCGGGCTGTAGCTGACCAGCATGTTCTTGGTTTGCTGGTAGTGGTCCAGCATCATGCGGTGGTTCTCACGCCCGATGCCCGAGGCCTTGTAGCCGCCGAACGCCGCATGCGCCGGATAGAGGTGATAGCAATTGGTCCAAACCCGGCCCGCCTGCACCGCGCGGCCGAAGCGGTAGGCGCGGTTGCCGTCGCGCGACCAAACGCCGGCCCCAAGCCCATACAGCGTGTCGTTGGCAATCGACAGCGCCTCCTCGTCATCCTTGAACTTGGTCACCGACACAACGGGGCCGAAGATCTCCTCCTGGAACACCCGCATTTTGTTGTGGCCCTCAAGCACGGTGGGCTGCACGTAGTAACCGCCCTCCAGGTCGCCGCCGAGTTGCGCCCGCTCGCCACCGATCAGGGCCTTCGCACCCTCCTGCCGCCCGATGTCGAAATAGGACAGGATTTTCTCGAGCTGATCGTTGGACGCCTGGGCGCCGACCATCGTGCTCATGTCCAACGGGTTGCCCTGCACGATCTTGCCGACCCGGGCGATCGCGCGCTCCATGAACCGGTCATAGATGCTCTCATGCACCAAGGCGCGGCTCGGGCAGGTGCACACCTCGCCCTGGTTCAGCGCGAACATGGTGAAGCCTTCGAGCGCCTTGTCGAGGAAGTCGTCGTCCTCGGCCATCACGTCCTTGAAGAAGATGTTCGGCGACTTGCCGCCCAGCTCCAGCGTCACCGGGATGATGTTCTCCGATGCATACTGCATGATCAGCCGGCCCGTCGTGGTCTCGCCGGTGAAGGCCACCTTGGCCACGCGCTTGGATTGCGCCAGCGGCTTGCCGGCCTCCACGCCGAAGCCCTGCACAACGTTGATCACGCCGGGCGGCAGGATGTCGGCAATCATGTCCATCAGCACGGCGATGCTCATCGGCGTCTGCTCGGCAGGCTTGAGCACCACGCAGTTGCCGGCGGCCAAAGCGGGCGCCAGCTTCCATACTGCCATCAGCAGCGGGAAGTTCCACGGGATGATTTGCGCCACCACGCCGAGCGGCTCATGGAAATGGTACGCCACCGTGTCGTGGTCGATCTCGCTGATGGCGCCTTCCTGCGCGCGGATGCAGCCGGCGAAATAGCGGAAATGGTCGATCGCCAGCGGCAGGTCGGCCAGCGTGGTCTCGCGGATCGGCTTGCCATTGTCGATCGCCTCCACCAGCGCCAGCGTGGACAGCCGGCTTTCGATGCGGTCGGCAATCTTGTTCAGCAGATTGGCCCGCTCCATGGCGGATGTGCGCCCCCAAGCCGGGCTGGCTGCATGCGCCGCATCCAGCGCGAGTTCCACGTCTTCGGCCGTCGAACGCGCCACGGTGCAGATCACCCGGCCGTTGATCGGCGAGGGATTGTCAAAATGCTGTCCCCGCACCGCCGGGACCCACTTGCCGCCAATCCAGTTGTCGTAATGCGGACGGATCGCGATTTCCTTGGCGATGTCGCTAAGGACCTTGTCAACCATGATAGTCTCCCTGGGGTTCGATGTGGCTTGATGCCTTCGATTGGACGTTTTCGGACAGGATTTGCAAATGCTGACCGTAAGGGACGATTAGCACGCGGGGGATGGCCGCTCAACGTCCGTGCGGCTTGCGGTCAACAATCCGGTCCAGCGCGAGAAGATGCGCCCGCGCCGTAGCGGCCGCCGCCTGCTCCACCGCCCGGTAACGCGTCACCAGCACCCGGCCCGGCTCCGGCAGGCGCGCCCCGCCGCCGCCCGCACCGCCCGCCGCCGTCTCCACCACAGGCTTGCCAAGAGTTTGGTTCAGCTCCTCCACCAGTTGCCATGCCCGGCGATACGACATCTTCATCGCCCGCCCCGCCGCCGAGATCGACCCGGTCTGGCCGATCGCTTCCAGCAGCGCCACCTTCCCCGGGCCGACACGCCCACCACCAGCGAGGTCGATCCGGATGCTGAGCTGGGGCTTCGGTGCGGAGTCCATGGGACCTCTGTTGCTAATGCCGGCGGACGCAACCGTACGGCCGTGCAAGACTTCTATCCAGGCTACGTATTCATGCAGGGAAGTCGCTCTTCGTCAGTGCGGTCCCATTCAGGGTGGCCCTGTGTCACTATTACAAGCACCCGTGGAGAGAGCTGGGTGATGACCACACGCACGCCTCAGCCCGCCACAAACAGCCATTTGGAGCAATAATGCAGCATACCCCTTTTGGCCGCACCGGCTTGCAGGTTTCGCAGCTCTGCCTGGGCACAATGACCTTTGGCCTGCAATGCGACGAGGCACAAAGCCACGCCATCCTTGACACCGCAGCCGCCGGGGGCATCGACTTCCTGGACGCAGCCGACGTGTATCCCTTGGGCGGCGGCCATAACACCGCCGGGCGCACCGAGGAGATCGTTGGCGGCTGGTTGAAGGGCAAGCGCCACGCATTCGTGCTTGCCACCAAGTGTGTTGGCGCCATGGGGCCGAAGCCATGGGACGGCGGCATGTCGCGCAAGCACATCCTGGACGCCGTCGATGCCTCGCTGCGCCGGCTCAGCACCGACTACATCGACCTCTACCAGCTCCACAGCTACGACCCGCAAACCCCGATCGACGAAGCGCTGGAGGCGCTTGACACGGTGGTGCGCCATGGCAAGGCGCGTTACGTCGGCGTGTCGAACTGGCCGGCCTACAAGCTCGCGCGCGCTATCGGGCGCAGCGAGGCCCGTTCGCTGATCCGTTTCGAGTCGGTCCAACCGCGCTATAACCTGCTGTTCCGCAGCTTCGAGCGCGACCTGCTGCCGCTGTGCGCCGAGGAGTCTGTCGCTGTAATCCCGTACAACCCGCTGGCTGGCGGCCTGCTGACGGGCAAGCACAGTAACCAGGCAGCACCTCCAGAGGGCTCGCGCTTTCAGCTCGGCACCGCCGGCGCGCGCTACCAGGAACGCTACTGGCACGCACAGCAATTCGAGGCCATCGAAGCCTTGCGCACCATTGCCAAGGAGGCGGCCATGAGCATGGCAACCATGGCGATGCGATGGGTCATGTCGCATCCCGCAATCACCGCCCCGATCATCGGCGCCAGCCGTCCAGAGCAACTGGCGGACAGCCTGGCCGCAGCGGAACAGGGGCCTTTGCCGCCCGATCTCAAGCACAAGCTCGACGACGTCACCACAAGCTGGCGCATGGTCGACGCCGACCGCTAGCCTCGAGCAAGATGAGCCCACCCGACGCAGCGGGTCACGAAGCGGACCTGGCCCCTGCTTCACCTCGCGCAAGCCGTCGCGGAACTGTGTTTGTCTACGCTTTCACCTGCGGGATCATGGTTGGCAACCTCTACATCTGCCAGCCACTGCTGCATGAGATTGCGCTGAGCTTCCGGGTCGCCGAGCCAACCGCCGCCCTCGTGACCGTCGCCGCTCAGGTTGGCTATGCGCTCGGCATCCTGCTGCTTGTGCCGCTCGCCGACGTGGCCGAGCCGAAACGTCTGCTGCGCTGGCTTGTCCTGGCGACCACGGCCGGATTGCTGCTGGCCGCCGCAGCGCCCGGCATCCTCGTCCTGATCGCGGCAAGCCTGGTGTTCGCGGCCGCAACCGTAGTGCCGCAGATCCTCGTTCCGCTCGCCACCTCGCTGGTCGCGCCGGATCGCCGTGGCCGGGTGATCGCCGCGCTGCAGACTGGCTTCATACTGGGCATCCTGTTGTCCCGGACCATAGCAGGCGCGGTGGCCTCCCTCACTGGGACGTGGCGGGCGCCGTTCTTCCTGGCAGCCGCCACGACGGGCATGCTCCTACTGCTGTTGCCGCCATTCTTGCCGGCAGGCGCGCGTGGTGACGCACGCTCGTACGGGTCGTTGCTACGCTCCTTGCTGCCGCTGCTTTCGCACCGGCCGCTGTGCATATCAATGGCACTTGGCTTCTGCGTGTTCGGCGCCTTTTCCGTGTTTTGGTCCACCTTGGCGTTCCATCTCGCATCGCCGGCGTTCGGACTTGGCGTCGCCGCCACCGGCCTGTTCGGCTTGTGGGGAGCGCCCGGCGCGATCCTGGCACCGCTTGCGGGCCGGGTGGCCGACCGGGTCGGGTCGGGCTGGGTCAACTTGGCGTCCGTGGTCTGCGCCGCCGCCGCGTTCGCACTTGCCGGGAGCGCCGGCGCCACGTCCATCCTGGCATTGGTGATCGCCGTCAACTTGCTGGATTTCGGCATGCAGAGCGGCCAAATCGCCAACCAAACCCGCATTTTCGCGCTTGGAGTGGCGATCCGTGCCCGGGTCAACACCGTCTACATGGTTGGGGTGTTTGGCGGCGGAGCGTTCGGATCCTTGGCTGGCACGGCAGCCTGGCACGCCGCTGGCTGGTCCGGGGCTTGCGCGTTGGCCTTTGGCCTGGTTGCCGTCGCTGGCGTCATTCTCGCCGCCTCGTCTACCACCTCACGCGTCCAATGAGCCCTCTCCGTCTGGGAGAGGGTTGGGTGAGGGCCAACAAACACGGTCATGCGCGTCGCACCCCTCACCCTGGCCCTTTCCCAGAGGGCGAGGGAGGCCACTCCAGCCGCCACCCGCGGCAGGGCGCCGCAACGGCCGCTGCGTAGCCGTGGCCCACCGCCACGTCCACAATCTGCCAAGCCGGCTCGCCGCGCAGCACGCCCGGGTGGCCCAGCGAAACGGCAAAGCTTTTCATCTGCCCCAGGCTGTCGCCCCGGGCTTTCAGCACCGCCTCCTTGCGCGTCCAGCCGCGATAGAACGCAGCCTCCGCCCAGCCTGACGCTGCCCACTCCGCCTGTTCGGCCGCGGTGAACACCAAATCCGCCACGCCCCGCTCCACCGGCCTGCATAGCTCCACGTCCACACCAACCGGGAACGCCGCCAGGGCAAACACCGCCACCGGCCCGCTATGACTCAGGTTGAACTCCGGGCCGGCAGGCAGATACGGCTTGCCTTTGTCACCCTCGAAGAGCGCTAATTGCGCCGGCGGCAGTCCGACCACGCCGGCCAGAACCCGGCGCATAGCGGCCCGGCCAGCGGTGAACCGGCGCCCGCCATGCGCCACCAAAAACCGGTCCGCCCGCGCCCGCTCGGCAGCCGACAGCAGCGCGCGGTCTGCATCAACTCCGCCGCCCGGCGCATCGCTGCCCGCATCCAAATCCCATTGCCAAAGCTGCACCACGTCCGGTCGAGGCCACTCATGCGGCACCGGCGTTCGCTCCACAGCCGCGGAAGCGCACGGGTCGGCTTTGGCGCAACGCGGCAATTGCATCGGCATAGTCCTGGCTGCGGCGGCACTGTTCCACCCCATCGTGCAACGCCGGGTCGTTCAGGTTGGCAACCATCCGCTTGGCCGCTCGCAAGGCCAGCGGCGCATTGTCGCCGATGGCCTGGGCCAGCTCCACAACCGTGTTCGACAAATCGGCATCTGCAGTCACCAGGGTGACGAGGCTGAGACGCAACCCTTCCTCCGCCTCTAGCCGGCTGCCAGTGTGGGCAGCACCCCAACGCGCGCCAGGGACGGAAAACGCACTGTCGCGCGCTGCGACCACGATGTCGCAATACAGCGCGAGCAACGTGCCCGCGCCAACGCAATCCCCGCGAACCCGGGCGATGCTGGGCTTAGGAAACGCCGCCAGCGCTGCAAGACCATGCCGAGCCGCTTCGTCGTAGCTGGCCTGCGCTCCCATCTCGACGGGAACGGGGTCCGTCACGAACGCCATGTGCCCGGCGCCCGTGATGACCACCACCCGCACCGCCGCATCCTCGGCACACCGTTCCAGCGCGTGCCTCAAGGCCGACCAAGTTGCCTCGGTCGCCGCGTTGGTGCTGGGCGCGTTGATGGTGATGAGCCCCACGCCTTCCATCACCTCTGCCGCCAAGCTGCGCTCGTTCGACACGACACCCTCCATCGCTGCGTCAAGCAGCAGCAGGCTGCACCACCGCCCGCATCAACGCGTCCAGCCGCGCTTGCGACCACTGGGTTTCAATAAACAACAAACCGGCCGAGGCGCAGGCAGCGTTGAACGCGTCATCCTCATGCAGGCGTAGGATGACGTCCACCAGCCCGGCCGCTGTATCAGCCACGGTGCCGCGCAGCGTTTCCGGCAGGTCCAGCCCTTCGGCCGCAACGCCGCTGCAGGCACAAGGCAGCCCCGCCGCCAGGCTGTCCAGCACCTTGCCCTTCACGCCCGCCCCGTAGCTGAGCGGCGCCACCGTCAGCCGCACCTGGTCGAACACGCTGGAAAGCTCCGCCACCTGCCCCAGCATGCGAACGCCAGGCCGCTCGGCGGCAAGCAGGCTGTCCGGCATCTCGCTTCCCGCAATCAGGCACTCCAGCCCAGGTGCCTGGGCCCGCAGCAACGGCAGGATCTCCTGCAGCAGCCACCAAGCCGCGTCCAGGTTGGGGGCATGGCCGAAGCTGCCGACAAAGGCCAAGCCGCGGCGCTCGGCAAAGGGCGCACGCACCGGGTTTGCCGCCAACGCCCATGGCACCACATGCACAAGCGCGTCGGGTACGTCCTGCCGCAACAGCGCAGCCTCGTAGCAGGAATGCGTGATCACGGCGTCCGCCAGGCCGGCGGCGGAAAGCTCAGCCCGCCGAACCTGCTGGCTGGCTTGCGCCAACTCCGGCCGCTGCTCCGCCTCAGCCTGGCGCGCCAAACGCAGGTGGTGCAAGTCGGCCACGCAATACACCACCCTGGCCCGCGGCTGGTAGTGGCGGACCAGCGGCAGGTAGCGCGTGTTGCCGACCCGGTGCAGATACACCAGCGCAAACCCGCCTGCTTCCCTTCGCAGCACCTCCTCCACCGACCCAGTCCCCGGCGAGTGATAGGGCACGATCCCTGCCGCCGCGAGCGCCTCCGCCGCCGGCCCGCCCTCCAGGCCGGGCGCAATAAAACTGACGCTGAAACCAAGCC
>CAXTRX010000086.1:0-13226 GCA_964246785.1 uncultured Acetobacteraceae bacterium | reverse complement strand
CAGAACTGGCCATTGACTCTCGCCGGATGGCTTTTTACTGGATGGCTATTTGGAGGCGTTGCACTGTTGGCGTGTGCCTGGACCGAGTACTGGGAACCGGCGGACAAGTTTATTCAGCCTTTGCAGTACCTATCGTTGCCCGTCTCTGGTGCATTCTACATGGTCGATTGGATGCCGCCATCGATCCAACACCTTCTGCTACTCAACCCAATGGTGCATTGCTACGAGATGTTCCGCGCCGGCTTCTTCGGACCCGGCGTGCCGACCCACTACGACCCCTGGTATCTCGCCGCCTGGTCCGCCGCCCTCACCATCCTCGGCGCCGCCGCAATCTACCGGGTGCGAGACCGCGTCCAGATCGCCTGATCGCGCGCCGCATGCTCTCGCAGCCCGGTGCCGAGCAGCCATAGCAGCCCCGCCCCCAGCACGTTGAAGCCGAACACCGTCAGCACCAGCGTAATCCGATGCGGTCGGATTGCCTCGTCCGCCAGCCCCGGCTCGACGATCCGCTCCAGGAACAGCTCCTGCCGCCTCGCATCGGTCCGCGCCGCCTCAAGTGCGGTCATCGACTGCGCCAGCAACCGGGTGGCAAAATCCTGCTCCAGCACCAGCCGTTCATAAGCGGCAATCTTGTCGGCCAACCCGTCCGACGCGCTGCCGACCCGGTCGCGCTCCACCTCGATCTGATGCTTCAGCGCCGCCGCCTCCTCGAGCAGCGGCTTCAACTGCGGGCTGTTCGGCGCATTGCTGCGCATCTCCGCGATCTGCGCCCGCGTCTCGGCCTCAGACCCGGCGAGCTTGCCGATCACCTCCACCACCATCGTCGAACTGTTGCCCGGATCGAGCATCAGCACCTTGTTGCGGAACGCGGTGACCGCCACCTCCGCCGCGACCCGGCGTTCCTGCGCGCGCTGCACCTCGTCGGCGGCGACATGGATGGTGTCGCGGCGCATGCGTTCGTTCAGCCGGTTCACCAGGCCCTCGCCCAGCTCGAGCATGGCGGCCGCCACGCGTTGCGCATCGGCCGCGTCAAACGCCTCCACCTGCACGGTCGCCAAGCCGCTATCCAGGTTCACCACGACCGACAAGCGCTGCTGGAAATAGCGATACAGCCCCTCCTGCGTCGCCGGGTAGATCAGTGAGGGATACCGGGTTGGCAAGTCGGCGTCGTCGCGGTGATAGACCGCGCGAAGGTCCATCTGCCCGCTCAGCGCCCGCAGCGCATCGCGGGAGGTCAGGTAGTCGCGCACGGCGAAAGCGTCGTCTTGCGAGCGGGACAGGCCGGCCAATTGCAACAGCGCGCCGATGCCGCCGAGCTGGCTGGCGGGCTTGGACGCGGTGCGGATGATGAACCGTGCCTCTGAGACGTAGCGGTCGTCGGCGACGGCGCCGAAATAGACCGCAGCGAGGATCGTCGGCAGCAGCACCACGAACAGGCGCAGCCAGCGACCGCCCCGCCTGGGCCGACGGCGGGGCTGCGGCTCGGGAAACAGCCCGCCGGGCGGCACTGTGGCGCCGGCGCCAGGAGCGAGGCGCTCGCGCCACCGGGTCTCATCCTTGATTCTGCCCATGGTCCCCGCTTGGTTCGGCGGCCGACCGCACGCCATTCGACTTCCGATGATGACGATGATAGCGTTGGCGGCACATCCCTGTCACGTTGGCTGAACATGCCTCCTGAAGCTTTTGACGCCTGGACCGACGTCATCCTGGTCGACTTGGCCAGCCCGCAGCGTGCGCGCTCTTCCCGCCCGCGGATCCAATGGCGCACACTGCTGCGTTTGTTGCTGCTTGTGGTGCTGCCGACCGCTCTGGCGGCCACCTATTTCGGAGTGTTTGCGGCCAGCCGCTATGTCTCCGAGGCGCGCTTCGTGGTGCGCATGCCGAACGTCAGCGGGCGGCTGAACACGGCGGCGGCGGCGTCGGTCTCGGACCTGCCGAAGAGCGGCGGCGACGAAGATTCCTACGCTGTGCGGGATTTCATCCTGTCGCGTGACGCGCTCGAGCGGCTTGGCCAGGCGATTGATCTGCGCGCCGCTGCCGTCCCCGCCATTGCCGACCCGGTTTGGCGTTTTCCAGGGCCGCTGAACGGCCAGAGCGGGGAGGATTTGTTCGACTACTACAAATCACTCGTTTCGCTGGATTACGACAGCAGCACCAATCTCAGCACGCTGCGCGTGCAGGCGTTTCGCGCCGACGATGCACAGCGCATGGCCGGTGTGTTGATTACAGCGGCGGAGTCGCTGCTCAATCGCTTGGACCAGCGTGCGCGCGCTGATGCGATCCACGTGGCCAACGACGAGGTGGCGCGCAGCCGGGCCGAAGCTTTGGCGGCGCAGGATCGCATGACCGAGTTCCGCAACCGCGAGCAGGTGATCGACCCGCTCAAGCTCTCGCAAACGGTGTTGTCCACCATCACGACCCTGACCGAACAATTGGTCGAAACCGCCGCCCGGCTCGATGTGGCGATCCAGGCCTCGCCCAATAGCCCGCAGATCGCGCCGCTGCGTGGCCGCATCAAGGCGCTGCAGAGCCAGATCGACCAGGAGCGTGGCGTGCTCGCCGGTGGTGGCGCTTCGTTGGCGCCTCGCGTGGCGGCCTATGAGCGCCTGCTGCTGGAGCGCAGCTTTGCCGAGCAGACCTTCGTCTCCGCCCTGACCATGCTGGAGACGGCGCGGCTGGATGCTGAACGCCAGCAGGCCTACCTGGAGCAGGTGGTCGCCCCCCATGTTGCCGACGAACCACGCTACCCACACCGTGTCATCTGGGTCGCGGTGACAGCGCTCGTCGGCTTGACGGTTTTCTGGTTGTTCCGTCCGCAGGCGCCAGCCACCACCCGTCCGGGGTTGCAGCCGGCGTGATGGCAGCCCTTCGCGGCCGCTCTCGCTCGGTCGCCCAAAGCCGTGCTGCCGTTGAGCGGGCCGTGGTGGCGCAGGATGTGGTGTTTGACGTGCGAACCGATCACGGTATGCGCCGCGTGCTCGATGGCGTCAGCTTTCGCGTAGGCCTCGGCGAGCGGATGGCTGTGCTGGGCGGCAACGGGGCCGGCAAATCCACCCTCATCCGGCTGCTGGCGGGCATGCAGCGCCCTACTGGCGGCCACATCCACCGCGGGTTGGGGCTGTCTTGGCCGCTTGGCCTCAGCGGCGGGTTCGCTGGCGAGATGACGGGTTATGACAACGTCCGTTTCATCGCCTCGATCTACAAGGCTGACCTACGCGAGGTGCTGGACTATGTCGCCGACTTTTCCGAGCTCGGCGACCATTTGCACGAGCCGGTGCGTGTCTACTCCTCCGGCATGAGCGCCCGGCTGGCGCTTGGCCTGTCATTGGCGCTCGATTTCGAATGCTTGTTGATTGACGAGGTGATCGTCGTCGGCGATCAGCGTTTTCAACGCAAATGCCTGCGCGAGATTTTTGAGCGGCGCCGCGACCACAGCATGATCCTGGCGGTACATGCCCCTGACATCGTCGAGAACTACTGCACCCACGCGTTGGTGCTCAAGAACGGCCGCGGCCGGGTGTTCACCGACCTGCGAACCGCAACTGGGATTTACGCGACGCTCTGAGCGTTCTGCGGCTCCTGCGGGATGAAGCCGACATGGTCTATGCCGAGGCATCCCTCGATCACGCCGTGATCAAGGCGTAGCTGCAGTTCCAGGGCGTGGTGCGGCGATGGGATCGTCACGCGCATCACCGCGGCAAACAAGCCTGGCCGCTCAACGGTGAAGCGGCAGCGGCCGATCACCTCCTGGCCACGCAGTTCGAGCGTCAGCCGTGCCTCACGTGCGGCGGGCGAGAAGGCGAGCACCGTCCGCATCGTCCAGTCGCCCGGCGGCAACGGCAAATAAGGGCCGAAAACCAGGATACGGGACCAGCCAGTCAGTTCGACTACGCGCGGGGCCGGCTCCTCCGGTTGGTCACCCCAGCGCAGGCAGCCCCGCGGCCAGACGACCGGTTGGCGCAGCCCGGTGGCAGCATGGTGCAGTGCCGGCTGCAATACCGGCGCCAGTAGCGCAGCATCCTGTGGATCAAGCACGGGTTGGCGCTGTGGCGGCTCAGTGGCGGCAAAATTCTCAAGCCAAACCTGCGCACGGTCTTCAGCGATGTCCCAGCCGGAGTGGTGCAGAATGCGGCGCCCGGTTGCCGCCGTGTCTCCCCAGTCGGTTGCGTCCAGCATTAGCACCGAGTCGCAGCCACTTAGCGCGCCGAAGGGCATGGCCGTTGCAACGAGCGTGCGTAGCGCGTCGATCGGCGCTACCCCCTGCTGGCGCAGCTCATCAAAAGCTAATTCGGGTTGCTCAAGCACGACGATCCCGCGCGCGCTGCCTTGGCGCAAAGCGTCTGCCCAGGCCTCGTCGAGATGGTAGGCGGCGCGCAGCATCATGGGCGCATCAGTAGGCACTGTGGATAACGCCTCGGCGCCAGCCGGTATGAACGACGGGGCGAGCGCTTGGAGGTGATGGTGCAGCCAGCGAAACCGCGCGCCTGGCAACCCGACGAGCAGCAACTCCATCACACCGTCCCCATAGGCCACCAATCCAAGATACGGGGAAGCTGTTGCCTCATGGATTGACGTTGTTGATCGTCAAGCCGGTGACGGCCGGCGCCACGAGCTGGTTGAAGAGCCCGAAGAGCTTCTGGATATCGGTGATCGGCGCGTCCGACACATACAAAATATCCTTATTGCGCATGGCAAAATGCTGCGCCACGAACAGGGCAACCGGTTCGCGCATGTTGATGTGGTAAATCACCGGCACTAGGCCGTCTGGCGTGACCGGCACTTGCACCTGGGGCAGCAGGCGCATTGCTTGCGCCGGTTCAAACCGCAGGACAAACACCGCGTTGGGATCGGCAAGGCTGTCCAGGAGGCCGCCAGATTTCGCCAGGGCCTCGTTCAGCGTCAACCGCATCGTCTCGAAGGGCACCACATTGTTGCGGCCTGTTGCACCCATAACGGAGATTGATTGCGGATCGCGGATCAGCACCAATTCGTCGTCGGGGCGCAGGTAGATGTTCTCCCGCGGGGTATCGAGTACCTCTTGCAACGGGATTCGCACCGTCCGTTGGCCCCGCGACAGCGCCACGGTAATGTCGCTGACCGGCGCGCGAATGCCCCCCGCACTTGCTACAACATCGAGCAGCCGCTCGCCGCGCACACTCAGCGGCACGCGGGCACCAGGGCCGACTTCCCCCACCACGGTGACGTTGTTGCTGACGTTGCGGGTTACCGTGACGAGAGCTTGCGGGTTGATCGCCTTATCGGCGAGCCGTGCATTGATCTCCTCCTCGACCTGTGGCGGCGTGCGGCCGGTGACGGCAATACGGCCAGCAAAGGGCACGGTAATGGCGCCATCCCGTGCCACCACCTGGTCGGGGATGGTTGCACTGCGAGCGCCAGGCGTAGTGCGGTCCACCGCGGGACTTGAGAATAAGCCACCGGGTGCGGCCTCCCACAGGGTGATCTGCACCGAGTCGCCAATGCCAATCTGCTGCCGCCCGGCCGGGCGATAATCGCCGAACACGCCCTGGAGCGTTGGCTCTTTGATGGTTGCCAACGAATCGGCGGTGGCTTGATCGAGTTCGACGACCGCCACCTGCCCCGGCACTGCCCTGCCGCCGGCAAGCATGTCGCTGCGATACGGACCGGAGCGCGGCAGGGTCGAACAGCCCGCCAGCATGGCGAGCATAGCCCCCATGACGCCCACAGACCATTTACGATGGAGCCGGCGTGCATCAAGCAAATCCGTCCAGTTGCTTGATTTCACGAGCATGCTGCTGCTGTGCTTATTGGCTTGGGAACGATGGGTCAACAGCCGCCCTTGGCGATGCGTCGGGCCCATGCGAAAGGATACTTCCGCGGGCGATGATCGGCACGCACGCCGCCCGGAGATATGCTGCCAATGCCGTATCCATCCTGCAGCGCGAGCATCGGCTTGCCTTGACCCGCACTGTCTTGTTCGACCAAAGCAACCAAGCCTATCGCATGGGCACTGGGATTGCGACGTATGCGCGCAACCTTGCAGCCGCGGCCCGGCAGGAGGGTTTTGCCGCCGATGCGCTGCTGAGCACCGATGTCGCGATCAACCCGGCCAATCCGTTGCTCGCCGAGGTCGCATTGTTCGACCATCGTTCGACGCCCCGCTATCCTTGGCTGGAACCGTTCACCAGCACGGCGACAGGCTTGCTGCGGGCGCCGTTTGGGATCCGCCCTCGCCTCCTGCCGCGCGCAGGCGCCGTGCTTCTACCGTCAGGCAGCGTGCCGGCATTCGACCGCACCTACGTCGCACGCCGGCTGTTCGAGATCGCGCGCGCACATTTTTATGCCTATGGCCGTTTCGTCGCTATCCGCATGCCGCAGGCGCCAGTGCTGTTCCACGCCACCCATCCGCTGCCGGTGCGGGTGAAGGGCTGCCCCAACATCGTTACCATCCATGATCTGGTGCCGCTGCGCCTGCCGTTCATGACGCTCGACAACAAGCGGTATTTTTACCGGCTCGTGCAGAAGCAGCTCGCGGCCGCCGACCACATCGTCACGGTTTCAGAGTTTTCCAAACGCGACATCATGGCGCTGTTCAACGTGCCGGAGCATCGCATCACCAACACCTACCAGGCGATCACGTTGCCGCCGCGGGCGCTGCTGCCTTCCGCCGCCGAAGTGGTGGAGCAGGTCAGCAATTTATTCGGCCTGGATCCCGGCGAATACTACCTGTTCATCGGCGCACTGGAACCGAAGAAGAACGTGGCCCGGCTGATTGACGCCTTCGCCGCCTCGGGCAGCCGCCGCACTTTGGTCGTGGCCGGCGGCGATGGCTGGCAGAACCAGGCCGATCATGAGCGGATAAACGACATTCGCTTCAGCGGCTGGCGCATCGCCGAGCAAACCGTCTCGGCGTTCCGGCAGGTGCGGCGCATCACCTATCTGCCGGCCGAGCAACTCGTGCTGCTGCTGCGCGGTGCCCGGGCGCTGCTGTTCCCCTCGGTGTTCGAGGGGTTCGGCCTGCCGGTGTTGGAGGCGATGACCGTTGGCACCCCGGTGATGACGTCCGACCGCACCTCCTTGCCGGAGGTGGCGGGCGATGCGGCGCTGCTGGTGGATCCAAACGATATTGGCTCGATGGCTCGCGCCATCCGCATGCTCGATAACGACACCGATCTGTTGGCCGAATTGTCGCAGCGCGGCCGGGTGCGGGCGGAGGCGTTCAGCATGGCTCAGTACCAAACGCGTATACGCAGCCTCTATGCCGCCGTGCTTGGTGGCGCTGGTTGAAAGCCGTCTCAGACCGGCGTGCGCAACGCGAGCGGCAGGTCGCGCCATGCCACGACCTGCCGGCCCGACCGCGCCAAGCGTCGCAGCATTGCGGCGGTTGGGAAGCCGCAATAGGGCAACGTCGCCATCTCATGCTCGACTGTTGTACCCGCGGCGATGTCGTCCAGAGTCTGCACCAGCAGCTTCCGTCCCGCCTGGTGCAGCAGCCGCGCCGCCGCCAGGGCGGAGGTGCGATGCGGCAGGTCGACGTGGCGCTGGGCCAGAATTGCGCCGGCATCAATGCGCGGCACCAAGCGGTGGATGGTGATGCCGAATTGTGGCGGATCGGTCAGCAGCGCGTGGATGGTGGGAACCGGGCCGCGCTGCGCCGGCAATGGGCCAGCATGCACGTTCACGCCGCCGCGCGGCACGGCGGCGATGGTGGCCGCCGAGAGGATCTGGTCGCAATGGAATGTGACGATCAGCTCGGCGCCGCTGGCTGCCAATTGAGCTTGGAATGCCGACCCGTTGACGTCGGGCACGGTGCAGACGGGAACGCCAAGACGGGCACAAAGCCCAGCCATTGGCATGCGCGCCGGTGGACCGTCCGACCGCCGCCACACCAACCCGGCAATGCGCGGCAGCACGAAATTGGCCAACAGATAAGGCACGAAGCGCGGGCCGCCACGCCGCAGCATGTGCCAGGTCCGACGCATCTCCAGCGCCGGGTGGGCCAGCATTGGATCGGACAAGGCCACGAGCGCGATGCGGTCGGGACAGCTTGCAACAAAACGGCGCACCGGTGCGGCCGAGGCCAACGCCTCGAAGGTCAGGAGCGCGATGCGCACGCGTCGGGCAGATCGCAATTGCTGTCAGCGCGCCTTGGCGATGGACCCTGCCCCACCTTGACGAGTCTGAGGCGGCGCAGCGGGAAAATGGTCATGATGCAACCTCGGCGTGATGACGATCATGCCGCGGCATCAACAGCTTCGCAACGCGTCGGCCTTACGGGCGCGAGCACAGGTGGCCGGGCCTGCGGCCAGTGGATCCAGACAGAATGGGATATCGATGTTTCGCAAGCAGCGCCTTGAAACCGAAATCGCCCCCGCTGGACGTACGGAAGGGGCGGTAGGACGGGTCATGCGCGCGGCGGGAGAGCAGGTCACCTCCACCTTGCGGCTCGCGCCCGCCCCCGGCGTGCTATTCGACCTCGGCGACCTGCGCCGTCGACCCCGCCAGTTGAACGAGGCGACCATTCGGCAGCTCTGCACCAACGCCTATTTAGGCAACGACACCGCCCTCTGCCGAGTCCTCGGCCGCTACAAGGCCTATGTGGATACCGGCGATATCGGCCTTTCCAGCCATCTGCTGCTCGATGGCTATTGGGAGATGTGGGTCACCGAGGCCATGCTCGGCTTCGTGGGTGCGTCGATGGTCGCCGTCGATGTCGGCGCCAATCTTGGTTACTACACCCTGCTCTTGGCCGACTTGGTTGGCGGGGCCGGATCGGTGCACGCCTTCGAGCCGAACACAGCGCTGATGCGCCGCCTCCGCCAATCGGTTGCCGTGAACGGCTATGCGGAACGCACGAGGCTGCACGCAGCCCCACTCGCTGACCGCGTCGGCACGCAGGTGCGGCTGATGGTGCCGGAGGGCGAGCCGAAAAACGGCCACATTCTGGCGGCAGAGTCCCAGGATGGCGCCGGCGGAGCGGGGACCCTGCTGACCACCACACTCGATGCGGTGTTTCAGGACAGTCGCGTCGACTTCATTAAAATCGATGCCGAAGGCGCCGAATTGTCGATTTGGCAGGGCATGAGCCAACTGCTCGCACGCCGCGCGCCGCTGACGATCTTTTTAGAATTCACCAGCGGCCGCTATGCCGACCCGGCTGGCTTTCTGCGGCAAATCTGTGAGCAAGGCTTCGCAATCGCGGCGATTGACCCGCTGACCGGTGTGACGCCGACAACGCCGGAGAGCGTGTTGGCTGGGCCACCCAATGTCGATTGGATGCTGGTGCTGGCGCGTTGACTGGCGCCCATCATCCCAATCCCTCGAGAAAATTGGCAGCGCCAGCGAAATACTGCGCTGCCGTCAGCGGATGATAGTCGGCGCAGCGTGCCCGCAGATGTGCCAGGTATGCGCCGTCCTCGACTAGTCTGATGATTTCAGCGCCCCAGGCCGCTTCGTCATGGGGCGTGAGATAGACCGCCAGCGTACCGCCGACTTCCTGGTGGGCTGGCAGCGCCGAGGCGAGCACCGGCGTGCCGAGCGTCAGCGCCTCAATGATCGGCAAACCGAAACCTTCGGCGAGCGAGGGCATCAACAGCGCCTTGGCATGCGCCATCAATTGCCGCAGCGCTGGGCTCGATAGATGGGCCACGACGATGACGTGGTCGCGTACCGCAGTGCAGGCGGCAATGCGCTGCAGGATGGGACGGCCGCCATGCGCCAGTGACCCGGCGATCACCAGCTTGGGTGCCAGCGGCCCCAATTGGGCGACGAGGGTCTGCCAGACTTGCAGCAGCATCAGCAGGTTCTTCCGCGGTTCGATGGCGCCGCAGACCAGGAAATAAGATCGCGTCGCCAATTCAGCATCCGCGGCCGCACCCGAAAGGAATACCGCCGCCACCGGCAGCGGCAGGCGGGCGGTCGGCACGGTTGGATGCCCCCTGGCGCGCAGGGCTGACAGTACCGACTGGCCGGCGCTATCGGTTGTCACAATGAGGCCGGCGGCGTGACGCGCCGCGGTCCGCAGCATCATCCGGTGCGTCCAATGACCTGATCTCGAGACCAGGTCGCGCCGTTCGATGGGGATGGTGTCGTGCAGCAGGAAGACGGGCTTGATGTCGCCGCGGCGGCCCAGCCACTGCGTGCTCCACGGAGCTGCCCATCCCAATTGGCCGATGTTGAGATAAATGGAACCGCGGGGTGCATGGGCGACAGCCCGGCGGCCGGCGTGTAGGCCCGTGTCGCCGAACATGGCTCGAAGGCCGCCCAAACCGCCTGTTTTGACCGCGCGCGGTTCAAGGCTCGCCAACACGGCCGTGTTGTTGGATCCCGCCAAACGTCGCCGTACCTGGGCCATCGCCGGATCGGCGGCGGCATCGGCGTCCTCCCGCCACAAGCGCTCCAGGGCGTCCAGCCCCCGCAACACCCGCGTGCGCTCGTAAAGCCGGGTGCCCCAGGGGGTCGGCAGCACGCCAAAGCAATCGCCACGCCAGGTTTTAAACAGATAGCGGGCGTAGCCGAGATCAACACGATCTATGCCACGGGGCGTGCGTCCGCTGGCGCCCAGCAGCAGGCGCAGCACGTCGTGCAGGATGGCGGGCGGCAAGAGACTAGGACGGTTCTTGGAATGCCTTTCGCGGCAGCGGGTCAGCAAGGTCTCGGACAGCCGGCTCAATGGCCCCGAGCCGCTGCGCTTCGGCCCAGCCCGATGTGATGAACACGATCAACACGACAAAGAACGTGACGAGCACAAAGCCATCGATTGGTGATAGGGATCCGATTGGTGTGGCCACCCGGATCGGCTCGATCACGATCAAGCCTAATGTGTAGGCAAGCAGGCCCAGTCGAATTTCTGTCGGCCCGATGCCGAAATAGCTGATCTGGAAAACGCGCGTCGCGACGGCGCGGATGAACGTGTAAAGCGCGGCCAGCCAATAGCTGAGCAGAGCCAGACAAGCCATGTCGAAGCGCATATGGGGCGACAGACCCAAGCCGAAGAAGATCATGATCTGCGAGAGAACGTCAGACGTGTGGTCAATAAAAAACCCGTAGCTCGGCCGCTCGATGCCGCGCACCCGCGCCAGGCTGCCATCCAGCGAATCGCCAAACCAGTTGAGAAGAAGGCCGGCGCACGCCAACCACAGCATAGCGGGCCATTGTCCCGAAGCTGGGTATGACAGTCCGCACATGAGCGCCCCGCCAAGCCCCAGTAGCGTCAAGTGGTCCGGCTTGACCCAACTCGGCAGATGGCGAGCCAGCCAGACAAGCATTCCACGTTCGTGGTGGGCGAGCCAGGATTGATGGACCCGCGACAGTGTGGTTTGCGGCAGCATGGGCGCTCCTGTTGCGAATGGCCGTCCGGGTGACCGCCTCCACCACTGCGCAAAACTATCATGCATTCGGTAATAATGAGCAAGAGCTCAGGATAAGGATGCGTAATCAGGGCACTTGTCCAGTATTTTGGATAGTCGCTACCGGCTGCTTGCTTTGGCTTCATCGGCCGGCGACGAGTTTGTTCCAGTTTCCAATCGACGTGTTTGAGCGTTGTGACAAATCGTCCAAGTTTGAAGCGCCGGGCGTTCGGTCATTAGCCTAGCTTCCTTATTCTTGGATTCGACCTGGATATGGACACGGGCCAATATGGGACCATCGACCCGACGGCTCTGGCGCTGGTCGTCGCCCACTTTGCGCCGGTGACCGTCGAACGAGCCAGGAGAGCCCCGCATGAACTACACACCCGCCGCCCGCCTCGGTCCCGACTTCGTCAGCCTGTTGCAGGACACGGCGCCCGTGCGCTCCTTTGCCGAAGAGCGGCTGCATCGCAAGCAGCGCTTGGCGGCCACGTTCCGTCTCTTCGCCCGCTACGGCTTTGATCAAGGTCTCGCCGGCCACGTGACCGCGCGTGACCCTGAACACACCGACAGTTTCTGGGTCAATCCGCTCGGCCAGCATTTTGGCCAGATCCGGGTGCGCGACCTGATCCGGGTGGATCACACCGGCGCCGTCGTGGAAGGCGACCGCCCGGTAAACCGCGCCGCGTTCGCCATCCACTCAGCCATCCATGCCGCCCGGCCGGATGTGGTCGCCGCCGCACACACGCACTCGACCTACGGCAAGGCTTGGTCGACATTGGGCCGCCTGCTGGATCCGCTGACCCAGGATGCCTGCAAGTTCTACCAAGATCATGCGCTGTTCGACGATTTTTCCGGCGTGGTGCTGGAGCAGAGCGAGGGTGGTCGCATTGCCCAGGCGCTTGGGTCGCACAAAGCGGTCATCCTGCGTAACCACGGCATCCTGACAGTGGGCGAGACGGTGGAAGCGGCGGCCTGGTGGTTCATCTCCATGGATAACGCTGCACAGACTCAGCTCTTAGCCGAAGCGGCCGGCCGGCCGATCCTGATTGATCCGGCGACCGCTACGCTGACCGCAAGCCAGGTCAGTCGTCCGCGCTCCGGGCTGCTCAGCTTCCAGCCGCTTTGGGAACTGATAACCGCGCAGGAGCCCGATTTACTGGATTGATCCGGGTTTCAGACCCGGTAGCGCTCCATCTTGCGGTAGAGCGTACTGCGCGACACGCCGAGCGAGCGTGCCGCCGCGGTGAGGTTGCCAAGGCAAGCCCTTACCGTCTCCGCGATGATGGCGTGCTCGGCGGCGTCCAGGCTCATCCCGGCCATGGCCGGCGTCGATACGGCCGCAGCCGGCAGGGGCTCGGACGCCAGACCGGACGCCAGATCGTCCAGCCTCACATCCGGCGTCTCACCCATCAGCAACTGGCTTTCGACGACGTTGCGCAGCTCGCGCACGTTGCCGGGCCAGTGATAGGCCGTCATCAGCCGCATGACCTCAGGCCCAAAGCGGCGCATCGGCACGTCGTGCCGCACGGACAGCGCCGCGTTGAAATGCGCGATCAGTCGCTCGACATCGCCGTCTCGCTCACGCAGGGGTGGCGGCCGGATCGCGGTGACGCTGATGCGATGGTACAAATCCCGCCGGAATCGCCCCGCCGCCACCTCGTCAAGCAGGTTGCGGTTGGTCAGCGACAGCAGCCGCACCGACACCGGGCGGGGCTGGCCGTCGCCCAGGCGGTAGATCACACCCTCCTCCAGAGCGCGTAGCAAGAACGGCTGCAGGTCGAGCGGCAATTCGCCAATCTCGTCCAGGCACAGCGTGCCGCCATGGGCCATCTCGAACCGGCCAGCCCGGCCCTCGCTGGTAGCGCCGGTGAAGGCGCCGCGCACGTGGCCGAACAG